>DAIDAJ010000004.1 GCA_027310665.1 Sideroxydans sp. | reverse complement strand
TGCGGATGGGGTACAGCGTGAAATCGACACCGCCGGTGGCGGGCAGGGTGAAATCGTCTACAACTTGTTTTGGCATCAATGGCTCCTGTTCCTGACTGCCATTGTTGACAAATTCCTTCGGGAAGGCAAGCGCAAATTGCAGCTGTCAGGCGGCATACCAGTACACGGCGAAATAATGGCAAGTGGTGCCCGTCAGCACGAACCAGTGCCAGATGAAATGGCCATAGCGCAGGCGCGAGTCAAGGACAAAGAAAACGGTACCCGCGGTGTAGGCCAGGCCGCCCGCAACCAGCCAGGCAAGTCCGGATGTCGGCAATCGGGTATACAAGGGATCGGCTGCGATGATGATGAGCCATCCCATGAGGAGATAGAGTACGGTAGAAATGATGGGGCGCGACATGCTGCTCAACATCTTTTGCATCACCCCTGCCAGTGCCAGACTCCAGATCAGTATCAGCAGCGTCCAGCCCCATGTGCCGTAGAGCACGCCGAGTGTGAAGGGCGTATAGGTGCCCGCTATGAGCAGGTAAACCGCGGAGTGATCGATGATGCGAAATATATGCTTGAGCCTGCCCGGGCGGAATGAATGGTAGAGGGTGGAAGAAAGGTAGAGCACGATCATGGTGGCTGCGAAAACGACTGAACCGATCAGGTAGCCTGTATCTCCGAGTTCAAGCGCATGCAGGATCAGGAATGGGGCGCCCACTAACGATGCGACGGCTCCCGCGCCGTGGCTGATGCTGTTGGCGATCTCCTCGCCGAGTGTCTGTTCGCGCCCGTGTGCTTTTCGAGGTTCGCCGGCGGGATTGGAAGTCTGTTCTTGCATGTCGAGGTGTACAGGTTGGGCGTGGTGATTCTGTGCCTCGTCATACCGTTTGGCAATCCGATTTTTGCCCGTACAATGGGGGGCATGAATTTAGAGAACCGGATTCCATCCCAGGTAGATGACCCTAACGGTGAAGCGGATGAGGCCTTCATGCGTGCTGCGCTGGACCTGGCGCGGCAGGCCGCGAGCAATGGAGAAGTGCCGGTCGGCGCGGTCGTGGTGAAAGATGGCAGGATCATCGGTCGCGGCGGCAATGCCCCCATTTCGCGGCACGACCCTTCCGCCCACGCTGAAATTGCGGCACTGCGTGATGCCGCGCAACATATCGGTAATTATCGTCTGGTAGATTGTGAACTATTCGTGACGCTGGAGCCCTGTGTGATGTGCGTCGGCGCGATGTTCCATGCCCGTATCGCCCGCGTGGTGTTCGGCGCACGCGATCCGAAGACCGGCGCGGCGGGCAGTGTGTTCAATCTGTTCGGGGAATTCCCCCACCCCAACCCTCCTCCCGGGGAAGAAGGAGCGATGATCAGATTGAATCACCATGCTCGCATACACGGCGGGGTCCTGGCGGACGAATGCGGCAAGGTGTTGAGCGATTTTTTTGCCACACGCCGCGCGCAGCAGAAAGCACCATGAAGATTTCCATTCACATTCCGACCCAGACGCTGGAGTTGTTCGACGAAAATGGCAAATCATTGCGCCGGTACCGGGTATCCACAGGCGCGAACGGGGTGGGCGAGGAGAACGGAAGTTTCTGCACACCGCGCGGCAAGCACGTCATCCGCGCGAAGATCGGCATAGGCGAACCGGAGAATGCGGTTTTTGTTCAGCGGCGTCCGACCGGTGAAGTGTACTCGCCGCAGCTTGGCGCGCAGTATCCGGGACGCGACTGGATATTGACGCGCATCCTGTGGCTGTCGGGTTGCGAGAGCGGTTACAACCGCGGCGGATCATGCGATACCATGCGGCGTTATATATATATCCATGGTACGCCGGACAGCACCCCGCTTGGCAAGCCGGGCTCGCGCGGCTGTGTGCGCATGCGCAATGCCGAACTGGTGGACTTGTTTGAACTGGTGGAGGCGGGTACGGAAGTCGAGATCACGGCGTGACAGAATGCGAATAACAATAAAGTTTCTTCCGTCCGAAAGTTTCGGGCGGAGAAGCCAGGAGAAGGGTCATGACTACACGATTCACGGTCAGTCTGGTTTGTTGGCACGACGGCGAACCGTTGCTGCGTGCGATACGCGAAGCGGTATTCATCCGCGAGCAGAGCGTTCCCGAAGAACTGGAGTGGGATGGCAAGGATGAAGATTGCCGTCATGCGCTGGCTTTGAGCCTGAACGGCGATGCGATCGGTTGCGGGCGCATCCAGGCGAATGGTCACATTGGACGCATTGCGGTACTGCCGCAATGGCGCAAACAGAAGGTGGGCACGGCCGTCATGGAAGTATTGCTCGACGAGGCGCGTTCACGCGGCTATAAGCAGGTAGATGTGGACTCGCAGACCTACGCCATTCCGTTCTATCAGAAATTCGGCTTTGTCGAGTACGGCAAGGAATTCATGGATGCGGGACTGCCGCACAAGAAGATGAAGCTGAAGTTACTTCCCCGCTAGGTATTCCTCGTCGCTGAAATTCATCACGGCCTGCGGCTGGAACACCGTGAAGGCGGTGATCAGCATGCCCGTGACGAAGCCCTCGGTGAGCATGAGGATGGGCGAAGCGACGAGATAATAGTGCTGGATTTCACCCCAGGTGTGGCGGCTCAGCGACAGCAACAGCAAGGTCGTCGCCGTCACGTTCAGCACAATGGTGAGCATGCTGCAGAAGAAACCGTTCCACAGCACGAACAGGAACAGATTCTTCGGCAAGTGGAGTTTGCTGAAACGCAGCAGCCAGTCACTGAACAGCACAGGGAGGGCGATCATCAGCAGGCCATTGATGCCGAGCGTGACGACTCCCATGTCGGCGCGCAGCCAGGTGGCGAGCATCACCAGCGTGATGCTGACGGTGGCGATCTGCCAGCCGAACATCAGCATGAATAGCGTTGATCCCAGAATGTGGAAGTTGAATCCGGGGCGGATGCCGGCGTTGAATTGCCAGAAGATGAACGCGCCGAACACCAGGCCGACCAGCGCGTTTACCATGACGGCGTTATCCAGCAGGATGCGCCACGGAGCGTAGCGTACGGCGCGGTACAGAAACAGGGCGAAGATGGCATTGGCCACCCACAACCAATCGCCAGCCAGCAGTTGGGCGGGCAGGTTCACGGCAGCGGGTAGGGTAGCGGCTGGAATTGCAGGCGCGCGCCCTGGAGGTTGCCAAGATGTACCGGGAAGGCGTCATGGCTTGCGATCTGGATCACGGCCAGCAGGTCGTAACCGCCGCCCGGCGCCGCTTGCGCGTTGACCACGGTGCCGCAGCTCTGGCCTTCCATCTCCATGCTGAATAGTTCATCGCCCGCTTGCGGCGCCGCGTCGCTTTCGACATGCGCCAGATACATGCGGCGTTTGTTCTTGCCCAGATACTGCATGCGCGCCACGATCTCTTGCCCCGGATAGCAGCCTTTCTTGAAATTCACGGCGCCAATGAGGTCGAGGTTCGCCATTTGCGGCACGAATGCTTCCTGCGTCTGGGGCAGGATGACCGGTATGCCGGCGCGAATATTGAGCCAGTCCCAGCAGGGGGAGCCAACGGGTCTTGCTCCTGCGCTGAGCTGTTTCCACAGGGCGGGTGCGCGCTGCGGTGTGGCATTGAGCTGGAAGCGATCTGCACCGAGGCGAATCAGACCGGTGTCTTCGTGATACACAATGTCGAGCGGGCTCCGGGGCAGAACAGGGAAGTGCTGCTGCAACAGGGTCGCGGCATTCGCGCCTGAGAGACCGAGGCACACGATGTCGTCGCTCGCGTTCTCGATCTTCACCTTGGCACGCAGCACGAACATGGACAGCTTCTTCTGGATCGGCGCAAGCAGGCTCTGCGGCAGGTGCAGGAAGTATTCGGTCTCGTTGCGCCAGATCAGGAAAGTCGCCAGCGTGCGCCCTTTGGCAGTGTTGAAGCTGCTGGGCAGTGCCTGTTGCGGGGTCAGCGCATTCACGTCGCTGCTGAAAAGGTTATGCAGGAAGCCTTTGGCTTCTTCGCCCGAAGCCTTGATGATGCCGAACTGCGACAGGTCGCTTAATACGGTGCCATCGCGAGTGGCGATGCGTTCGGCCGCGGAATCGCCGAAATGCTGCACCACTCCGTCCTGTGTCTGCGCACCTTGCGTCGTCAGGAAATTCTGCCAATCTGGGTTCATGTCTCAAATATCCGTTTGCATTCGAAACTCAATCTTACCGCGAAGACAGACCTTTCGGCTAAACTCTTGCGCCATGAGATATGTGCTTCCCGCCCTGTTGTGCCTGTTGCTTGCCGCCTGCGATGGCGGACTGTGGAACGACCCCTATCCGGCGGCGGACGACGGCAAGTCCATTCTCTATACCGCGTTCACCGAACGCCCCAAACATCTCGATCCGGCGCAAGCCTACAGCGAGAACGAATACGAGTTCCTGGCGCTGGTCTATGCGCCGCCGCTGCAATACCATTACCTGAAACGCCCGTACCAACTGGTGCCGCTGGCCGCCAGCGAGATGCCGCGCGTCACCTACCTGGACAAGAGTCGACGCCGCTTGCCGGACAAAGTTGCAGCGGAGCGCATCGCCTACAGCGTGTACGAGATACACATCAAGCCGAATATGCGCTACCAGCCCCATCCGGCTTTTGTGCCGGAAAACTATCTGCTCGCGGGCGACGAAATGGGACGTATCCATTCGTTGAACGACTTTTCCAGGACGGGTACGCGTGTGGTGACGGCGGCCGACTATGTCTACCAGATCAAACGCCTGGTTCATCCGCTGCTGCACACGCCCATCGCGGGGGTGATGAGCGAATACATCGTCGGCCTCAAGGAATATGCCGCCACGCTGCAAGCGGCGGCCAGGCAGCATCCCGGCGAATTCCTTGACCTGAACCAGTACCGGCTGCCGGGTGTGGAAGTGGTGAATGACACCACTTACCGCGTCACGATCAGGGGCAAATATCCGCAATTCGCCTATTGGCTGGCGATGCCGTTCTTCTCGCCGATGCCGCAGGAGGTGGAGCGTTTCTACGCGCTGCCCGGCATGCGCGAGCGCAACCTTTCGCTGGATTGGTGGCCTGTGGGTAGCGGGCCGTATTATCTTTCGGATAACGATCCCAACCGGCGCATGGTGCTCACGCGCAATCCCTATTACGACAGCGAGAACTATCCGGCTGACGGAGAGGCCGGCGATGCGGAAGCAGCACTATTGGCCGATGCCGGCAAGCCTTTGCCGTTGATCGACCGGGTCGTGTTCACACTGGAAAAGGAAACCATCCCGTATTGGAACAAATTCCTGCAGGGCTATTACGACGCCTCCGGCATCAGCTCAGATAGTTTCGACCAGGCTGTCCAGGTCAGCGTCAGCGGAGAAACCAATGTCAGCGACGAGATGAAGGCCCAGGGCATCACACTGGCAACTTCGGTTGCGACTTCCACCATGTACACAGGCTTCAACTGGCTCGATCCGGTGGTGGGAGGGGACTCGGAGAGAGCGACAAAATTGCGCCGTGCGATCTCCATCGCGGTGGACTACGAAGAATTCATCTCGATCTTCGCCAACGGGCGCGGCATCTCCGCACAATCGCCCATCCCCCCCGGCATTTTCGGCTACCGTGAAGGCCAGGAAGGCATCAACCGCTATGTGTACGACTGGGTGGACGGAGCGCCCAAGCGCAAGCCCATCGAGGAGGCGCGGCGCCTTTTGGCAGAAGCAGGTTATCCCGGCGGAATTGACGCTGAAACCAGACAGGCGCTGGTCATCCACCTCGACACGACTTCCGGCGGCGTTGGCAACAAATCCCGCCTCGACTGGATACGCAAGCAGTTCGACAAGCTTGGCGTGCAGCTTGATGTGCGCAGCACCGATTACAACCGCTTCCAGGACAAGATACGGCGCGGCGATACGCAGATGTACTACTACGGCTGGAATGCGGACTATCCCGATCCGGAGAACTTCCTGTTCCTGCTGGATGGCGCGCAAGCCAAGGTGGGCAAGGGCGGCGAGAACGCGAGCAATTACAGCAACCCCGAATTCGACCGGCTGTTCGGGCAGATGAAAAACATGGACAACGGCCCGGCACGGCAGGCGATCATCGACCAGATGCTGGAGATCCTGCGCCGCGATGCGCCTTGGCTGTGGGGCTATCATCCGAAGAACTATGTGCTGCAACACGGCTGGCTGCATAACGTCAAGTCCAACATCATGGCCAACAACAGACTCAAGTACTGGCGCGTGGACAGCGCGCAGCGCGACCGGATGCGGCGCCAGTGGAACCAGCCTGTGCGCTGGCCCCTGTGGCTGGGCGGGGCCGCGTTGCTGTTGTTCGGATTCTGGATGTGGAAGGCGCTGCAGAAGCGCGAACAGGCAGGGTGATCAAGGCTGCCGTGCGGCCGCGTCAGACGGCGTACCAGACGGCAAGGTAATGGCTGACCGTGCCGCCCAGCACGAACAGATGCCAGATGCTGTGACCGTAGCGCACGCGTCCGTCGGTTGCATAGAAGTACACGCCCGCGGTATAGCTGGCAGCACCGGTCAGCAGCCACAGCAGCCCCTGTGTCGAAACCTTTTCGTACATGGGTTCGGCGGCGACCAGCATGAGCCAGCCCATGAGCAGGTACATGCCCGTCGAAATGACCGGATGTCCCATTCTCTTGAGTATCCTCAGGATCATGCCGATCGTGGCCAGCCCCCAAATGATTCCGAACAGTGTCCAGCCCCATGCCCCGTGCAGGACCCCCAGCGTGAACGGCGTATAGGTTCCCGCTATGAGCAGGTAGATCATGAGGTGATCGATCTGGTGAAAAAAGCCCTTGAGTCCCGGCCGTTGCAAAGCGTGATACAGGGTGGACGCAAGATAGAGCAGGATCATGCTTGCGGCGAAGACGGAAGTCCCGACGATATATCCCAACTCGCCGTACCGTAACGCATGTTCGATGAGGACCGGTGTGCCGACCAGTGCAGCGATGAAGCCGATGCCGTGGATGCTGCTGTTGGCGATCTCTTCGCTGCGGGATTGTTCGCGCTTGGCTGACGGGGACGGAATGCTCACTTCATTCCGTTCCGTTTGGGCAAGGGTGAAGTGCTGCGGCGCCCATGGCTACGCGTCTTCCAGTGCACGTTGCAGCGCTTCCGCGAACACCTGGACCGGCTGCGCGCCGGAGATGCCGGATTTCTCGTCGAACACAAAGAACGGCACCACGGTAATGCCGAACTTTGCCGCGCGCGCTTCGTCCGCGCGCACGTCGCCGGAATAGGCATCGCTTTCCAGCATCGCCAGCGCCTCGCTTTCGGCAATGCCGAATTCCGGCGCAAGGCGCGCCAGCACGGCGCGCTCGCCGACCGGCAGCGATTCGGAGAAATACCCGTGCATCATACGTTCGGCGGCGCGCTCGCCCAGTTGCCGCGAGGCGGCGAAGTGCAGCAGGCGGTGGGCATCGAAGGTGTTGCCCGGCCGGGCCCCGGACAAACGGTATTCCAGGCCGTCTTCCGCGGCGACTGAGGTGACGCGCGCATTCATTGCCGCGGCCTCCTGCAGGCTGACATTGTATTTTTGCGCCAGCATTTCTTCCAGTGTGCCCGTCCGTTGACGCGGGGCATCGGGGTCGAGCTCGAAGCTGCGCCAGATCACTTGCACCTCTTTCCTGGGTGCGAAGTCCGCAAGCGCGGTTTCGAAGCGCCGTTTCCCGATGTAGCACCAGGGACAGATGATGTCGGACCAGATTTCCACTTGCATGATTTTTCCTTGCGGTAACTCGAATGCTGACAGGCCGCGATTCGCTATTCGACAACGCCCTGATTCTACTCCCGGCGCTTGCCCGCAGGCTATTGTTTGCCCTTACAATAGGGCCACTCATGATCGCCTACCTCATCCGTCGCATCCTTTACGCAGTGCCCATTCTCATCGGGGTAAACCTGCTCACCTTCGCGCTGTTTTTCGTGGTGAACACGCCGGACGACATGGCGCGCATGCAGCTCGGCATCAAGCGCGTGACGCCGGAAGCCATCCAGAGCTGGAAACAGCAGCACGGTTACGACAAGCCGCTGATGTTCAATAGCCATGCCGAGGGTCAGGGCAAGATCACCGACACCATCTTCTGGCAGAAGTCGGCCAGCATGTTCGTGTTCGATTTTGGCTATGCCGATGACGGTCGCAATATCAGCCGCGAAATCTCCACACGCATGGGTCCGAGCCTGGCCATCGCGTTGCCGACATTTCTGATCGGTCTGGTGGTGTATGTCAGTTTTGCCCTGCTGATGACCCTGTTCCGCGCCACGGCGCTGGATCTTGCGGGAGTGACGTTGTGCGTTGTGCTGATGTCGGTGTCCGGCCTGTTCTACATCATCGGCGGGCAATTCCTGGTCAGCAAACTGTGGCACCTGGTGCCCATCTCGGGTTATGGCAGCGGGCTGGACAGCATCAAGTTCGTGGTGCTGCCCATCGCCATCGGCGTGGCGGGCAGCGTCGGTTCCAGCAGCCGCTGGTACCGCACCATCTTCCTCGAAGAGATCGGCAAGGATTACGTGCGCACGGCGCGCGCCAAGGGCCTGTCCGAATTGCGCGTGCTGTTCACGCATGTGCTGAAGAACGCAATGATCCCGATCCTGACCGGCGTGGTGGTGGTCATCCCGCTGCTGTTCATGGGCAGCCTGCTGACCGAATCCTTCTTTGGCATCCCAGGCCTGGGCAGCTATACCATCGATGCGATCAACGCGCAGGATTTCAGCATCGTGCGCGCGATGGTGTTCCTCGGTTCGGTGCTGTACATCGCCGGGCTGATCCTGACCGATCTTTCCTATACGGTGGTCGATCCCAGGGTGAGGCTGCAATGATGGGGCGAGGCGTTTCGTGAGTTTCATGCCCGTCATCCTGTGGAGCGATGCGCTGGTGTTCCTGCTGCTGGCAGCGGGAGCGTTCAGCGCCTGGTACATCCGGCAGCGCGAGCATCTGTTGTTGCCCTGGCGGCGTGTGGCTAACAGCAGCATGGCGATGGTGTCGCTGCTGGTGTTGTTCCTGTTCCTCCTGGTTGGCCTGCTGGATACGCTGCATTTCCGTCCGGCAATGACATCTGCCGGCGGCGGAGAAAAGATCTATTCGCCTGAGGTATTGAGCCTGTTCGACAAGCTCGCCGGGCCGCTGCGCACGCATACCGAGAAGACCTATTCGGCGCCGTTCGCCTTCACGCTGTATGCCAAGGAAGGTGTGATGGATGCGCAGGGCCATATCGTGCGCGACTATCCCCGCCTGCAATACGGAGGGGCGCACCTGGCAGAAGTGTCGCAACGGGATGCTGATGTGGCCAAGCGGGGGCTGGCAGGGGGGGCAGCCGGGTTGCTGGCGGGTATCTTGCTGGCGATGTTGGTCAGGCGCCGGATGAATCAGCGAGCCTTGCTCGTTGCCGTGATGCTGGTCGCTCCGCTGATCGGGGCGATCGCCAATCTCGCCACCGTCTACCATGTGCTCGGCACCGACAAGGTGGGGCAGGACGTGCTGTATCTCTCGCTGAAAAGCATCCGTACCGGACTCATCATCGGTACGGTAACGACGCTGGTGACGCTGCCGTTGTCGCTGTTCCTCGGCGTGGCGGCCGGCTACTTTCGCGGCTGGGTAGACGACGTCATCCAGTATGTCTACACCCTGCTAAGCTCCATTCCCAGCGTGCTGCTGATCGCGGCAGCGGTGCTGATGATGCAGGTGACCATCGACACGCATCTGCAATGGTTCGATACTACCGCCGCCCGCGCCGATCTCAGGCTGGTGTTCCTGTGCCTGATCCTCGGTGTGACCAGCTGGACCGGCCTTTGCCGCCTGTTGCGCGGCGAGACGCTGAAGCTGCGCGAGATGGAATATATCCAGGCGGCGCAATCGTTCGGGGTGTCCTCGATGCGCATCCTGGCACGCCACATCATGCCGAACGTGATGCATATCGTGCGGATCTCGCTGGTGATGGATTTCTCCGCATTGGTGCTGGCCGAGGCGGTGCTGTCCTACGTCGGCGTCGGGGTCGATCCCACCATGATCAGCTTCGGCACCATGATCAATGCCGCGCGCCTGGAGATGGGACGCGAGCCCATGGTGTGGTGGGCGCTGGCCTCGGCATTCAGCTTCATGCTGGTGCTGGTGCTGGCGGCGAACCTGTTCGCCGATGCCGTGCGCGATGCCTTCGATCCGCGCCTGAACCGGACCGGGGCTGCGTGATGAGTCTGCTCAAGGTCGATAATCTGGTTTCAAGTTTGCGCAATGGCGCACCCATCGTTGACGGCCTCTCTTTTTCCGTCGCGGCAGGTGAGACCTTCGCCTTGCTCGGCGAATCCGGCTGTGGCAAGTCCATGACGGCGCTTTCGCTGATGCGCCTGCTGCCGGACGGCGTGGTGAATACAAGCGGAGCCATACAACTGGATGGGATCGGGTTGTCGGAATTGCCTGAAAGCAAAATGCGCGAGGTGCGCGGCGGCCGCATGGCGATGATCTTTCAGGAACCCGGACTGAGCCTGAACCCGGTGATGACGGTGGGCGCACAGATCGCCGAGGTGCTGGCATTGCACCACCAGTTGCGCGGTACGGCCGCCAATCAACGCGGTATCGAGTTGCTGGATCAGGTCGGCATACCTGACTCGGCGCGCCGTGCGTATGAATATCCGTTCCAGCTTTCCGGTGGCATGAAGCAGCGCGTGATGATCGCCATGGCGTTGGCGGGCAGTCCCAAGCTGCTCATCGCCGACGAGCCGACGACCGCGCTCGATGTCACGATACAGGCTCAGGTTCTGCAACTGCTGCGCGATACGCAGGACAGGACAGGAATGGCGATGCTGCTCATCACGCACGATCTGGGTGTGGTGGCGGAGACCGCGCACCGTGTCGGTGTGATGTATGCCGGGCAGATCATCGAGCAGGCGAGCCGTGAGCGATTGTTTGTCGCACCACTGCACCCATATACGCAAAAACTGTTTGCGGCTTTGCCGGGCGCCGGGCGGGCCGGGCAGCCGCTGAGTGCGATCCCGGGCAGCGTGCCGCCGCTGGGGAGTATCGCGCAGGGCTGTCGTTTCGCGGCGCGTTGCGACAAGGCCTGGGGGTTGTGCCACGAGCAGACACCGGGATGGACCGTCATTGATGGACAGGGGGTGCGGTGCCACCTTTATCAGGATACGGGATACAGGATACGGGATACGGGACCCAGTTCCGCTCTCGGGCAAGCTGGAGAGGGGCTGGGGGAGACGGCGCATTCCCTGAATCCTGTATCCCGTGTCCCGTATCCTCTCTTGCAAGTCTCCGGCCTGCAAGTCCATTTTCCTATCCGTAAAGGATTCCTGCAGCGCACGGTCGGCCAAGTAAAGGCAGTGGACGGAGTGTCGCTGTCCATTTCGCAGGGTCGCACGCTGGCGCTGGTCGGGGAATCCGGCTGCGGCAAGACCACATTGGCCAAGGCGCTGCTGCAGTTGATTCCGGCCACTGCGGGCAGCGTGCAGTTCGCCGCACGCGAGCTGATCGGTTCGTCAGGGTCTCGAGCTGCGATGCAGATGGTGTTCCAGGACCCTTACTCGTCGCTCAATCCCAAGATGCGAGTGGCGGAGATACTTGAAGAAGGGATGAGTGCGCTGAACATCGGCGGCGATAGTGCGGCACGGCAGGCGCATATCGATGATCTGCTGCACAAGTGTGGCCTGGCGCGCGACGGCAAGTGGCGCTATCCGCACGAGTTTTCCGGCGGACAGCGGCAGCGTATCGCCATCGCGCGCGCCTTGGCGGTATCTCCGCGGTTGCTGATCTGCGACGAACCGACCAGTGCACTGGATGTCTCGGTGCAGGCACAGATACTGAACCTGCTGAAATCGCTGCAGCAGGAGCTTGGCCTGAGTTACCTCTTCATCACGCACAACCTCGGCGTTGTGGAATACCTGGCCCATGAGGTGTGCGTGATGTACTTGGGACGCATCGTCGAGCAAGGCACGACGGAGGAGGTGATGTGCTCCCCGAAACATCCGTATACCCAGGCCCTGCTATCTGCCGTGCCGCGTATCGACGGCAAGGGAAGGAAAATCATCAGGCTGGAAGGCGATCTGCCTTCACCCGCGAATCCGCCGCAGGGCTGCCATTTTGCACCGCGCTGTCCGCACGCAATGGCGGCCTGTGCGCATTATCCTGACGTGACGAACATCAGCGCGACGCATGGCGTGCGCTGCCATCTGTACTCCGGGAAATAATCAGTTCGGCTGCTTGGACTGAGGGGCGTTATAGGCGACCTTCACGCTGGATGCTTTGCGTATGCTGGTCCTGGTCTTGGCTTTGGTTGCTGCGACGCGATGCCTGCGGGAAGAGCGATGATCGGCCAGCACGATATTGAAGTGTTGCCCCACGTGCAGGTGCGCGCTGCCGTGATTCGATTCGCGCAACTGTACCTGGCTGACATGGAAACGGCGAGCGATGGTGGAGATCGTGTCGCCCTTGCGCACGGTATAGCGCACCGAGCCGTACATCTCGGCGATCGCGGAAGGCTGCATGTTGAAGGCTGCGAACTGCGCGGCCGGCTCCTCGTCCCCGATGGGGACCAGCAGGGTCTGGCCGTTGCTCTCCTGCGCATATTTGGACAGGCCGTTGGCGGCACGCAATTCGGCCAGCGTCAGGCCGAAGTGGGTGGCGATATTCTCAAAGCTCTCGCCTTTCTTGCTTTCGTAGGGCTGCCACGAGACCAGCCGCTGGTTGGTCTTCGCCAGATTGGTGCGGAAGGTGTCGACTTTGTCGACCGGCAGCAGCAGCACGTTGTCGCCGTCCTTTTCCTGCAGGATCACCGGACGGTTATGGCCGGGATTGAGCGCCATGAATTCGTCCATCGAGATGTCGGCCAGTTCGGCGGCGACCTTCACGTCGATGTGCTGCGAGGTGGCAACGGTGGCGAAATAGGGTTCATCGGGAATTTTGGCCAATTGCAGGCCGAAATGTGCCGGGTCGGCGATGATGTTCTTTACGGCCAGCAGCTTGGGCACGTAGTTGCGCGTTTCGCGCGGCATTCTGAGGTGCGCGTAATCGGTCGGTTTATGGTGCTTGCGGTTGTAGGCCTGCGCGCGGGTGACGCCGTTCTCGCCCCAATTGTAGGCGGCCAGCGCGAGTTCCCAGTCGCCGAACTGGTCATGCAGCTTCTGCAGGTAATCCAGTGCACCATTGGTCGCGCCGATGATGTCGCGGCGGCCGTCGTGCCACCAGTTCTGTTCCATGCCGAAGTGCTTGCCGGTGGACGGGATGAACTGCCAGATGCCGGAGGCGCTGGCGATCGAATTGGCACTCGGATTGAATGCGCTTTCGATGATAGGCAACAGGGCGATCTCGGACGGCATGCCGCGGCGGTCGACTTCTTCCATGATATAGAACAGGTAGCGTTGCGCACGTTCGCTCATGCGCAGGACATAATCCGGATGGTTGGCGTACCACTTTTCATGGCGCTTGATCAGCGGGCTATTGAGGTCATTCATGGCGAAGCCGACACGGATGCGCTGCCACAGGTCGCCATTGGGCGACTCGGGCGCAACGATCATGGCTTCGCGTATCGGGGCAGGAGCCTGTGTCTCCGGTTCGGCGTCGGCGGAGGCTGGAGTAGCTGGAGTTCCGGAAGCGGCGACAATATCCGGAGTATGGGCTGTGGTTGCTGTTTGTGGAGTTGCCGGAGGTAAAGTTGCCGCCTGAGGTACGGCGGATTGAGTCGGGACGGGCAGTGTGGTGTTCAGTGCAGGGACTGTTGCTTCCGAGGTGCTGGTCGCGACGGTGCGCGCGGATAACTCGGGACTATTCATCGCCAAAGCCGTATCTGCTCTGGATGCCATGGCAACGGTGCAGCCGAGCACGGCGCTCAAGACCAGCATTAACGGTTTTTTGAGAATCACTATAGGCGACCGAGTGGTTAAAAAGTGCCGCGATGGTAGCGGACGGGGTTGGATGAGTCAATACAATTAAGGAGTTGCGTTAAGCAGTTGCGGAACTGCTTAACGCAAACCGGACACGGTTTTAGCGTATCACTTCCTTAAGTTGTTCCAGGATGGCCGGGTTTTGGCTCCGGCCGCTGCGCTTTAACATGGCGCAGAAGCGCCAAGTTAGCCTGCACCGAAACCCGGCCAATTATCGAATAACCTCTTTCAATTGTTCCAGGATAGCCGGGTTTTCCAAAGTCGAGACATCCTGGGTGATTTCCTCGCCTTTGGCGACCGCACGCAACAGACGGCGCATGATCTTGCCGGAACGGGTCTTGGGCAGGTTCTCGCCGAAGCGGATCTCGTCCGGTTTGGCGATGGGGCCGATTTCCTTGCCGACCCAGTTGCGCAGTTCCTCGGCCAGTTTTTTGGCGGCAGCGGCATCCGACGGGCGGACCCCTTTCAGTACCACAAAGGCAACCACGGCCTCGCCCTTGATCTCATGCGGCTTGCCGACCACGGCGGCTTCCGCAACCAGCGGGTTGGAAACCAGCGCAGATTCGATCTCCATGGTGCCCAGACGGTGACCAGAGACGTTCAGCACGTCGTCGATGCGTCCCATGATCCAGAAGTAGCCGTCCTCGTCGCGGTGGGCGGAGTCACCAGCCAGGTAAGCACCCTTCATTTCTTCCGGGAAATAGCCTTTCTTGTAGCGCTCCGGGTCGCCCCAGATCGTACGGATCTGCGATGGGAACGGTTTCTTGATGACCAGGAAACCGCCATGCTGGTCGTTTACCTCGTCGCCTGCTTCATTGACGATGGTGGCAATGATGCCGGGCAGAGGCAGGGTACAGGTGCCGGGTTTGATCGGCATCGCGCCGGGCAGCGGGGCGATCATGTGGCAACCGGTCTCGGTTTGCCACCACGTGTCCACGATAGGGCAACGAGCGTGTCCCACCGTGTTGTAGTACCACATCCATGCTTCCGGATTGATCGGTTCGCCAACGGTGCCGAGCAGGCGCAGGCTGGAAAGATCGTATTTGGTCGGCAGGTCGCCGCCCAGCTTGATCAGCGAGCGGATGGCGGTCGGTGCAGTGTAGAAGGTGGTGACCTTGTGGTCCTGGATCATTTTCCAGAAGCGTCCCGCATCCGGATAAGTCGGCACGCCCTCGAATATGACCTGCGTCGCACCCATGGCCAGCGGGCCGTAAGCGACGTAGCTGTGTCCGGTGATCCAGCCCACGTCGGCGGTACACCAGAAGATGTCGGACGGTTTGTAATCGAATACCCATTTCAGGGAAACCATCGCGCCCAGCAGATAGCCTCCGGTGGAGTGTTGTACGCCCTTGGGTTTGCCGGTGGAGCCGGAGGTGTAGAGGATGAACAGCGGATGTTCCGCACCGACCCACTCGGGTTCGCAGGTATTGCCTTGTCCTGCTGTCAAGTCGTGCCACCATATGTTGTTCTTGCTGTTCCACTGCACGTCGCCGCCGGTGCGCTTGTAGACGACAACCGTGTGGACTGCATCGCAACCGCCGAGGCTGAGTGCTTCATCCACGGCTGGTTTCAGTGCCATCGCCTTGCCGCCGCGGAACTGGCCATCCGCGGTAATCACGGCTACTGCCTGCGCATCGGTGATGCGCTCATGCAGACTCTTGGAGGAGAAGCCGCCAAATACGACAGAGTGGATTGCGCCGATGCGCGCGCAGGCCTGCATGGCGACCACGGCTTCCACGCTCATCGGCATATAGACGATCACGCGATCGCCTTTCTTGATCCCGCGCGATTTCAGGCCGTTGGCGAATTGGCAAACCCGTCCGTGCAGTTCGCGGTAGCTGACTCGCGTTACGGTGCCGTCGTCGGCTTCGAAAATGATCGCGGTCTTTTCGGGTTGGGCGGTCAGGTGCCGGTCGAGACAATTATAGGAAACATTCAATTCGCCGTCTTCGAACCACTTGTAGAAAGGTGCGTTGCTTTCATCCAGCGTCTTCGTGAAAGGCTTGTGCCAGAGAACATTCTCCCTGGCAAGATTGGACCAGAATCCCGCGTAGTCTTTGGCGGCCGCGTCGCACATGGCCTTGTATGCGGACATGCCGGATACATTGGCCTGCTTGACGAATGCTTCAGAAGGGTTGAATACACGGTTTTCGTGCATGACGGACTGGATGTTGGACATTGTTATCTCCGCAAGTGGTAATGAAAATTCAGAAGCCTGTAATCTGTTTCAAATCAAAGCCCCATTGGACAGGGTCTTCGGCGCTGGCAATGCTTTCCCGCGATCTGCTCAAGTCTATCATTTCCGGCATGATCGGCTCATTGGACTTTGTCGAAAAGAAGGCTTTGACGATAGGGGTGAGCAGGCTTTTCCCTGTTTGCTCAATGACTATAGCCAATTTTCCTGACTTGAGTCTTACTAAGGTGCCGGAGGGGTAGATGCCGATGGTTTTGACAAACGCCTGGAACACTTTTTCGTCGAAGTGCCCGTTGCGCCACTCGGCCATTTTGCGTATGGTCTCGGCGGGTTCCCAGCCGTTTTTGTAGCACCGGTTGGAAGTGAGCGCGTCATACACGTCGCATACAGCTCCCATGCGCGCGACGAGGGTCAGTTTTTCACCCGAGATGCGATCCGGATAGCCCGTACCGTCGACGCGTTCATGGTGATGCAGGCACACATCAAGTGCGACAGCAGTGATGTCAGGCGAACCTTGCAGTACTTCCCAGCCTTTGCGCGGATGTTCCTTGATAAGTTCGAACTCTTCATCCGAGAGCTTGCCGGGTTTGTTGAGCACCTGGTCATCGATCATCATTTTGCCGACATCGTGCAGCAGGCCGGCAAGCCCGACATCTTTCAGGTCCTGGCCGGTTAGCCCGAGTTGTTTACCCAGTGCGATCATCAGTGCGCAGACGGCGACTGAGTGCATATAGGTGTAATCGTCCTTGGTCTTGAGTCGCGCCAGGTTGAGAAATGCTTCCGGGTTGCGCGTGATGGACTGGCTGATCTCTTCCACCAGCGGAGCCGCTTCGCTGAGCTTGATCGCGTTGCCCATGCGAACCTCGTTGAACATTGAAGTGACCGCTTCTTTGCTCTTGGCATGCAGTTTGCGGGCACGCGCCATTTCATCGTGTATGGGGGTGTGGGGTTCGGGGGGCAGTTCCGTCGCGATCTTCAGTAAATCGGCTTCGACCTTCTTTTTTTCTTCTTCGCCAGTGGATACGACGGCTTTGGATTCGACGTCCAGTCCTTTTTCGGTGTCGATCCAGACCTCCTGTATTCCGCAGGTTTGCAGCGTTTTCAAATCTGCATCGACAGACAGCAAAAAGGCTTTTTTCCAGAACGGATGATCCATCCAGCTGCCACAGATCTCGTTGATGAACATGCCTGCACGGATATTGCGCACATGTATCTTTTTCAGCATCGGAAATCGGTAATATTGTTGTCGATGAGACAGGGGTGACGATTGTAACCCAGCAGGCAGGAGACTCAACCGAAACGTAGTTTCAATACCAGTACGGCCCCGGCCAACAGGAGGGTGATGCTGTTGGCGATGATGACCGGCCATGCATCAAGCAGGATGCCGTATGCCAGCCAGAGCGCGACTCCTGCGGTGAAAAAGGTATACATGAGCAGGGAAATGTCTTTCGTGTGCCGGGTTTGCCACACACGCCAGACTTGAGGGATGAATGAGCCGGTGGTCAACGTGGCTGCGATCCCGCCTATCCAGTCTTGACTGGACATCAGTGCACTCCGTGGGGTTCGGTATCCGATGCCCACAGCTGATGGGCATCAAGCAGCAGGCGGTAACGGGCTTCGTTGGCATCCAGACGCGTCAGACTTTCGGCAAGAGCGGACTCGAGTGCCAAGCGTCGCGCGGCGAGCGTTTCGGTCAGACTGCTTTCGCCCAGACTGTAGGCACGCGAGACCAAGTCTGCATTCTGGCGGATGCTGGCTGCGGCTTCGCGTGCCTGCAGCCAGATCTGATAGCTGCTCAGTGCTTGTGTGTGGGCGGCGTAGATGTCTCCTTCGAGACGGCGTTGCACTGCAACCTCACGATTGCCGGCGATCTGTGCCTGATATTCGGCGTTTTCGGCATTGGCGCTGCGCACTCCGTAGGAAATGGGGATGGTGAGATACACGCCGGTGACCCTTTCGTTGCCGCCCATCTCGCTCGAGTAACGCAGGCCCACTGTGGGATCGGGCAGGCGGTCGGCACGGCTGCGTTGTGCCAGCATCTGCTGGATGCGTCGTTCGGAGCGCACCATCTCCAGTTCGTGGTTGTCGTTGAGTATGGTTTGCTTCCAGTAATCGAAATTCTCGGCGACAGGCAGCGGCTCCGAAGGTTCGAGTCGCGAGGGCAGGACGATCAGCGGGAACTGTCGAATCAGCTCGTTGCCGGCCAGTTCTGCGCGCATCCTGGCCTGATGCAGCGATACGGTGGCCTGCGCGACGGCGGCGTTGGCCTGGCTCAATTCCATGCGGGGGGCATCACCAGCTTTCAGGCGCTTTTCCGTGGTCTGCGCCTGCTGCATGAGGTTATCGACTTGCTGCTGCCATTGCGTAACCTGTACCTGTTCGCGCTGCCAGTTGAACCAGAGGTGCAGCAACGTGCGTCCGGCTTCGTGGCGCGCATCGCCCAAGGCGAAATTGGCCCGCGTCACGACTTCCTCGCCAATGTCACTGTCTATCATTACCTTGTTGATCAGGCGCAGCGGGCGCTCCAGGGCGACATCCCATTCTTTCAGGTTCTGGTCGACGTTGACGACCTGGCGGTGAGCAGAGCCCGCGCGCAGGTTGAATTCATAGTTGCCACTTTCCCATTTGCGCTGGTTGACCTGCTCGATCCTGACCCCGGTCTCGGCATTCAGCACGTTGATATGGCCGCTCAATGCCGCGTCAACCTGGGCGTGCGGCGGCAGATCCGGGTAGTTCGCTTCAACAGCCTGTACTGGCAAGACAAACAGGGAAAGCGAGAACGCGATGAATGGCGAAATTTTCATTCCAGTCTCCCGAACGCGATGACGGGGGTGATCCAGTAGGCCATTTCAGGATTGCTTTCTTGTTGTTTGAGATGGGCAACCAGCGCGAGGGCATCTTCAAGATTCATGACGGACTGGAAAGTGGAACGTTGTGAGCGTCCGCGCACCTGTTCGATCATGCTGGGTAGCATTTCCTTCTGGCTTCCGCCTTCAGCTTTGTGCATGACGAAACCGCGGACCCACTCGGGATGCTCCAGCAAGTGGCCGACCAGACGCTCTTCCATGGAGCGGTGGCAGGCTAGCGTCAAACAGCAATTCATTTCTTTCATACGGCATTCCTCTGAGGTTCAAGGCCGAATCGGCGGTACAGGATTGGCAACAGGAACAGTGTCAGCGTGGTGGAGCTGATCAGTCCGCCCATCACGACGATCGCCAGCGGCTTCTGAATCTCGGAGCCGGGGCCGTGGGCAAACAGCACCGGCAGCAAACTGTAGGCAGTGATGTTGGCAGTCATCAGTACGGGGCGCAGGCGTCGCTTGGCTCCTTCCAGGATGACCTGGGTGATGTCCATACCCTCGGCATGCAACTGGTTGAAGTAGGACACCATTACGACCCCGTTCAGCACTGCGATGCCAAGCAGGGCGATGAAGCCGACCGAGGCCGGAACGGACAGGTACTCGCCGCTGAACCAGAGCGCAAAGACGCCCCCCATCAAGGCGAATGGGATGTTGGTGAGCACGAGTGCAGACTGTCGCACCGAGCCGAAGGTGGCGAACAACAGCAGGAAAATCAGGCCGAGCGCGACCGGTATGACGACTGCAAGCCGAGCCGCCGCGCGCTGCTGGTTCTCGAATTGACCACCCCAGGTGATGCGGTAGCTTTCGGGCAACTTTATCTGCGCTGCAATGGCCGCTTTGGCTTCATTCACGAATCCGACCAGATCGCGGTCGCGCACGTTGGTCTGGATCACGACCATGCGTTTGCCGTTTTCTCTATCTACCTTCACGGGACCGTCGGCACGTTCAAGTCTGGCAACCACGGAAAGCGGGACGCTCTGGCCGTTGGTGAGAGGCAAGGTGAGTGCGGAAAACAGCGCCGGCGACTGTTGCACATCCGCTTCGCCGCGTACCAGCAGGGGGGTGCGCCGCCCGTCCTCGACCACGGTGCCGAGCTGTCGCCCTTCCACCTGGGTGCGTAGCGTATTGCTGATGTCGTCCACGCTCAGACCCAGACGACCGGCGGCAAGGCGGTCGATGACCACGCGGTAATACAGCACACCGCTGTTCTTTACAGTGTAAGCGTCTTCACTGCCTTTGACGGCCGCCACCACCTTGACGATCTTTTCGGCGAGTTCGTTGAGCTTGTCGATGTCGGAACCAAAAACCTTGATAGCAACGTCACCGCGGGTGCCGGTCAGCATCTCGGAAACGCGCATGGCGATGGGTTGGGTGAAGTTGTATTCCAGTCCCGGGAAGTTCCCCATCACTTTGCGGATGTCATCAATGATCGCGTTCTTGTCCTGTGAACGCCATTCTGACTGGGGTTTGAGGTCGAGGAAATTGTCCGTCTCGTTCAGCCCCATCGGATCGAGGCCCAGCTCGTCGGCACCTGCGCGCGAAATGATGCTTTGCACTTCGGGAACCGCCTTGAGAATGGCTGCCTGGACACGCTCGTCGATGTTGGCTGACTGCGCCAGATTGATTGAAGGCAGTTTGGTGGTCTGCATGACGATGTCACCCTCGTCCATTTCCGGCATGAAGGTCTTGCCGATGAAGTTGTAGGCGATGCTGGTCAATACCAGCGAAAAGACGGCTGCAGTAATTACCCAGCGTTCCTTGCGCAGCGCAAGATTGAGCAGGGGTATATAAACCTGCGTTGATTTGCGCACCAGCCAGGGCTCCTCGTGGCTGGCGCTCTTGATCAGGAATGAAGCAAGCATCGGAATGACAGTGAGCGACAACAGCAGCGAAGCGGCCAGGGCGAATACGATGGTCAGCGCTACCGGGATGAATAGTTTGCCTTCCAGCCCCTGCAACGTCATCAACGGCAGGAACACGATGATGATGATCGCGACCCCGGCCGCGACGGGAGGGATGACCTCTTTGACCGCGATGAAAATGACATGCAGATGCGGTATGTGAACCCGCTTGCGGCCGAGATGGCTGATGATGTTTTCCACGACCACGACTGCTGCATCCACCAGCATGCCGATGGCGATGGCCAGACCGCCGAGCGACATCAGGTTGGCGGACATGCCGAACTGTTGCATCAGGATGAAGGTGATGAGGACGGCTAACGGAAGGGTCAGCGCCACCACCAGCGCGGCTCGCAGATTGCCGAGGAACAGCACCAGCAGGATGAGTACGAGCACGATGGCTTCGGTGAGCGCTTTGGATACCGTGCCGATTGCGCGTTTGACCAGGCTGCCGCGGTCATAGAAGACCTTGGTGGTTACGCCCTTGGGGAGGGAAGGGGCGATTTCGGCGAGTTTCGCACTGACGCCTTCCACTACTTTTTGCGCGTTCGCACCGCGCAATCCCAGTACCAGTCCTTCGACCGCTTCGCTTTTTCCATCCATGGTCACGACACCATAGCGCGTCAGGCTGCCGATGCGAACCTGGGCGATGTCGCTTACGCGTATCGGATTATTACCTGGACTTGCAATGACGATGTTGCGCACGTCTTGCAGGTTTTTGATACTTCCCTCGGCGCGCACCAGCAATGCTTCGTCGCCGTCGCTCAGGCGCCCGGCGCCGTCATTGCGGTTGTTCGCTTCCAGTGCCTGCTGCAGCTGGAGCATGGAAAGCCCGCGCGCAGCGAGTGCAGTGTGATCCGGCACGACTTCAAAGCTGCGCGCAAGACCACCCAGCGAATTGACGTCGGCAACACCGGGCAGGGTGCGCAACGCGGGGCGTATCGTCCAGTCCAGAATCGTACGGCGCTGTTCCAGCGAGATGCCGTCACCTTCCACGGTGAACATGAACATTTCGCCCAGCGGCGTGGTGATCGGCGCCAGTCCGCCACTTGCGCCATCGGGCAAGTCGCGCAAAGCGTTGTTCAAGCGCTCAGCGACTTGTTGGCGCGCCCAGTAGATGTCGGTACCGTCGTTGAAATCCAGGGTGATGTCCGCGATGGCGTACTTGGAGATGGAACGCAGCATGCGCTGGTTGGGGATGCCCAGCATCTCCAGTTCGATAGGCGTGACGATGCGCGCTTCGACTTCTTCCGGCGTCATGCCCGGTGCTTTCATGATGATCTTCACCTGCGTGGAGGAGACATCGGGGAAAGCATCGATGGGCAGGTCGCGGAACGAGGATATGCCGGCACCGATGACCAGCAGGGTGAGGACGATGACCAGCAATCGCTGGGTCAGGGCAAATTCGACCAGTTTCGACAGCATGATTATCCCCCGATGCCCATCAGGCTGGCTTTCAGCGCTGAAACGCCCCGCACGGCGATTTTTTCGTCACCTTTGAGTTTGCTGGTTATAACGCTGTTTTCTGCCCCCTCGTGCAGTACCGTCACTTCTTCGCTACGGTAGCCTTTGGCGGTTTCGATGAAGATCACGGTTTTGTTGCCGATGCGGGCCAGCGCGCTATTGGGGATGCTCCACTGATCCGGCGCATTTCCGGATGTTGAAATTGACGCTTCGACGAACTGGCCGGGTCGCAAATCACGAGCTCCATTCTGTATAAGCGCACGCACAAGAATTGTCTGGTTGCCCCCGCTTAAACTGCGGCCGATGGCTGTGAGCCTGCCTTTTGCCCCATATGCCGGAACGGTCACGTTTGCGCCAACCTTCAGACCTTGGGTGCTGGCTAGTGGTATCTGGATCTCCAGTGCCAGCGGTTCCAGCTTTGCTACCTTGAATAGCGGGATGGCAGCGTCGAGGCGTTGTCCTGCACTGGCTGTTTTTTCAAGTACGACACCGTCAATAGGCGAGGTGAGGGTCAGTTTGCTGCTCAACATGCTGTCCGATTGCAGTCGTACGATATCGCTATCTGACATGCCGGACAGTTTGAGCATTTGTTTGCGCTCCGCTAAGGCGGCGCTGGCTTCCCTGTATATGCTCTGTGTCGCGCGGTAGCGGCTTTCCGAGATGATCCCGTCTTGCCAGAGCTGTTCGTCGCGTGCCAGATTCTCCTTGGCCAGCTGTGCCTGCGTCGCTGACTGTAGCAAACCTCGCTGTGCTTCCGCCAGTGCAGGACTTTGCAGGGTGGCCAGCGCCTGTCCTTTCGTTACCGGATCACCGACCCCGACCAATGTCTGCTCGACCATGGCGGAGAGCGGCGTACTGACCGTGAATAATTGGTTGCCTGGAATGACGACCTGCGCAGGCATGCCGGCGAGTTCGCCTTGTTGTTTTGCGGGCAGCGGAGCGCTTATGATGCCCAAAGTTTTGGACTGATCCGCGCTCAGCGTTATTTCATCTGCCAATGACGACTGAGCCAGGAGCATGCTTAAGAAAAACAATTGAAAAACTCTCATTGATACATCCTCCGGAATGGCATGGATCCATTCGATTTATTCTATTTTCTCACCCGAATCTTAACGGAATCTTAACGTTACGTTAACAGAACTTCTTAAGGCTAGGTGGAAGGGAAGCGGTGGTGAATTAACTTGGTTCGGGCGGAGCTTGCGTATGAGGTATGTGGTAGGAGAGCGGGGCTGAGGAAAATGCGGCGAATGGTCCGATTGAGATAAGTGTTAAACCCACCACCAATGGATGTGTAGATGATGTGCAGAAATCGGGGACGACCAGAGCATCATTGTGCTGATTCTGGTCGGGAATGGTGATGGCTTGCGATTCATATTGCTCGATGTGGCATTGGGCGACACCAACGAATGGAAGGTCGCGTGGAATCTCGTGAACATGGAACGAAGAGTCGCTCTGCATTCCGTCCACATGTGCATGAACTAGCGGGGCGCAGAGTTGTGTCAGCGCAAATAGCATTATGGCGAGGGTATGAAGCGTTTTTTTCATGGCTTTTTAATACTAGCATGGACAACTTGCTTGGTCGGGTTATCCTGGGGATTGGATATTTGAAAGGGAGTATCGCTTCCGCTCAATCCGAGTTGTCGAAATCTCCAGTTGACGACACCCTCTAACTTCTGTACAGTTCGCCCCCTTCTCAGACGCGGGGTGGAGCAGTCTGGCAGCTCGTCGGGCTCATAACCCGAAGGTCGTAGGTTCAAATCCTGCCCCCGCAACCCAAGTGCTGAGGAGCCGAATTAAAGTTTAAATCCGGTGCGTTTAAAAATGAGTTGACGAAAGTCGTTCGCTCTATATAATGC
>DAIDAJ010000118.1 GCA_027310665.1 Sideroxydans sp. | reverse complement strand
GTCCAGTCCGACCGCATCGCAACCGATGTCGGCGATGCTCTCGATCCACAGGCCGCCGCCTTTGGTGAACACGATGCTGGGAACCTTCACGCCGTCATGCTCGCGCTTCAGCCCCTGCACGATGCGCTGCATATAGGGCAGCGAGAATTGGTGATAAGCCGCGTGCGACAGGGCTCCGCCCCAGGAATCGAAGATCATCACGGCTTGCGCGCCCGCTTCGATCTGCGCATTCAGGTAAGCGGTCACGGCATCCGCAGTCACGCTGAGGATGTGGTGCATCAGCTTCGGTTCTTTGTACATCAGGGTCTTCACCTTGGTGTATTCGCTGCTGCTGGCACCTTCTACCATGTAACAGGCAAGCGTCCACGGGCTGCCGGTAAAGCCGATCAGCGGCACGCTTCCGTCCAGCGCCTTGCGGATCTGCGACACGGCGTCGGTGACATACTTCAAATCGGTCCCGATATCCGGCACGCGCAGCGCCTTGATCGCGGCCTCGGTGTTCAGCGGTCGCTCGAATTTCGGGCCTTCGCCTTCGGAAAAGTACAGCCCCAGACCCATTGCGTCCGGCACGGTCAGGATGTCTGAAAACAGGATGGCCGCATCCAGTGGGAAGCGCTCCAGCGGCTGCAGGGTCACTTCCGTGGCCAAGTCCGGGCTCTTGCACAGATTGAGGAAGCTGCCCGCGCGTTTGCGGGTGGCGCAATACTCCGGCAGGTAACGCCCGGCCTGGCGCATCATCCACAACGGGGTGTACTCGGTCGGCTGGCGCAGCAGGGCACGCAGGAAGGTATCGTTCTTTACTTTGAAGTTCATACTGTTCTCATTCCGGCGCCTGGACTCTGTCATCGGCGCCTGCTCGGTCTTGTTCTGTGCAGCGGAACCCCGGATTATACACAAACAGGCCTGCCGCCCGTCATACACCATTCCCCGATAGTGGATATGGCGGAGATTGCTTGACGGCATGCTTTCACCTGACAGCCAGTTATGGCAACCCCTGCAAGGTTGAATCCCGTATGGAAAGGGTCTTGCAGTTGGTACCGACCGCAGTGCCTGCATCCCTGGTTGTTCCTGTCGATACGACGGTCCAGTAACCTCCGGTATTGCCGGTCATTTCGGTATCGATGATGGAAAGCGTTCCCTGCATGTTGTTGCTGGTAAAGAACAGGCCGCCACCATATGCCTTTACGCCGGCGCTGTTACCCACAATCTTGTCGCCGCAGAGCAGTACATTGACCGACGTGCCGTCGCTGTAGATCGCTCCGCCGTTGCCGCCCGAGCCGATTTCGTTCTGATTGTTGTTGATCACCGAACACTTGGCCGGAATATTGTTGTTCGCCCCATTGCCAACGGCAGTGTTCTGGCTGAACAGACTGTTATAAATGCGCAAGTCCGCGTGCAGCGCGCCCACTGCTCCGGCATTGCTGGCAGCGTTCTTGTTGAAGGTGCTCCCAACGATCAGCGCCCCATGCTTGCTAGCCATTACATAAATTGCACCGCCGCCGGTGTCCGGGCCCAAGGGGGCACCCTGATTGCCGGTGAAGACTGAATCTATAACGGTCAGGTTACCGTCCTGCATATAGACTGCGCCGCCTTCGCCATCATTCCAACCCTGGGAGCACGGGAAAGGCGCAACCGGAATCGCTGCGGTCGGAGTCGTTTTGCCGTTGATCAGGGCGATGTGTTGCAGGGTCAGCCTGTGTTCGTTCGCCTGAAAGTCGGGGCTGTCAAAACTCATGATGCGAACCAGGTTCCGGCCGTCGAGCGTCACCTTCCGCCCGCCATCGACGACGGTGTCCCGGTCGATCTGGATATTCAGCGTCGCTGTCACCGGTATGGTCACGGGGCTGGCACCACAATCGAATGTAATGATCCCGCCTCTCTCAACCGCGCTATTGAGTTTTGCGTATGTGCAACTCTCCGGTGCACCGTTTCCCACCACGGTCGTCGGTATCGACGTGTCGACCGGCTGGCCGTCCGAGGGGATGCCCGGCCTGCAAGTGCCATTCGGATTCCCGGCAGGCCATACCCGGGCGCCAGCGTTGCCAGGTGCACTCGAACATCCGGCTCCGCCAATCAGCAATAACGCCATCGCTGAAATCAGCGCGGCGCATTTTGGAATGTTTGTCGTGCTGAGGATTGGGGTCGCTCTTAACAGGAGAGTCTTCGTTGCCGGCAGCTCATCAATGAATTTTCTGGCCATTCATTTCGCTCCTGCATTTCAGTTTGGCTATTTAGGGGCGGATCACTTGAAACCGGTTCGGCGAGTCGTAAAAGCTGCCGTACATACTGGGAGCGTATAACAAGGAAGAGGATAACCATCCGACCGAAGGGCAGGCCTGTGCGTCAGTTGGTTATCCCAATAGGCAAGTATTGCTACAGCCGGTTTGCTTAGCGTGGCAGCACCGAACTGCCCATCAGGAACTCATCCACAGCACGCGCTGCCTGACGGCCTTCGCGAATAGCCCACACCACCAGCGATTGGCCGCGGCGCATATCGCCCGCCGCAAATACTTTCTTCACGTTGGTCTGGTAGCAGCCTGCGCCATCCGTGGTCGCCTTCGCGTTGCCGCGCGCGTCCTTCTCCACGCCGAACGCATCCAGCACCTGTGCCAACGGATTGGTGAAGCCCATCGCGAGGAACACGAGGTCGGCCTTGAGCTCGAATTCGCTGCCCGCGATCTCGACCATCTTGCCTTCCTTGAACTCGACACGTACCGCCTTGATCGCCTTGAGCACGCCGTTCTCGCCGACGAATTCCTTTGTTGAAATCGCCCAGTCGCGCTCGCAACCTTCTTCATGCGAACTGGAGGTGCGCAGCTTGAACGGCCAGTTCGGCCAGGTCAGCGGCTTGTTCTCCTGGTCCGGTGCGCGCGGCATCACTTCGATCTGCGTGACCGAAGCGGCACCGTGACGATTGGAGGTGCCAACGCAGTCGGAACCTGTATCGCCGCCACCGATGACGACGACGTGCTTTCCGGCAGCATTGATCGAGACCTTGGCTCCGCCCGCGTTTTCCTTGTTTTGCGGAACTAGGAATTCCATCGCGTAGTACACGCCCCCCGATTCACGCCCCGGAACCGGCAGGTCGCGCGGCTGTTCGGAACCACCTGCCAGGATCACCGCGTCGAATTCCTTCTGCAGTTCCTTCGGGCTGACGGTTTTCGTCGCATCGTTGGCGATGCCCTTGCCCGGTGCCTCTTTGCCGACGAATGTGTTGGTCTGGAACTTCACGCCTTCGGCGGCCAGTTGTGCCATGCGCCAATCGATCAGGCGTTTGTCCAGCTTGAAGTCGGGAATGCCGTAACGCAGCAAACCGCCGATGCGGCTGTTTTTCTCGAACACGGTGACTGCATGGCCTGCACGCGCAAGTTGCTGCGCGGCTGCCAAGCCTGCAGGGCCGGAGCCCACCACGGCAACTTTCTTGCCGGTCTTTTTCTTCGCGGGTTGCGGCACCACCCAGCCGTTCTCGCCGCCCTTGTCGATGATGGCGTGCTCGATGGACTTGATGCCGACCGCGTCGTTGTTGATGTTCAGGGTGCACGCCGCCTCGCACGGGGCGGGGCAGATGCGGCCTGTCACTTCAGGGAAGTTGTTGGTCGAGTGCAAGACTTCCAGCGCTTCCTTCCAGTTGCCGCGGTACACCAGGTCGTTCCAGTCGGGAATGATGTTGTTGACCGGACAGCCGTTGTTGCAGAACGGGATGCCGCAATCCATGCAGCGTGCGCCCTGCTGCTTGGCTTCGGCATCGGTCAGATGCGCAACGAACTCGTGATAGGTCTTTACTCTTTGTTCAACCGGCGCGTAACCTTCGCTGACGCGCTGAAACTCCATGAAACCGGTTGGCTTGCCCATTATGCGGCCTCCTTTTGCTGCGCCGCAATTTCAAGCAACGCACGACGATATTCGGTCGGCATGACCTTCACGAATTTTGGTAGATAGGTTTTCCAGTTATCCAGTATGTGTCTGGCGCGGGCGCTGCCAGTGTAGCGCAGGTGCTTTTCGATCTTGCTGCGCAGGACCGCTTCATCCGCCTTGTTCAGGTGATTGAAGTGCACGCGGCCATGCGCCTCCACTTCGCCGGTTTCGCTGGCAGCCACTTCTTCGGGGACCGCTTCCAGTTGCACCATGGACATGTTGCAGCGCTGCGGGAACGTGCCGTCTTCATCCAGTACATAAGCCACGCCGCCGGACATGCCCGCCGCGAAATTGCGGCCGGTCTGCCCCAGCACCACCACCATGCCGCCCGTCATGTATTCGCAACCGTGGTCGCCCACGCCCTCCACCACGGCGATCGCGCCGGAGTTGCGCACCGCGAAACGTTCGCCTGCCACGCCGCGGAAGAAGACTTCACCAGCCGTCGCGCCGTATAGCACGGTGTTGCCGACGATGATGTTGTCCTCGGCCACCAGTTTGCTGTCGTCGGACGGCTTGACGATGATGCGTCCGCCGCACAGGCCCTTGCCCACGTAGTCGTTGCCTTCGCCTTCCAGCTGGAAGGTGATGCCGTGCGCCAGGAACGCGCCGAAGCTCTGGCCCGCCGTGCCGACCAGTTTCACGCGGATGGTGTCATCGGGCAGTCCCGCGTTGCCGTGACGTTTGGCGACTTCATGCGACAACATGGTGCCAACGGTGCGATTGACGTTGCGTATCGTGGTTTCGATGCTCACCACGCGTTTTGCATCCAGGGCTTCCTTGGATTGTGCGATCAGATCGTTGTCCAGGGCATGCTCCAAACCGTGGTCCTGCTCCTCGGTGTGGTGGCGCGATACGCTCGCAGGCATGTCGCACTGATGGAACACCTTGGAGAAATCCAGTCCCTTGGCTTTCCAGTGCGTGATGCCTTTGCGCATGTCGAGCAGGTCGCTGCGTCCGATCAGGTCGTCGAACTTGCGGATGCCCATCTGCGCCATCAGTTCGCGCACTTCTTCGGCTACGAAGAAGAAGTAGTTCACGACGTGTTCCGGCTGGCCAGTGAATTTCTTGCGCAGTGCCGGATCCTGCGTGGCAACGCCGACCGGGCAGGTGTTGAGGTGACACTTGCGCATCATGATGCAACCCTCGACCACCAGCGGCGCGGTCGCGAAACCGAACTCGTCGGCACCAAGCAGCGCGCCGATCAGCACATCGCGACCGGTCTTCAACTGGCCGTCCACTTGCAGGCCGATACGGCCACGCAACTGGTTCAGCACCAGAGTCTGCTGCGCTTCGGCCAGCCCCAGTTCCCAGGGCGTACCCGCATGCTTCACGGACGACAGCGGCGATGCGCCGGTACCGCCGTCAAAGCCGGCGATCACGATGTGGTCGGCTTTGGCTTTGGACACGCCGGCAGCCACGGTACCCACGCCGACTTCCGATACCAGCTTCACGGAAACAGAAGCGGAAGGATTGGAATTCTTCAGGTCGTGGATGAGTTGCGCCAAATCCTCGATGGAATAGATGTCGTGGTGCGGCGGCGGCGAAATCAGGCCGACGCCGGGCACCGAGTGCCGCAGTTTGCCGATGTATTCAGACACTTTGCTTCCGGGCAACTGGCCGCCTTCGCCGGGCTTCGCACCCTGTGCCATCTTGATCTGGATCTGGTCTGCACTGGCCAGGTATTCAGCGGTAACACCGAAACGACCCGACGCAACCTGCTTGATGCGCGAACGCAACGAGTCGCCCGCCTTCATGGTGTGGTCGGCCTCGATGCGGTGCTTGCCTATGATGTCAGACAGTTTCTCGCCGCCGTGCAGCACCTTGAAACGGTTGGGATCTTCGCCACCTTCGCCGGTATTCGATTTGCCGCCGATGCGGTTCATGGCGATGGCCAGCGTGGTATGCGCCTCGGTCGAGATAGAGCCCAGCGACATCGCGCCGGTGGCGAAACGCTTGACGATCTCTTTGGCCGGTTCGACCTCATCCAGCGGTACTGCCTTGCCCAGCGGCTTGATCTCGAACAAACCGCGCAATGTCATCTGGCGCTGGGTTTGGTCGTTGATGAGCTTGGCATATTCCTTATACGTCGCGGCATTATTGGAACGTGTCGCATGCTGCAATTTGGCGATGGATTCCGGCGTCCAGGTGTGTTCTTCGCCGCGTGTACGCCACGCATATTCACCGCCCGCATCCAGCATGTTTACCAGCACCGGATCGTTGCCGAATGCCGACAGATGGATGCGTACGGCTTCTTCCGCGACTTCCTTGAGACCAATGCCCTGAATCTGCGTTGCGGTTCCGGGGAAGTATTTGCCGATGAAATCGCTGTTGAGACCGATGGCTTCGAAGATTTGCGAGCCGCAGTAGGATTGGTAAGTGGAAATGCCCATCTTGGACATCACCTTGAGCAGACCCTTGTTGATCGCTTTCACGAAGCGTTTCTGCGCATCCTTCACTGCCAAGCCGGCCGGCAGTTCCAGTGCGGCGAGGCTGTCGTAGGCCAGCCACGGATACACCGCCTCCGCGCCATAGCCGGCGAGCAGGGCGAAGTGGTGCACTTCGCGCGCCGAACCGGTTTCCACCACCAGACCGGTGCTGGTACGCGATCCTGCTTTCACCAGATGATGGTGTACTGCGGCGGTTGCCAGCAGGGCGGGAATTGCCACGCGCTTTTCATCCAGCGCCCGGTCGGAAAGGATCAGGACATTCAAACCGGCGGCCACAGCCTTGTCGGCTTCTTTGCACAAAGCTTTGATGGCAGCTTCGCAGCCCGCAGCGCCGTTCTTCACCGGATAAGTGAGGTCCAGCACTTTGGATTTGTATTTGCCTTTGGTGAGCTTGTCGATGCTGTGCAGTTTGGCTGCATCTTCATGCGACAGCACCGGCTGGTGCACTTCCAGACGCGGGGCCGGCTTTGTTTCGTCGACACCGAGCAGGTTGGGCTTGGAGCCGATGAAGGAGGTGAGCGACATCACGATCTCTTCGCGGATCGGGTCGATCGGCGGGTTGGTCACCTGTGCGAACAGCTGCTTGAAGTAGTTGTACAGCACCTTGTTCCGGTTCGACAGCACCGGCAGCGCAGCATCGCTGCCCATGGAACCGGTGGCTTCCTCGCCCGCGGTCGCCATCGGCAACATGATGAACTTGAGGTCTTCCTGCGTGTAGCCGAATGCCTGTTGCGCATCCAGCAGGCCGATTTGCGCTGCCGTCTTGTCTGCAACCTTGGGCAAATCGTCGAGGATATAACGCGATTGCTCGATCCACTTGCGGTACGGCTTGGCAGTGGCGATCTGGTGTTTCAGTTCGGCGTCGTCCACGATGCGTCCGGCTTCCATGTCGATGAGGAACATCTTGCCGGGCTGCAGACGCCACTTCTTGATGATCTTGCTCTGCGGGATCGGCAGCACGCCCATCTCGGAAGCCATCAGCACCACGTCGTCGTCGGTGATCAGGTAGCGCGCCGGGCGCAGGCCGTTACGGTCCAGCGTCGCACCGATCATGCGGCCGTCGGTAAAGGCCACTGCTGCGGGGCCGTCCCACGGCTCCATCAGGGCGGCATGGTATTCGTAGAACGCGCGGCGCTCTTCGTCCATCAGCGGATTGCCGGCCCAGGCTTCGGGGATCAGCAGCATCATCGCGTGCGGCAATGAATATCCGCCCGCCACCAGCAACTCCAGCGCGTTGTCAAAACAGGCAGAGTCGGATTGGTTCTCGACGATCAGCGGCCACAGTTTTTCGAGGTCCTTGCCGAGGAACTTGGACGACATCGCCGCATGGCGCGCAGCCATCCAGTTGACGTTCCCGCGCAGGGTGTTGATCTCGCCATTGTGAGCGATCATGCGGAACGGGTGTGCCAGGTTCCAGGTGGGGAAGGTATTGGTGGAGAAACGCTGGTGCACCAGCGAGAATGCGCTGACCAGATCCTTATCCTGCAGATCGAGGAAGTATTTGCCTACCTGGTCTGCCAGCAACATGCCTTTGTAGACCAGGGTGCGCGACGACATCGAAGGAATATAGAACCCTTTGCCCTGTCCTTTGGGCAGCACATTGATCGCATGTTCGGCAGTCTTGCGGATGACGAACAGTTTGCGCTCGAAAGCATCCTGATCTGCAGTCTTCGTTCCGCGACCGATGAATACCTGGCGCACGACAGGCTCGACCGCCTTCACGCTTTCTCCCAGACCGCTGTTGTCCACCGGCACGTCGCGCCAGCCGAGCAACGTTTGGCCCTCGGCCTTGACCTTGTCGGCGATGACCTTTTCGCAGGCGGCACGCGCCTTGGTTTCGCGCGGCAGGAACAGCATGCCTACGCCGTAATCTCCGGTTGGCGGCAGCGTGATTTTGTCTTTGGCCAGCACCTTGCGCAGGAACGCATCCGGAACCTGGACCAGGATACCGGCGCCGTCGCCTGCCAAAGGATCGGCACCGACCGCACCGCGGTGCGTCAGGTTCTCCAATATTTGCAGCCCTTGGCTTACGCGGTCGTGACTTGCTAGACCTTTGATATGTGCGACGAATCCGACACCACATGCATCATGTTCATTGCGCGGATCGTATAGACCCTGCTGCGCTGGCAACGAAGAATTGTTCACCTTGCTCCTCACCTCTATCATCCGACAATACAGCGGCTAGTGCCGCCTTCCAATTTTTTATGCGAAAGGGCGGGAATGCTACCTTAATCCGGGGGTGGAGGGCAACTTGCTGATCAGATCTCTTCTATGGCGAAGATGCGCCGGTGTTCCCGAATGGCATATCGATCCGTCATTCCGGCGATGTAGTCGGCCACTGCGCGGGAACGCTCGGATTCTGCCGACGGGTTGAATTGGGGTGGCAACAGTCGCGGATCTTCATAGAACGCATTAAACAGGTCGCCGATGATGCGGCGTGCCTTGGCTGTCATGCGCATGACACGGTAGTGCCGGTACAAATGAGTACGCAGGAAGGCCTTAAGCTCGCGGTTGAGCTCGTGCATTTCTGTGCTGAAAGCCACGATCGGCGGGGCGGCGCGCACGTCATCCACACTTTGCGGCGCATGCTTGCTGATGTTCAGTTCGGTCTGGCTGATGAGGTCGGTAACCAGGGTGTTGATCATGCGACGCACCGTTTCGTGAACCACGCGACGTTCGGCAAGATTCGGATAGTTTGTGCGCACTTCGCTCAGATGATTTGCAAACAGGCGCACTGAAGATAGCTGCTCCAGGGTAAGGAGTCCTGAACGCAAGCCATCATCCACGTCATGGTTGTTATAGGCGATTTCGTCGGCAAGGTTGGCGATCTGAGCCTCCAGCGAGGGACGGCGGCCTTGCAGGAAGCGCTCGCCCACTGTGCCCAATTGGGCCGCATGTTCCGGGGAGCAGTGTTTCAGAATGCCTTCGCGCGTTTCAAAACACAGGTTCAGGCCGTCGAACGCAGCGTAGCGTTCCTCCAGCACATCCACCACGCGCAAGGATTGCAGGTTGTGTTCGAAGCCTCCATGCTCTTTCATGCAGGCGTTAAGCGCCTCCTGTCCGGCATGGCCGAACGGCGTATGGCCGAGGTCATGCGCCAGCGATACCGCTTCCACCAAGTCTTCGTTCAGCGCCAGGCGCCGCGCGATGGAACGGGCGATCTGTGCGACTTCAATGCTGTGGGTGAGACGGGTGCGGAACAGATCGCCTTCATGATTGACGAAAACCTGCGTCTTGTATTCGAGCCGGCGGAAGGCGCCGGAATGGATGATGCGGTCACGGTCACGCTGAAACTCGCTGCGCCCGGACGGTGCGGGCTCTGCATGCTTTCTGCCGTGCGCGCTGACGCTGACCGCATAGATAGCGAGCTTTAGATCAGGCACTGCAAGCCTCCAGCGTTTGTTCCAATAACGGCTTGGGCACATCGCTCGTGATCACGGCATTCCCCAGCGACTTCAGCAGTATGAAACGTATCTTGCCGTCCTCCACTTTTTTGTCCAGCCCCATCAGTTGCAGATATTTCTCGGCCCCCAGCCTGGGCCCAGTTACCGGTAGCCCGGCACGTTCGAACAGTCTGCGCACGCGCAGCACATCTTCGGTATTCAGCCAGTCCAGACGTTGCGAAAGGTCTGCTGCCATGACCGTTCCCGCCGCCACGCCTTCGCCGTGCAGCCAAACGCCGTAGCCCATGCCATTTTCAATGGCGTGGCCGAAAGTATGCCCGAGGTTAAGCAACGCACGCTCACCGCTTTCGCGCTCGTCCGCACCGACCACCTCGGCTTTGTTACGGCAGCTGTGCGCAATGGCATACTGCAGGGCATCGGTATCTCGCGCCAGCAGTTTTTCCATGTTGGCTTCAAGCCACTCCAGGAATGGCAGATCGCGTATCAATCCGTACTTGATGACTTCGGCGATTCCGGCGCGCAGCTCGTTGTCAGGCAAGGTGTTCAGCGTGGCAGTGTCCGCCAATACCACAAGAGGCTGGTAGAACGCTCCGATCATATTCTTGCCCAGCGGATGATTGATGCCGGTCTTTCCTCCAACCGAGGAGTCCACTTGCGACAGCAATGTGGTGGGTATCTGGATGAACGGAACGCCGCGCAAATAGGTTGCCGCCGCATACCCGGTGATGTCGCCGATGACTCCGCCGCCCAGTGCGATGAGCGGCGTGCTGCGCTCGTTGCGCGCGGAGAGCAAGGCATCATAGATGCTGTTCAGGGACTCGCTGTTCTTGTATTGCTCGCCATCCGGCAGGATGATGGATTGAACCTGCACGCCTTTCGAGCCCAGTTTTTCGCTCAGGCCTTGCAGATACAGCGGTGCAACCGTGGTATTGCTTACGATAACAGCGCGCTTATGGGGAATATGGGAAACCAGTAACTCGACGTTGTCCAGCAACCCGCTCCCGATATGGATGGAATAGCTGCGCTCCGCCAGTTCGACGTTCAGAGTCTGCACCGCTTTTTCATTTTCTGTCATTTGATTGAAGCTTTCCAATTTATGCTGGAGTTTTTCCAGCAAGATCTGCACGCTTTGTTTCCCGGTATGAATGACCACATCGGCGGTTTCCGTATATAGGGGATCGCGTAAATCGTGCAGTTCCTGCAACTTGGCTCGCGGATTTTCCGTCTGCAGCAACGGACGATTGTGGTCGTGCCGGGTTCGCTGCCACAGGTCATGAACGCTGCTTTTCAAATACACGACTACGCCATTCTGCTTCATCATGGGACGATTGTTTGCACTGAGTATCGCTCCGCCGCCTGTCGCCAGAACGATGTTGTCCAGTTTGAGCAAATCCTGGATAACACAACTTTCGCGCGAACGGAATCCCGCCTCGCCCTCGACATCGAAGATGTGGGGAATGGTGACGCCGGTGCGCCGCTGGATCTCCTCGTCGCTGTCGATGAATGTCTTGCCGAGTTGCTTCGCTAAAAGCTTGCCCACCGTCGTTTTGCCAGCACCCATCATCCCTACCAGAATGATGTTGCCCGACAATCGCTTGTTTTGTATCTTGTTGCCCATGCCGTGATTGTATCGGAACTTGGCGATCCCAAGTTTTGGCCAGAAAAGAAAAGCCCGGCATCGCCGGGCTTTTCTGCAAACACGAACTGCTTTTAGTTCATACCCAGTGAATCTTTCACTATCTTGGGGGTAATGAACACCAGCAATTCTTTCTTGGTCTTGATCAAGTTGTCGTTTTTAAACAGCCATCCCAGCACCGGTATATCCCCGAGAAACGGGATCTGCTGTTTCGATTCCGTGTCATCCTGGGTGTAGATACCGCCAATGACCACTGTGCCCCCGTTATCCACCACCGCTTGGGTTTCCACCTTATTGGTATTGATACTGGGCACACCGGAATAGATGCTGCCCACAGTATCGTTGTGCACGACGACTTTCATGGCGATGCGATCATCGGGAGTTATCTGCGGCGTCACGGTAAGTCCCAGCACCGCATTCGCGAAGGCGATGCTGGTTGCCCCGAAACCGGTTGCCAATTGATACGGGATCTGGACACCGGACTCAATGGTTGCCGCAGTCTTGTCTGACGTCAGGACGCGCGGGCTGGCGATATTCTTGGTATAGCCATCGAGTTCAGAGGCAGTCAATTCGAGAGTCAGCACCTTGGTGGCGGACGCGTTGAACAGGTTGAGCGTCACCCCGCCCATGCCCGAGTTTGCACCCGGCATATTGTTTACGGTGCCAAGCGCCGCCCTGTTGCCGGCCGGCCCTGCGAATCCGCCCCCTCCAACGGTAGATCCCGGGCCCGTGTAACTCAGGCGTCCGCCCAGGGTGCGGTTGACGGAATCCCCCGCCGCGACAAAACGCGCTTCAATCATGACCTGGCGCACCGCTACATCAAGTTGCCGGATCAGATTGCGCACTTCTTCGAGACGCGACGGAACGTCCTGCACGAACAATGTGTTGGTGCGCAAGTCCGACACTGCCGAACCGCGCTTCGACAGCAACCCCGAATCCTTGTTCTTTAGCAGAATCACCATATCTGCGGCTTTGGCATAACTAAGCTGGAAACTTTCTGTCCTGGTCACCTCCAGTTCGCCAATTTCCTGGCGGGCCGTCAGATCGATCTTTTCCTTGGCGGCTATTTCTTCGCGAGGAGCGACCTGGATCACATTGCCGTTCTTGCGCATATCCAGTCCTTTGCTCTGCAATATGATGTCCAGTGCCTGATCCCACGGAACGTCTTTCAGGCGCAGCGTCAGATTGCCTGATACGGTATCGCTTATGACCATGTTCAAGCCGGTAAAGTCGGCAATTACACTCAATGCTTCGCGTGTGGAGATGTTCTGGAAGTTCAGTGTGAGCTTCTCGCCCGCGTAGCCGGTTTGATTACCTTTCACCAACTTGTTCGGATCTTCCGCAACCGCTTTCACTTCAATGAAGAACTTGTTGTCGGTCTGATAGGCCGAGTACTCCCACTGCCCCTTGGGTTCGATCGCCAAGCGCACGTTTTCGCCCTGGGTAAATGTGTCTATCGTTTGAACCGGTGTCCCGAAATCCGTCACGTCCAATTTGCGCAGCAAATTGCCCGGCAAGCTGGTGCCCTGGAAGTCCACCAGAAGCAAACGCCCCTGCTGTTTGATATCGATGCCGACATCCATATCCGAAAGGTCGACCTGCAACTTGCCTTCGCCATTCTTGCCACGGCGGAAATCGATATCGCGCAAGCTGTGTTGTTGCGCCCCCGGCTTCACCTCGGCAAAATGGGACGAAGCCGCCTCTCCCCCTGCGACCCCTTTGCGCTGCAGGGTTATCAGCAGCCTGTTCCCGTCGATGCGCGATTCATAACTTAACATCTGCGACAGGTTCACGACCAGACGCGTGCGGTTACCTGCCTGAACGATATTCGCGCTCCGCAGATCCCCCTCGCCGAATTCCTGAGTCGATTTACCCAGCCCGTTCTCCGTATTGGGAAAATCGAAAGCAATGCGCGGCGGGGTATTGATGGCAAACGTGGGGGGTTGACCGGCGGGAGCGCTCTTAAGCACAACCGTGATCACCACCTTGCCGCCCAATTCATTGCTTGCACTGATAGACTGGATGCTGTTCAACGCATCCGTATTCGCTGGCTCCTGTGCTTGCGCAAAGGACACGCCGAAAAGCAGCGCTATTGCCACTGTTCGGATGGCGCCAAGAACCGGTTTACTGAATTGTCTCATCGTATTCACTCCTATTCACTCAACCAACAGCAGGCTACTTTCACGTTCGGACCAGTCGCCCACGCTGTCTTGAACCATCTCCTTGATCTTGACTTCAGTTTCCGTCACCGAAATGACCTGCCCGAAATTCAAACCGATGTAATTTCCAGCTTTGATGCGATAGAGTTTGCCTTCTGCAGAACGGATCACAGCCTGCGCTACTCCTCTTTGCGACAGGAAGCCAACCATCTTCAGGCTCTCCAGCGGAAAGTCCTCCAATTCTTCTTTGGGACGATTCAGATTAGGCTGATTCTGGCCGCCGTGCCCAGCATTTCTTGCATCCGCTTTCCGCGGTTTGAATGGATCCGGCAGATTGGAGTCGTTATCGTAGGTGAACGGCTCGTACGGCTTGATATCGGGCGGGGGTTCGACTTTGCCGCGCATGTCCGCACCGGCATTCTTGACGAAGTCGCGCAGATCCTGAAACTCTTCGCCCCCGCACCCGGACAGCAATAGTGATGCCAAAAACATCAAATGAGCAGACCTCATTATTTGGCTCCCGGAACTTTGGATGCGCGCTTTTGCGCAGCCAATTCGTCTTCATCCAGATAACGGAACGTCTTTGCGGTCGCATCCATGTTCAGCGCTCCGCCCGTTCCTCCGCTAGCTCCCTGAGAAATGCTGATGTCGTTCAAGGTCACAATGCGGGGTAACTGCGATATGTCACTGGCAAACTTTCCAAGATCATCATAATTGCCCGTTACCTTGATGGTAATCGGTTGCTCCGTAAACACCCCTGTTGCTGCTTCCTGTCCCGGCTTGAACAACTCGAACTGCAATCCGCGCCCCAAACCGGCCTGATTGATGTCGGTCAGCAGTGCATCCATCTCGGACTTGCTCGGCAATTGTTTTAGCAGGGCGCCAAAAGATTGCTGTGTGTCGATCAGTTGCTTCTTGATGATGTCGAGATTTATGGCTTCACGCTTCTTTGAAAGGAACGTTTCCCTGAGTTTGTCCTCTTCCTGACGAGCCGACTTCAAATTATCCCATTCGTCCTGCCAATCGAATACCGCACCCGCCGCAACGACCAGCATGAACAGCGCGACAAATGCGGCAATCTTGATAAGCCAAGGCCAGCTGCCCGGGGTCTTGGGGTCGATGTTTTTGAGTTCTTCAATAAAATTCATTTTCCTTAGCCTTTCGCGCCCGGCTTCGCAGGTCCCGGCGTAGCCGGTGCCGCCTGTTTGGTCAGGTTGAAGTTGAGGGAAAACTCGCTCAGGCGCGCTCCGCCAACCGTCGTAGCATGGACCTCGATCAGCACCGGCGTATCCAGCCATGGTGAATCCTCGATCGAACGCATCAACGTGGAGACTCGCGCGCTCGATTGCGCGTAGCCTACAATGGCGATTTTGTATCCAGTCTGTTTCAGGCTTTTCAGGTATACCCCGTCCGGCAAAATCCGCAACATCTGATCAAGCAAATGAACGACGTCGGAGCGGGTGCTTTGCAGATTCTCTACCACCGTCTTGCGCGCAAGCAAGGCCTGGGTCTGCTCGCGAAGCTTTTTGATCTCGGCAATCTGCTTGTCCAGTACCGCGATATTTTGCTTCAGGAAAGTATTGCGGCGTTCCTGGTAGGAAATCTGCGTGCTGATGGCGACATGAACGAAACTGACGAGCACGACGCCCAGTATCAGCGAGATGGCACCAAACACGATGAATTGCAGCTGGCGGGCTTTGCGTCTCTCCGCGCGATGCGGCAGCAGGTTCACACGTATCATGATGGATCGAACCTCCGCATAGCCAAACCGCACGCGATCATCAATGCAGGTGCGTCCATCTGCAGCTGCCGGGGCTTGATCCGGCTGGACAGCGTCATCAACTCAAATGGATTTGCAACCAGTGTACTGACCTGCGTACGCGTCGCGACCGCCTCGTCCAAACCGGGTAGCGCGGCACAGCCGCCCGCGAGTACGACGTAGTTCACTTCGTTGTACTGCGTCGACGTAAAGAAGAACTGCAACGCGCGCGACACTTCCATCGCGATATTCTCGCGAAAAGGCGACAGCACATCGCTCTCATAATTTTCCGGTAGTCCGCCATTGCGCTTGGCCGACTCCGCCTCCTCGGCGGACAGCCCGAAGACGCTTTGAATCTGCTGGGTAAGTTGCGCGCCGCCCACCTGCTGATCGCGCATATAGACCGACTGGCCATTGCGCAACACGTTCACGTTCATCACATAGGCGCCTATGTCCACGAGTGCCACGCATTGGTCCGCTGCGCCACCCGGCAACTGCGAACGTATCATCTCGAAAGCCGCTTCAGCAGCATAAGGCTCCACATCCACCACGATTGCTTTCAAACCTGCTGTCTGAGCTGCAGCAACACGGTCTTCGACGTTTGCCTTGCGTGATGCTGCCAACAACACTTCAACTTCATCGGGATTGTTCGGTGCCGAACCGATCACTTGAAAATCCAGGTTGACTTCTTCCAGCGCGAAAGGGATATATTGGTTCGCTTCGCTCTCCACCTGGTATTCCAGATCGTCCTCGCGCAACCCGGCAGGCAACAATATCTTCTTGCTGATCACCGCTGCAGCAGGCAATGCGAGACTGACATTCTTGATGCGTGATCCCAAGCGCTTCCAGGCCCGTTTGATCGTATCGGAAACCGCATCCAGGTTATTGATGTTACCGTCGCTCACCGCGTCGACCGGGAGCATCTCGATGGCATAACGCTCTACTACATACCCATTCTTTTTTGGTGCCTGGCTCAGCTCTACCATCTTGACCGACGACGAACTGATATCCACCCCGATCAGGGGTGGCGTGGAGGTACTCAGAAAGTCTAATGGGATATCAAAATTTCCTTTGATCATAGACTGGTTAGCGCTCATCCGTACTAAAGTGGTTTAAATCCTAGCAATAACTCCTGCAAGTGTAAAGTTTTTTTTACGAACTCGTTTTCCTGGCCTAAAAAGATATAATCCCCTGATAGTTAACTCGAACTCTCGCTCATGACTTCTCGTTGGTGGTTTTATCCTGCCTTGGCTGTACTCGTCTTGCCGCTGTTGCCGATTTTGCTACTGGTCTTTGCGTCGATAGTCACCTATCCGACTTTGCCCTCGCTTGAGACATTGACCGACTACCGTCCCAAGATGCCGCTAAGGGTCTTCAGCGCGGAAGGCACGCTGATTGGCGAATTTGGCGAAGAGCGCCGCGAACTGGTCAAAATCCAGGATGTGCCCGAATTGATGAAAAAAGCCATTCTCGCCGCAGAAGACGACCGCTTCTATGAGCACGGCGGGGTCGATTACATTGGAGTATTGCGCGCCGCCTATTCCAACTTCACTTCGGGCGGGGTGAAGCAAGGCGCCAGCACGATCACGATGCAGGTCGCGCGGAATTTCTTTCTTTCCAAGGAAAAGACGCTTTCGCGCAAATTCAACGAGATGTTGCTTTCCTTCAAGATCGAACACAATCTGAGCAAAGACGAAATCCTGCAGCTTTACATCAATCACATCTATCTCGGACAACGTTCCTATGGCTTTGCGTCAGCCGCGCAGGTCTACTATTCCAAAACCCTCAGCCAGCTTTCGCTGGCGGAAATGGCGATGCTGGCCGGATTGCCCAAGGCACCCGCCACGTTCAACCCCGTGGTGAACCCGGACCGTGCAAAGCTGCGCCAGATGTACGTTCTGCGTCGCATGCACGACCTGGGATATATCAACAACGAGCAGTTCGATCAGGCGCAGAAAGAACCCGTCGTAACCCGGCAGTCAAACCGCAGGCAGGAGTTCGCGGTCAATGCCAACTATGTCGCTGAAATGGTCAGGCAGGAAATGTACGACCGATACCAGGATGACGCCTACACCCAGGGATACAGTGTCTACACCACCATCCGTGCGCAAGACCAGGCAGTCGCCTATGCGTCGTTGCGCAAGGGAGTGATGGAATACGACCATCGCCACGGCTATCGCGGACCGGAAGGCTACGTTGACCTGAAAAAGAACGGTAGCGACGAGCTGATCGAGGACGCGCTGGAGGATGTCCCGGACAGTGATGACCTGGTCCCTGCCGTGGTGCTGGCCATTAGCCCCAAAGTGATCAAAGCCCACTGCAAGGGCGGACAGGTCGTTGAAATCAGCGGTGACGGGCTCCGTTTCGCGCAACAGACGCTGGGCGACAAACTCGCGCTGAACCACCGTATCCGTGCCGGGTCGCTGATCCGGGTTTACAAGAACGAAAAGGGCTCATGGGAGATCACCCAGTTGCCGCAGGTCGAATCCGCCTTCGTTTCCGCGAATCCGCGCGACGGGGCGATATACGCGCTGGTAGGCGGCTTCGATTTCTACCGCAACCAGTTCAACCATGTCACGCAGGCCTGGCGGCAGCCCGGCTCCAGTTTCAAGCCGTTTATCTACTCCGCGGCTTTGGAGAAAGGCTTCACTCCGGCGTCCGTGATCAACGATGCACCGCTGGTCATCGACCTGTCGCAGACGGGTGAAGAGCTGTGGCAGCCGAAAAACTACGAAGGCGGATTCGATGGCCCGATGCGCCTGCGCCAAGGCTTGGTCCGGTCCAAGAACCTCGTTTCCATCCGCATCCTTCAAGCGATCGGGGTTGAATATGCACAGGACTACGTCACCAAATTCGGCTTCGACAAGGACAAGATCAAACCCTTCCTGACAATGGCGCTCGGAGCCGGCTCTGTCACACCACTGCAACTGATGGGTGGATATTCGGTCTTTGCCAACGGCGGCTACCGCATCATGCCCTATTTCATCCAGCGCATCGAAGACGGCCAGGGCAAGCTTGTGGGACAGGCAGCCCCCATCGTTGCCGGTGAGGGCGCCGAGCAGGTCATCGATGTGCGCAACGCGTTCACCATGGTCAACATGATGCAAGATGTGGTGAAACACGGTACTGCCATGCGCGCCATGGAACTGGGCAGACAAGACCTTGCCGGCAAGACAGGCACTACCAGCGACTCGATGGACGCCTGGTTTGCCGGCTTCCATCCCACCCTCGTCGCCGTTACCTGGATAGGCTTCGACAATCCGCAAAGCCTGGGCGAGAAAGAGACCGGCGGCGGCGCCGCTCTACCGATCTGGATGGGTTACATGGACAAGATGCTGAAAGGCGTGCCCGAGGTGGAATACACGGTCCCGGATCATATCGTGACCGCACGCATCAACGATAACGGACTGCGCGACCCCAACGGCACCCATACCGAGTATTTCTACGAGGAGAATGTCCCGCCGGAGCAGGGAGAGACGGCACCCGAAGGAAACAAGACCGAAGCAAGCGGTCAACTCTTCTGATCAAGAAATGATGAGCAAACCCAATCCGCAACGCCGCGACCTGATGCGGGAACAACTCGCACAGCAGGCCGCAAAACTGATGGCCGAAGACGGCATCACCGACCATGCCCTGGCCAAACGCAAGGCAGCCCGCCAGCTGGGTGCTGCCGATACGCAGCACCTGCCCAGCAACCAGGAGGTGGACGATGCCCTGCACAGTTACCGTTCCCTCTATCAGCAGGACAGCCATCCTGACATCCTGTATCAATTGCGCGAAGAAGCGCTCGCCGCTATGCACTTGCTGGCCGATTTCAACCCCTACCTCGTCGGTTCGGTATTGAGCGGCACGGCAGACGAGCATTCCGATATCAACCTCATGCTCTTCAGCGACGACGCGAAGGCCGTGCTGCTGTTTCTGCTCAAACACAACCTGGATTTTGAAGACGGGGAATGGAAAGTACGCGTGGGAGGGCATGAAGAAAGCGTACCGAGTTACACCCTGACCGGGGAAACCGGTACGCAGACGCACATCGTCGTCCTGCCCGAGAATGCGCGCCACAGCGGCAGTCGCCACCCCGAGACGCACGCCGACATCGCGGCAGTGGAGGCGCTACTGGCTGACTCGGCGAGTAGTTAGAACGGCGCGGGCCTCTTCAGACCTGGGTCAGTCTGTTTTTTAAATCAAGCGGAATTCAGCCGGTCCAGCAGGTCGCGTATCTTCATCGGATCGTCGGCGCGCATGATCTTCTGCACGAGCGGCGCCATCTCCGGCAGGCTGGTAGTAAGCACGCGCTGCTTGGTACCGAGCAACTGGGCCGGGTGCATGGAGAATTGCCTCAAGCCGAGGCCGAGCAACAAGCGCGTGTAAGCCAGTTCGCCCGCCATTTCGCCGCATACCGAGATGGGAACGCCCGCTTTGTTCGCACTGCCGATCACATGGGCCAGCAATTGCAGCACGGCGGGGTGGAGCGGGTCGTAAAGGTGCGCCACTTCATCGTCGGTGCGGTCGATCGCCAGCGTGTACTGGATCAGGTCGTTGGTGCCGATCGAGAGGAAATCCAGCTTCTTGATGAAGACGTTGAGCGCCAGCGCCGCGGCGGGGATCTCGATCATGCCGCCGATCTGCACTTTCGGATCGTACGGAATGCCCTCGTTCGCCAGGCTCTGCTTTGCACCTTCGATGAACTGCAGGGTCTGGTTGATCTCCGAAACGCCCGACAGCATCGGCACCAGGATCTTCAGATTCCCGTAAGCCGACGCGCGCAGCAACGCCCGCAACTGCGCGCGAAACAGTTGCGGTTCGGCCAGGCACAAGCGGATGGCGCGCAAGCCCAGCGCCGGATTGCTGGCAACGCGCACCGCGCCCTTGATCTGCTTGTCCGCGCCCAGATCGAACGTACGAATGGTAACGGGCAGGCCTTCCATGCCCTCGACCACCTCGCGGTAAGCATTGAATTGCTCTTCCTCGTCAGGAAGATTATCGCGGTTGAGGAACAGGAACTCGCTGCGGAACAGGCCGATGCCGGTGGCGCCGTTCTCTTTCACCTCCATCAGGTCGTTCGGCATCTCGATGTTGGCGTGCAGTTCGATGTGGGTACCATCCAGCGTATCGGCATGGGCCGTCTTCAGGCGCTTCAGTTTCTGCCGTTCCAGCTCCCATTGGCTCTTGCGCAATTTGTAATCGGCCAGCAGATGCTTGTCCGGATCGACAATGACCACGCCCTGCTCGCCGTCGACGATCAGCATGTCGTGATCCTTGATAAGCTCGCGCGCATGGTGCAGGCCGACCACGCACGGCGTGTTCAGGCTGCGGGCAACGATCGAAGTGTGCGAGGTCGCACCGCCCAGATCGGTCAGGATGCCGGAGAACTGGTGCGGCTTGAGCTGGATCAGGTCGGCGGGGCTGACGTCATGCGCGACAAGGATCATCTCCACGTCGTGCTTGGTGGTGGGCGGCACATGCCCGGACTCGCCGTTCAACGCTTTCAGTACCCGCTCGACGACTTGCACGACGTCGGTCTTGCGTTCGCGCAGATAGGTATCCTCGAACGCCTCGAACTGCGTGACCAGTTCGTCCATTTGCATTTTCAGCGCCCACTCCGCATTGCAGTGTTCGCGCAAGACCATCTGGCGCGCGGCCTGGCTGATATGCTCATCGCCAAGGATCATCAGATGAAGGTCGAGGAACGCATCGAACTCGGCCGCCGCCTGCTGCGGGCGGTAGCTGCGCAGATCGGCCAACTCCATGCGCGTGGCTTCCAGTGCGGCGTCCAGACGCGCGACCTCTTCTTCGACCAGATGCTTGGGCAGCACGTAGTGCGCCACTTCCAGCGAAGTGTGCGACACCAGGTGCGCATGGCCGATAGCGATGCCGCCGGAGACCGGAAGGCCGTGCAGCGTGAAGCTCATTCACCTTCTCCGAAATAGTCGTTGATCAAGGCAAGGAGTGCGGTCATCGCTTCCTGTTCCTTTTCTCCCGATGTTTCGATATTGATGCTCGACCCTTTCGCCGCCGCCAGCATCATCACGCCCATGATGCTTTTCGCATTCACGCGGCGCCCGTTACGCGACAGCCATACTTCGCAGGGAAATTGCGAGGCAAGCTGGGTCAGTTTTGCGGAAGCCCGGGCGTGCAGCCCCAGCTTGTTAATAATTAGCGCATCTTGTTGCAACATCGCCGCCTTCCGAGTCAATAGAAACGATACATTCCTTGCCGCCTTCCAGAGCGCGTTGCACCTGCTCGTCCAGCGACTTGTTGCAATTGCACGCCACGCGCAGAAGCATCGGCAGGTTCACACCCGCCACGCCTTCGATACGGCCGGGCTGACACACCCGCCGCGCGATATTGCAGGGTGTGGCGCCGTACACGTCCGACAGCAGCAGAACGCCCTGCCCGTCGTCGAGTTCGGCGATCAGCGTGCGAGCTTCCTCTTCCTTGAGCACCGGATCGTCCTGTGCCAGAACAGACAGCGCTTTGACATGTGCGGGCGCATTACCCATGACGTGCCGTAAACAGTCGATCAGGCTTTCGCCCAAGCCGTTATGCGTGATAAGCAGGATACCGACCAATCAATACACTCCCATTAAACGTCCCAGAAGCGCGCCGACCACCAGCAACAAGATCCATCCGTAGCGCAACAGCCAGCGCAGTGTGCCGGCGGTTTCGGCGTCGCTCCTGATTTCCTCATCCACGATCGCGCGTATCTCTTTCAGCGCGCGCTGCCCGGTCGTGCGCCGGATATTCTGTTGTAACGGATCGCTGGCGGTCATGGCACAACTTCCCGGGGCGTGGATTCATCCGTGAATTTTAGCCGTTTCTGCATCGCAGCGGTGAGATGCACCACGCCCCGGGCATCGATCAGCAGCGCCTCGTCCAGCTGCATTTTCGTGGCATAGCCCGCCCACCCCTGAACTCCGGAAACAAACAACGGCTTGGACGAGGCGTCGGACAACAGGCCGGCATGCTCGCCGTGCGTGAGAATGGTGACCGCTTCCACGCCTTGCACCGGGTGTCCGTTGCGCGGATCGATCAGATGGCAATAGCGCTTGCCGTCCAGTTCAAAATACCGTTGATAGTCGCCCGAAGTACCGATAGCCTCGCCGTCGTGCAGTTCCAGCGTGGCAAGCGGCCCCGGTTTGCGCGGATGCTGGATGCCGACGCGCCACGCGCGCGAACCGTGCGTACCCAGCGCCATGACATTGCCGCCGATGTTGATGAGCGCATTGTGTATGCCCTGCTGCTTCAGAATGGCGGCGGCACGATCCAGCGCGTAACCCTTGGCGTAGCCGCCGAGATCGATCTTCACCGATCTGTTCCTGCTCTTCACATTTGTAGAGTCAATCACCAGATCGCTCATCTGCGGATTCGCCTTTACCAGCGCGGCGATCTTCTTTTCGTCCGGCAACACCGCCTTGAAATCGTCCGCCTGAAATCCCCAGGCCTGGATCAGACCGCCGATGGCCGGGTTGAACAGGCCGTCGGACTGGGCGGACACCCGTGCGGCGTCCTTCAGCATCATGGCCAGTTCCGGAGAGACTTGCCTGCCTTTGCCTTGCGCGATGGCTGCGTTCAGGTCGCTCAGCTCGGAGGGCTTCCATGCGTGCAGCATGTCGTGCAGGCGCTGAAACTCCCTCATCACGAGAACTACCGCCTGCCGCGCCTTCGCTTCGTCCTCGCCGTAGATGGTGACATCCACCTGCGTGCCGAAAACGTAAGCCTGTTCCTGGTAGAGCGGTTCCTTGCCGCAAGCGGCAAGTTGCAGCGCCAGCAACAACAGGACGAGACGCGAAAGAAACGTCATTGCTGCATTTCTGCCAATTCCACCGCCGCCGCGAGCATCGCCAATCTTCCCACCACACCGTAGGCATAGAAGCGGTTGGGCGTGTCGTCCGGCGCGCAATCGGGATTGGGAAAGGCACAGCAGGACTCGAACGCCAAAGGAGAAAAGCTCATGCCCGGCGCATTCAGGTTCTCGTCCACACCGCGGCTGGTGTGCACGCGGTAGAAGCCGCCGACCACGAAGTGGTCGACCATGTAGATCACGGGTTCCGCCACCGCGCCATCGATGTCCTCGAAGGTGTAGACGCCTTCCTGTATCAGCACGTCGGAGACCTGCAACCCTTCCTTCACCACCGCCATCTTGTTGCGCTGCTTGCGGTTCAGGTCGCGCACTTCGCTCGGGTCTTTGACCGTCATGATGCCCATGCCGTATGTTCCCGCGTCGGCCTTGACGATCACGAAAGGATCGTCTTTCACGCCGTACTCGGCATATTTGGCGCGGATTTGCTGCAGCACCGTATCCACTTGCGCCGCAAGGCATTCCTCGCCGGTGCGCGCATGAAAGTCCACTTCACCACAGACAGCAAAATAGGGATTGATGAGCCAGGGGTCGATCTCGAGCAGCTTGGCGAATTCGTCGGCCACGCTGTCGTAAGCGGCAAAATGTTTCGACTTCCGCCGTGTGGTCCAGCCCGCTTCCAATGGCGGCATGACGTTCTGCTCAAGATTCTTCAGGATATCCGGCACGCCGGCGGAAAGGTCGTTGTTCAGCAACACCACGCAGGGATCGAACCCGTCCGCCATGCCCAGGCGGTTGCCTTTGCGCTGGATCGGCTCCAGCGTCAGCGAGCCGCCGTTGGGCAACTGCATCGCGGTCGGCTGGGTGATCTCCGGCAGCAGGCTGCCGATGCGGACTTTCAACCCCGCCTGGCGCAATATCTGGGTCAGTTGCGCCACATTCTGCAAATAGTACTGGTTGCGGGTGTGATTTTCCGGGATGACCAACACGCCGCGCGCTTCCGGGCAGATCTTCTCGATCGCACTCTGCGCGGCCTGCACGCACAAGGGCCAGAAATCCGGGTTCAGGCTGTTGAAGCCGCCGGGGAACAGGTTGGTATCGACCGGGGCGAGCTTGAATCCGCTGTTGCGCAGGTCGACCGACGTGTAGAACGGGATCGTATGTTCCAGCCATTGCGTGCGGAACCAGCGCTCTATGGCGGGCTGTTCACTCAGGAAGCGTCGCTCCAGATCGAGCAACGGGCCTTTCAATGCGGTGGTGAGATGCGGGACCATGTGTCTGCCTGCGAAAACAAGGCTGACATTCTAGCCGATTGACACGGTCTCATGCGCGAGCGGAGTAATGCCTTAATTGAGGAGAGGATTTGCCGCCGGATCAACCCCGGAGCTGTTCGAGCAATTCATAGCCTTCTTTCCACTCGCCAAGCCCGCTCGCCGCATTGATGTGCCCGCGATCGCCGATATGCACAACGCGACTGCCCCAGGCATGAGCCAAACGTTCCGCATGCCCGGCAGAACCGTATGGATCGTCCGCGCTGATCACTACCGTGCTGGGAAAGGGAAATGGCAGTGTTGGCGTAAGCGTATAACCCGTCACATCCGGCGGACAGTTTGGCCCGTTCGGATCGGGCACCGCCACCAGCAAAGCCCCTGCCGCTGGCGAATGCGGCCGGGACGCCCAATGCGAGACGGTCAGGCAGCCGAGGCTGTGCGCCGCCAGAACGACCCGAGGCCCCGCCCGTTTCACCGCCGCCTCCAGCGTCGCCACCCATTCTTCACAAACCGGCTTGTCCCAGTCGCGTTGTTGCACGCGCACAAAATCGGGGTGCGCCTGCTCCCAGAGGGATTGCCAATGCTGCGGGCCGGAATCGCCGATGCCGGGAAGAATGAGGACGGGTACAGGCATATTCAGGCTCCTATCCAGTCAAACGGGCAACCTGCCCCGCAACTCGTCCCGGTCGAACCACCACTTGCCACCCACGATGGCGTCCACCTCGCGCGACAAGCGCGGCAGAAACACCTGCGGATCGCGCAGCTCCAGCCTGTCCAGCCAGCGGTTCATCGCATCCTGGTCGCGCACGTTGCTATGGCGCTTGGCCACCATCGCGATGAGGTTATCGACAAGGAAACACTGGCTTTCATGCGTGGCATCCTCAGCGCGCAAGTCGACCACGTAGCGCGCCGTGATCGCGGCCAATGCGCCGACGTCCGAAGCGTCGGACGTCTCCTCCACCAGATGGATCAACATCGCCACCGTCACTTCCGGGTCGACCGGAAAGGTGATGGCCAGCCAGATCCCCATGCCCAGCACCGCCATCGAATCGTCCTGCCCGGCCTGAAACAGCACGTCGCATGCCTCCACGGCGTCCTGCCAGGATTCCTGCTGCAGGGCTATCCGGAATGCCTCGCGTGCGATATCCCAGGCTTCCTTCTTGCGTCCCAACGCATTCAGCAGTTCGGCGATGTCCATTTGCAGCCGTGCGCGCTGCAACGAAGTTGTGTCTGTTATTGCGCTGAGCTCCTGGAGCTTTTCGGCGAGATGCCGCTTCAGGTCTGCTTGCTCGGCCGCTGTCGGGCCATCATCAGCGTGTTTGATCAACGGGGTGATGGCGGGGGTATTTTCATTCATGCGATTGCGGGTAATGGCTTTCAGGAAGGCCACAGTTTAAACCACCGCCAGTTGACGTAGGATGGGTTGAGCAACGCGATACCCATCGTTCTGTGTTGATGGGTATCCTTCGTCAACCCATCCTACGCTGGCTGATAGGTCGTCAACAGCGTGTTTGATCAATGGAGTGATGCCGGGGATATTTTCGTTCATGCGATTGCGGGAAGTGGATTTCAGGGGCTCAGTAGTTCAAACCAAGAAATATTTCGAGCCCCTTTAGTTTGCTTTTGTTCAATCATGTCTAGCCTCGTGGCTAACTTTCCAGAGGAAATAGTGCTTAAACTCTTTCAGTTGATTCTGCTCTTTTAGTTCGTCGATTTTGTCTGAGACCATCTTTATTCCGCTAGCGGCGAGGCCGGATACGAGAACAAGCTCTGGCGCTCCTAAGTAGGCGGCTGCATTCAAACCGAGTAGTCCGACAACCATACCTTTTTTCCGTAACGACGAAAGCGCAGAGATTTTCTTGAACGTCTTTTCTACGTCGCTAACACCCGCATCTATCAAATTGCGCTGAACGTTGCGGACCTCCGCAGCGAACTGCTCCATATCGACAGCCGCCTTAACGGTATTGAGCGCGTTCAGCATGAGGCGGCTAAAAGACTCAAACTCTTCGTGGTAGTCGTACTTGACTCGGGCTAGGGTGTCTAGGTCGAGGCCATCCAAGCATGGAAATTGCAATGAGAACAGAACGTCTAGCTGCTGCTTGGTTAACCAGTCCGCGGAATGATGAAAGCAAGGTGAGGTATTGAAGTACGCAGAAAGGTCAATCCTTTTTCGTAAAAACTCCTGCTCCATCTCAAGCGAAGGAACGAACGGCGCATACGAAAGTCGTCCCGATTCAAGAAGTGGCCTACCGGGTCCCAATATCCATTGCACAATCTCTCTTGGGGTCCCTCTGTGCATATCCGTGGCGTATGCGGCATGGAGTCCGTTCTTTAAGGTTTTGGAGGTGGATGACCAGTACGGGGCGGGACCCATCAGTGTCAGCGGAGACGGTCGCAATTTCTCCAATTGGGGAATGACTTCGTCGATATAGCCGGGCTTATAGTTCGAAGTAGGCGTTAGGTGATGAGGTTCAAGTAGTTCTAGGTCGCGTGGCGGTTCTGGCGACAGGCCACGCAAAACGATGGTGTCCGCTAGCAGAAACAACTTTTGTGTCATTTGTTCAAGCGAGCGAACGCTCGGAGCGTCGATAATGAGTTTTAATCCAGGCTGAGCAGTGAGGGCGGCCGAAAGTGCTTGAGTATTCGCTCGATACCAAAAATTCAGGAGGGGTCCGAAGTCCTCTGGATCTTCTTGGCTCGTGAAATCAAATAGGTCGCGCTGAATTCGAGCCAATAGCATGGTCAATGTACCGTTCGTTCTAGATCGCGACTAAATAGGGACAGACCACGTTTTATTTTCCCTAATCTCCTCATGTACCCACAGCGGATCAAGATCAGCCCCATTCGGCCAAGTGAGCGCACCTAGCTCAATGCTGACTTGCTGAAACAACTGAACATCTTTGAGTGCAGCGAAGATACCTGCATTCGCACTATTCACCAGCGCCGACATATCGACGATACCGCTCGTGCCGTCGTTGCAGGTGATTGAAAGCCGATAGCCCTGTTGCACGTTGACTGTACGCACACGCCAAGATGCGGCTGCGATTACTCCAGCGGGGCGATGTTCTTGGGTAACTGTTTCGATTGGCATAAGTTCCAGTCCTCCATCAATTCGGTGCGATGTTGTGCTGCCCATTCGAGTACGAGTGCCTGAGCACGTCTCGGCAGGTTACCTCTGATGATTTCCAACGTGCGAATGTCGATCAAGGCTTCGTACTCGCCATACATGGCATGAAAGTGAGGCGGTGCATGCTCACGCCAGAACATCTGGATGATAATTCCGAAGAACTGGCTGATGGTTGGCATGTGTTACCTCCTTGCTGCTAGTTTACCAGCAACCCCATCCTTCGACAGTTCGTAGGGTGAGCAATTATGCCCACGCGGTAGATGCGTGAGGTTGATTTACCGCTTGGGCACAAAAGCGTGCCCACCCTACCCGACTACCCTTCTTCCCCGGCATAAACCCAAAAGTCAGCCTCCCTCCCGTCAGTGGTAGAATGCGCGCCTTCGAAAATAAGGCAGTCCCATGTTATCCACAGCAAATATCACCATGCAGTTCGGCGCCAAGCCGTTGTTCGAGAACGTCTCGGTCAAGTTCGGCGACGGCAACCGTTATGGCCTGATCGGTGCCAACGGTTGCGGCAAGTCCACGTTCATGAAGATCCTGGGCGGAGACCTGGAGCAAAGCTCCGGCGAAGTCATGCTGGACAAGAACGAACGCCTCGGCAAGCTGCGCCAGGACCAGTTCGCTTACGAGGACAATCGCGTGCTGGATGTGGTGATGATGGGCCACACCGAGATGTGGGAGGCGATGAGCGAGCGCGACGCGATCTACGCCAATCCCGATGCGAGCGAAGAGGACTACATGCGCGCCGCCGACCTGGAGGCGACCTTTGCCGAATACGACGGCTACACCGCCGAAGCACGGGCGGGCGAGTTGCTGCTGGGCTTGGGCATCGCCATCGAACTGCACCAGGGCAACATGAGCGCGGTTGCGCCCGGCTTCAAGCTGCGCGTGCTGCTGGCGCAGGCGCTGTTCTCCAATCCCGACATCCTGCTGCTGGACGAGCCGACCAACAACCTGGACATCAATACCATCCGCTGGCTGGAAGACATCCTCAACGCGCGCAATTCGACGATGGTCATCATCTCGCACGACCGCCACTTCCTGAACAGCGTGTGCACGCACATGGCCGACCTGGACTACGGCAAGATCACCGTGTACCCGGGCAACTACAACGATTACATGCTGGCTTCCACGCAGGCGCGCGAGCAGCAGTCCGCCGACAATGCCAAGGCCAAGGAGAAGGTCGCCGAGCTGAAGGCCTTCGTGGCCCGTTTCTCGGCCAACGCCTCAAAGGCCAAGCAGGCCACGTCGCGTGCGCGCCAGATCGACAAGATCAAGATCGAGGACATCAAGCCTTCCAGCCGCCAGTACCCGTTCATCCGCTTCGAATACGACGAGCGCGACAAGCTGCACCGCGTCGCGGTGGAAGTGGAGAGGATGGCAAAAGGCTACGACCGCATGCTGTTCTCCAACGTGAACTTCCGCATCGACGCCGGCGAGAAGGTCGCCATCATCGGCCCGAACGGCATCGGCAAGACCACGCTGCTGCGCTGCCTGGCGGGCGATCTCGTGCCCGACACCGGCACGATCAAGTGGGCGGAAAAGGCCAAGCTCGGTTACTACGCACAGGACCACGCTGCCGACTTTGCCGAAAACAAGTCGATGATGGAGTGGATGACCGACTGGCGCGGTCCTCACGACGACGACCAGGTGGTGCGCGGCACGCTGGGCCGCTTGCTGTTCTCCGGTGACGACGTGAAGAAGATGGTGAAGGTGCTCTCCGGTGGCGAAAAAGGCCGCATGTTGTTCGGCAAGCTGATGCTGGCCAAACCCAACGTGCTGCTGATGGACGAGCCGACCAACCACATGGACATGGAAGCCATCGAATCGCTCAACACGGCGCTCGACCTGTTCAAGGGCACGCTGATCTTCGTCAGCCATGACCGCGAGTTCGTGAGCTCACTGGCCACGCGCATCATCGAGATCTCGGCCAAGGGCGTGAACGACTACCACGGCACGTACGAAGAGTTCCTGCGCGACCAGATGGCGGAATAATGAGCAGTCGTCATTCCGGCGCAGGCCGGAATCCAGTTGATTCGCAAGCCCCGCACAGCGGGTCAACAGGTGGTTTGGCCGTTCCCCGAAACTCGCCGCAGGCGGATCCTTTTGTCCGCGATGCGGAGTTGTTTTACTGCTGGATTCCGGCCTGCGCCGGAATGACGGAGGTTTGGGTGTGACTACTTCTAAGGGAGCGATCGGTGTTTTCGATTCCGGCGTGGGCGGCTTGTCCGTCCTGCAGCATATACGCCAGACGCTTCCACACGAACGTCTGATCTATGTCGCCGATTCCGGCCATGTCCCCTACGGCGACAAATCGCCCGCCTTCATCGAGACCCGTTCCCTCGCCATCACGCGTTTCCTGGTCAGCCAGGGCGCTGAAGCCATCGTCATCGCCTGCAATACGGCCACCGCTGCTGCCGCGCATACCCTGCGCGTCAAATTCAACAAGATGCCCATCCTCGCCATGGAACCCGCCGTCAAGCCGGCCATTTCGGTGACGCAAAGCCGCGTGGTCGGCGTTCTGGCGACCGTGGGCACCCTGGAGAGCGCGCGCTTCGCGGCACTGCTGGAGAAATACGGCGGCTGGCGCGTCAAGATCGAGACGCAGGGCTGTCCCGGCCTGGTCGAGCAAGTCGAGCGGGGCGAATTGCACAGTGCTCGCACGCGCGAGCTGGTCGAACGCTATACGGCGCCGCTGCTCAGAAAAGGCGCGGACACCCTGATCCTGGGATGTACCCATTACCCGTTTCTCGCGCCATTGATACGCGAGGTGGTGGGGGACAATATCACGCTGATCGACACCGGCGCGGCCGTGGCGCGCCATCTGCAACATCGGGTGAAAGCCGAGTTGCCACCGCGGGTCCACGGACAGGGCTCGGAAGAATTCTTTACCAGCGGCGACCCGGAGGAAGCTTCGCGCATCATGTCGATGTTGTGGGGCAAAGAGGTGGTAGCCCAGCAATTACCCGATGAATCTCGCCACCATGAATAAACTGTTCTTTGTCCTGTTTGCGCTGATGTCGTTCAGCGTGCACGCCGAGCCCCCTCCGGTCGAGATCCACGATCAGTTGACCGCCCAATCTGGGCCCGGCAAGAAGATCGCCCTGACTCTGGACGCCTGCAGCGGCAAGTACGACGCGGATCTCATTGATTTCCTGATCCAGAACCGCATTTCCGCGACGATCTTTGCCACCAAGAAATGGCTGAACCGGAACCCGCAGGGCCTGTCGGTCATCAAGGCGCATCTCGACCTGTTCGACGTCGAGGACCATGGAGAAAGACATATTCCCGCGGTCATCGGCAAGGACAGGACCGTCTACGGCATACCCGGCGAACCCGACGTCGTTCACCTTCGGCGCGAAGTGGTTGAGGGAGCGCGAGCCGTCGAGAGTGCCACGGGCGTGGCTCCCCACTGGTATAGAGCGGCGACTGGCGAATACGATGCCCAGTCGATCAAGGAAATCGACAAGCTGGGCTACAAAATCGCGGGGTTTTCCGTGAACGCCGACAACGGCGCTACATTAAAGAAACCCACCATTGAAAAGCGGCTCAAGCAGGTAAAAGCAGGCGACGTCATCATCGCTCACATGAACAAGCCGGAATCCGATTCAGCCGAAGGCCTCGCTGTCGGTCTTGCCTATCTGCTCAAGGCAGGATTCGTCTTCGTCCGCCTGGATCAGGTCGACCTGAAGGAGATTCCCGAAAGGGCCCCGAAAAAAACTGACGGGAAGCAAGGACGCTAGCCGGTCCGGCGTCAGGCTTTCCGCAACAAGCTAGGGCTTCACCTGGCCAACTTCTTTCAGCAGTTGGGGCAGATCGTTCGGGGTTTGCGCGGCGGGGCGCGGCCCTTCGATTTTTTCCTGTGCCCAGTCCACCGCATCACCTGCTCCCCAGGACACCAGCGAAGCAACCACAAAGACCAGCAATCCACGCGTCATGCCCTTGGGCACTCCCTGTTCATTAAGGTAGCGGCGGATATACCAGGCGACGATGAAGAATATGATCGTGGAAATGAGCAGGTTCCACATCGAGGGAAGCTCGAGCATACGTTTTTTCTCCCGGTTGTAATATTGATGCGCCATTCGGGAACATCGCCCGGATGCCGATTGACGGACGTCAGTGTAGCCGCAGTACGCAAACGTCGAAAGACTCCGGGATTCTGCAGATGATGCTTGTCCGGGCTCATCCATACGCATGTCACAAGTTTGCTGGTTTTATCCGTTAGAATCACCATGACACCAGACATGGAATATCCCAATGCCTTCCACCCGACGCTATACTTTGACCATCTCCTGCCCAGACCGCGCGGGCATCATCGCCGCGGTGAGCGGCTTCATCGCCCAGCATGGCGGCTTCATCGTCGAGGCCAGCTATCACACTGAACAGGACGCGCAGCGATTCTTCATGCGGCAGGAGATACGCGCCGATTCCCTGCCGTTCGACGCGGACGAGTTCCGCCGCCGCTTCAGTCCGCTGGCGCGGGATTTCGGCATGGCCTGGCAGCTTTCGGATTCCGCTTTGAAAAAGCGCCTCGTCATCCTGGTCAGCAAGCAGGACCATTGCCTGGATGATCTGCTGCACCGCTGGCGCAGCGGCGAATTGCAGGTGGACATCCCCTGCGTGATCTCCAACCACGAGGACTTGCGCAGCTTCGTTGAGTGGCACGGCATCCCTTACCATTTTGTGGATATGCAGGACAAGACAGCTGCCTTCGAAAGAATCGCTGCGCTGTTCGAGCAGCACCAGGGGGACAGCATGGTACTGGCGCGCTTCATGCAGATCCTGCCGCCGATGCTGTGCCAGCGTTTCAGCGGGCGCATCATCAACATCCATCACAGTTTTCTTCCTTCCTTCGTCGGCGCAAAGCCCTATCACCAGGCCTATCAGCGCGGGGTCAAGCTCATCGGTGCGACCTGCCATTACGTCACCGATGAACTGGATGCGGGGCCGATCATCGAGCAGGATACGGTACGGATTGACCATGGAGACACAGTGGATGATCTGGTGCGCTATGGGCGTGACATCGAGAAGACAGTATTATCGCGGGGCCTGCGTTACCATGTTGAAGACCGCGTGCTGGTGTGCGGCAACAAGACCATCGTATTCCGTTAATGAATGCAGGACTTCCCCTCGATAATCTTTGGACAGGAGACACGACACATGAAAAGAACTTTGGGTTTTATTTTTGCGGCATTGCTGGCCGGCAACGCAATGGCGTTCGATCTGACCAGCCCGGATGTCAAGATGGGCCATCCGATGGGCGAGGAGCAGGAATACAAGGGCTTCGGCTGCAAGGGCGGCAATCTTTCGCCGGAATTGAACTGGAAGGGCGCACCCGCCGGCACGCTCAGTTATGCAGTGACTGTTTACGACCCCGATGCGCCCACGGGCAGCGGGTGGTGGCACTGGGTGGTGTATGACATCCCGGCATCGGCATCCGGATTGCCCGGCGGAGCGGTGGTCAAGGCAGCGTTGCCTGCCGGTGCCAAGCAGGGACGCAACGATTACGGCGATCGCAATTTCGGCGGCGCTTGCCCGCCGGCTGGCGACAAGCCGCATCATTACATCTTCACGGTCTATGCTCTCAAGGTCGCCAAGCTGGACGTACCAGAG
>DAIDAJ010000110.1 GCA_027310665.1 Sideroxydans sp. | reverse complement strand
GCCGCCGAGACCATGGCGCGCATCGATGTCGTCATCGAAGTGCTGGACGCGCGCGTGCCGGAAGCGGGGAGCAATCCGATGATCCGCGAGTTGCGCCTGCATCGCCAGCGTCCCTGCCTCAAAGTGCTGAACAAGACCGACCTGGCCGATCCGGCAGCGACCCAATCCTGGATCGATTACTACAACAAACAGGATGGTGTACATGCCGTCGCCCTCTCGTGCAAGAAAGCGGGCGATGCCACGAAGATCCCCAAGCTGTGCCTGCCGCTCGCACCGCACCGCGGCACACCGCTCAAACCGTTACGCATCATGATCATGGGCATCCCCAACGTCGGCAAATCCACGCTGATGAACACCCTGCTCAAACGCCGCGCAGTCGCGGTGGGCGACGAGCCCGCCATCACCAAGAACCAGCAGAGCTTCGACCTCAGCGACAGCATCATTCTGATCGACACGCCCGGACTGATGTGGCCCAAGATCGAATACGAGAGCGACGGGCTGATGCTTGCCGCCAGCCACAGCATCGGCCGCAACGCCATCATCGACGAAGAGGTTGCGGCCTTTCTGGGCGACCTGCTGCTGGTGCGCTACCCGAACCTGCTGCTGGCGCGTTACAAGTTCCCGCTGGAAAGCCTGGACGGCTACGCGCTGATCGAAGCCATCGCCAGACTGCGCGGCTACCGCATTCGCGGCAAGGAGCTCGATCTGGAAAAGGCCGCGATGACCCTGCTGCAGGACTATCGCACCGGCTCACTCGGACGCATCAGCCTGGAAACTCCGGCAACGCGCGCCGAGATGCTGCGGACGACGAGACCTGCCCAAGAAGGAACTGCCGAAGATCAATCCGATTCGGATTGATTGCGCATGTGGTCCGCGACCTTGATGAATGCCAGCTTGAGTTCGTTGCGCAACGTTTCGTCCTCCACGACGTCGTCCAGCGCCTGCCCCATGCACAGCAACCATTGATCGCGCTCGGACTTGCCGATGGAAAACGGGAAATGACGCTGGCGCAGCAGCGGGTGCCCGAACTCCTGCACGAACAGTTGCGGCCCGCCCATCCATCCGGAAAGGAATTTGAACAGCTTGTCTTCCGAACCTTTCAGGCTGGGCTGGTGCATCTTGCGTACGCCGTACGCCTCCGGCAACTCATCCATCAGATGATAAAAGCGTTGCACCAGAGCCCGCACCTTCTCTTCGCCGCCGATGCGCTCGTAATGCGAGCGTGTGTCTTTGCTGATTTGCATGTTGCCAACCTCTGACTAGATAAAAAATCGTGTGTGCATCTCTTCCAGGCCCACGCTGGACAGCACCTCGTTCAACCGTTCCGCCGCGCGCTTGCGCGGCAGGTCCTTGTAACTGGCGATAATAAGCTCGTTCTTCATCGAGTGCTCCCAGCCCACCAGTTCCGTCACCGTCACCTGGTAGCCGTGCGCCTCCAGCTGCAGGCAGCGCAACACGTTGGTGAGGTGGCTGCCGAACTCGCGCGTATGGATGGGATGCCGCCACAGCTCGGTCAGCGCATCCTTCGCCAACTGCCTGCCCTTGTTCTTGCGCAACACCGCCGCCACCTCGGCCTGGCAGCACGGCACCAGCACGATGTGCTTCGCCTGCTTCTTCAGCGCAAAGTTGATCGCATCGTCGGTCGCGGTGTCGCAGGCATGCAGCGCCGTCACCACGTCCACCCTGGCGGGCAGCTTGTCCGAAACGATGGAGTCCGCCACAGACAGGTTCAGGAACGACATGCCGCCGAAACCCAGGTGCTGGGCCAGCTCACGCGAATGGGTCACCAGTTCCTCGCGCGTCTCGATGCCGTAGATGTGCGATGCATCGTTCAGTGCCTTGAAGAACAAGTCGTACAGGATAAACCCGAGATACGACTTGCCCGCCCCGTGATCCACCAGCGTAAGCGCCCCGCGTTCCTGCTTCGCCTCCAGCAACAGGGGTTCGACGAACTGGTACAGGTGATAGACCTGCTTCAGCTTGCGGCGTGAATCCTGGTTCATCTTGCCGTCGCGCGTCAGGATATGCAGCGCCTTCAACAGCTCGATGGACTGCCCGGGACGGATTTCACTCAATTCCTGTTTTGCGGTGTTTTTGGCCATCCGGCATTATTCCTCATCCTGTACATTTCGTCGCAATCGTTTCGGCGACAGCGCATCCAGCAAAGTTTGCGGCAACGGCGCCAGTTGCCCGCACATCGCGGCGGCAATCACTTCACCGGCGATACCCGCGGTGATCAGGCCCCGAGTGCCGTGGGCAAGGCTGCAGTACAGACCCGGTTCGACCTCGCCCACCAGCGGCGTCGCCCCCGGCACGGAACAACGCACTCCGGCGCGTCCGGTCAACCGAGTCGCATCCAGACTGCCCAACGCCCGACTCACGCCCGGCATGTGCGCGACGATCTTGGCAAGATTATCGGCATGGTCCGCTTCACGCAGGTCTGTTGCCTCGTCGTCGAACGTTGAGGTCGCACCCGCCACATGCCTTCCTGCCACGGCGGGTGCGCAATAACCGTCGGCACATACCACCGCACGCATTGCTTCGCTCGCCGCCGTGGCGGGCAGGAGGCTGATCTGGCCGCGCACGGGTTGCAGCGGAAAGCCCGAAAACCGGCTCAGGGCGCGCGCCTGATGGCCGCAGCACACCACGACTTGCTCCGCCTCGACGGAAAACCCTTCTCCGCTGGCGCACCAGCCGGACGCGGTTCGTTCCAGCGCCGTTACTTCGCACCCGAGTCGCTGCGTGACAAGCGGATGTTGCGCCAGGCGCGCGCAGACCTGCGGTGGCACCACCCAGCCACCGGCGGGGAACCACAGCCCGCCGTGCGCCATTTTCATTCCGACCAGTTCCGTAGCCATTGCCGCGTTCACTGCCTGCAACAAGTGTGCTGGCCATTCCAGCGTTGCCAGTCTGGCGATGCGTTTCGCTTCGGCATCGGGTGTGGCGAGCTGCAGCAGGCCGCATTCGGCGCGCGTCACGCCATCTACCGGCAGCACCTCGTCGAGTAGCGCCAGTGCGTGACCGTAAGCCGCCAGCACAAAGCGATGCAGCGGATCCATGACAGCGCTGAAGCGTGCATGCAGGATGCCGCGCGGGTTGCCGGATGCGGCGCTGGCCAGCACGGGCGCGCGATCCACGAGAGTGACGGGAATGCCGCGTTGTGCGAGGGCATGAGCGGTGGCGCAACCGGCGATACCGCCACCGATGACGATGGCGGCGCGGGAGGGATTATTGCGAGTAGCTGGATGCGTGGGGTGTTCCCCTAACCCGACACTGGAAGAACTACTCGCTATTCGACCAAGCGGCAAAGCCGCCAGGTCGCGGGTTATCCCCGGCTGGGAAGGGGAGTCCAAGTTCCCGCGCATCATTTCGCGTTTGCGGCCGAACCCCGGCACCCGCTCCACAGCGAAGCCCGCCTGCTGCAAACCGCGCCGCACCCAGCCGGCGCTGGTATAGGTTGCAAACGTCGCACCGGCAAACGAGGCACGGGCAATGTTCGACAGCACGGCATCGCTCCACATCTCGGGATTCCTCGCGGGCGAAAAGCCATCCAGGAACCAGGCATCCACGCATCCTGCGGGCAATTGCGGCAATGCTTCGTCGACATCGGCCACAGCCAGCGTCAGCCTCACCCGTCCGTCGGCAAATCTCCACCGATTCCAGCCTGGAACGCGCCGATGCCAGCGCGCCAGCAAACTTTCTGCACGCTCGCTCAACTCGGGCCACAACGCCAGTGCGGCGCGCAGTTCTTCATCGCTCAGCGGAAATTTCTCGACACTGAAAAAATCCAGACTTGCAGCCGGCGGCGCAATCTGCTCGAACAACTGCCACGCGCAGAGAAAGTTCAGCCCCGTACCGAAGCCCGTCTCGCCGATGCAGAAGCTCTCGCCCGCTTTCAGCGCGGCGAACCGGTCCGCCAGGCGGTTGCCTTGCAGAAACACATGACGTGTCTCCTCCAGTCCCGAATCGATTGAGAAATACACGTCGCCGTAGCGATCGGAAAAAGGCTGTCCGTCTTTCCAGTGGAGCATGGTCTCGAAACGACTCCGGCGGGATGAACCCGCCGGAATCCATTATTTCAAGTTATCTCGACTTACTTCTTGGCATCCGCTTCGCACTTCTTGATGGAGGCTGCCTTGGCAGCGCCGGTCAGAGGCTTGCCATCCTTGCTCACGGCCTTGGCTTCGCAGGCAGAAGCCGCTGCCGGGGCGGCATCTTTCTCGCATTTCTTCATGAATGCGGACTTGGCCGCACCGGTCAACGGCTTGCCGTTCTTGCCGACGGCTTTTGCTTCGCAGCCGGCATCGGCGGCGAGCGCTGTGTTGGCAATCAGCAATGAGGCAATAGCGACAACGATCAGATTACGCATGTTTTCATCTCTCCTGAAATTTAGTATGAATTCTCGATAGCGAACGGGCCCGCTACCAGCCGCGATTATACCGCCTTCAAGCCACTAAAAAGACGGGGTATATGCCCATATCTATACCTTTCGGCTTTCGGGCTAGGCCGTTTGGCATATTGACCCCCTAATGTCGGCAAGGATACTTCATCAACCGGCCGAACCGTACCCGGGGAACGGAGACAAGAATGAAAGAATCCCTTAACCATCCACCGTGCCCTGCAAATTGGGGAATACGTTTCCTGTGCGACTGCAGGAACCAAGACAAAAATATCAGCATCCATCAAGGCATCGCACGCCAGATTTCGACCCATGGCGTGCGTTTACTGAGCGACCATCCTATCTGCCAACACAAGAAAATTGCCCTGCAACTGTTGATTCCGTCTCTGGAAAAAGGCGCTCCGCACAGGATCGTCAAAATCATCGGCAACAGCATCCTCACGATCATGAACGAGGGGAAGTTCCTGACTGAGATCGAGTTTCTGCATTTCGAAGAAAACGGGCAGAAAGAACTGGAAAAGCATCTGCATCAGCGTTTCCATACCGGGTTATTTGCGTAATCGGTAATGCGCTGGGCCATCGCCCACGATGAAAATACTTTCAACAGGAGGCCAGCAATGAGCTCAACATTTGCCATCATCGCGATCGGTACAGGACTGCTGTGCGTATATGGCGTGGGCGTGTACGCGATCTGCCTGCATGCCGGAGAAAGCCCAGTATCGGCCGCAACCCAGGCTTCAGCCTGGTGGGCGGTATTTTCCATCTCGCATTTCATCGGCTACCTGGCAATCACGCTGCGTTGACCCGCTGATGCCGCTTTCCCTCCGCACAAATCGGACAAAGGAGTTGATATGAACCTGATCGCCAGGATACCCAGCATACGTTTGAAACTGCTGCTGATCGCCGGGACCGGAACCGGATTGCTGCTTTCTGCCGCGCTCTTCGGATTGTGGCTTTCGGCGAACAGCCTGTATTTCTTCGAACATGATCTGCTTAAGAGTGCAGCTGACGAACGCGAGATCCTCATCATGCAGACAGATTTCAAAAAGCAGGTGCAGGAATGGAAAGACCTGCTGTTGCGAGGCAGCGATCCCGCTGCATTGGATAAATACTGGGGTAATTTCGAAAACCAGGAGCGCAAGGTCCGGGAAAGAGGACTGGCACTGCAAGCCCGGCTGACGGATGCCAAAGCGCGGGACCTGGTCGAACAATTCCTGAAAGCCCACCAGATCATGGGGGCGGATTACCGCAAAGGACTACAGGCTTTCAAGGATAACGGATACGACAGCAGGGCCGGCGACCGCGGCGTGAAGGGAATGGACCGTGCGCCGACTGAGTTATTGACGAACGCGTCCGACCAGCTCAACACACTTCGCCAGCAAGTCACCGAAAAGGTCATCACGGAAGGACATCAAGGTATCTACATCAGCCTGTCCATCATAGCCGTGGCGATCGTGCTAACCACCGCAGCGTTCTTCTGGATGGTTCACGTGGGTATCATCGCTCCTGCCCATAAGCTGGTAAAGGATATCTCTCTCATCGCAAAAGGCGATTTCTCGATCCCGGTGAAGCAATCCACCAACGACGAGATGGGCGCGATAGCCCATCACGTGGAGGAGTTGCGGCTCGACCTCGGGAAAATCATTGCGGAGATCAACCACACCAGTACCCAGGTGGCGGAAGCCGCCAGGCAGCTCTCCAATGCGGCCACCCAGACCTCGGTGAGTTCGCATAACCAGCAAGAGGCCACCTCCTGTACAGCCGCCGCCATGCAGCAGATGGCCGTCAGCATCTCTTCGGTCGCGGACCATGCCGGCGAAGTAAAGAAAGTCTCCGAACACAATCTCAGACACGCGCAAAACGGCAACCAGAGCATGGTTGCGCTGAAGACCGAGATCGGCTCCATCGAACGGATCGTAGGCAACATCGCGGTCTCAACCGAGAACTTCGTGCAGAGCACGAAAGAGATCACGGCGATGACCAGTCGGGTCAAGGGGCTGGCTGACCAGACCAATCTGCTCGCGCTGAATGCGGCCATCGAGGCGGCGCGAGCAGGCGAACATGGGCGCGGGTTTGCGGTAGTTGCCGATGAGGTGCGCAAGCTCGCCGAGCAATCGGCCCGATCCGCCGATGAAATCGATACCATCACCAGGAACCTTTGCCAGCAATCTGTCGCGGCCGACAATGCCATCCGCAACGGCCTGAAAGCCTTGCAGAACAGCAACGTCTGCCTGGATACCGTATTGTCCAGTCTGAGTGAGACATCCAACTCGGCCACCCAGGCCGCCAGCGGCGTTCAGGGAATCGAGGCATCAGTGAGGGAGCAGCTTCTTGCCAGCGACGACATCGCCAGGAACGTCGAACAGATCGCAAAAATGACCGAAGAGCACAATATCGTCGCTACCGAGACCGCAAAGTCCGCCGGCACGCTGCAGGAACTGGCCTCCGCGATGCAAGGAACGATCAACCGGTTCAAAACGGCCGCAATCGCGGGTTGAGCGCCCGTGCTCCGCAAGGAGCCCGGGCGCCACCCTCTCAAGCTTGTTTCAGTAACAGCCTCATCCACTGCTCTCCCCAGCGGTGCAGGCATAAACCGGACACGATACTCGCCGTTCCCAGCCACATCTGGGGCAGCACTGTTTCGTTATTCATGCCGTGTCCCAGCATCAAGGCCATCACCGGCGTGATCAGTGTAATGAGCGCGATGCGACCGGCCTCCATATGCTTGATGAGGTAGTAATAAAGAGCGAAACCCAGTACCGAACCGAATGTGCCGAGATAGACCGTCGCTGCCACGGCGCGCTCCGGTATGGCTGCAGGCAAGTGCCCATCGGCAAACCACCACGCGGCAAAGAACAGCGGCAGCGCCACCACCAGGATACCCAGCGTCATCGCGAGCGGAGGGCTGTCGTCGCCGATGCGCTTGAGCCATACCAGTCCCAGCGATTGCGACACCACCGCCAGGAACAATGCCAGCAAACCCGCAGCCGAACCCGCGCCCAATCCGCCGCGGAATACCAGGAGCAGGCCCAGCATCCCCATTGCCATCCCGGCAAACTTGCTCGGCGTGAGCGCTTCTTCCTTCAGCCACAGCATCGCCCCCAGACTGGTGATCAGCGGCGACAATCCATACAGCACCGCGATCATGCCGGAACTGACGAACTGCGACGACCAGTAGGTAAGCGCCATCGCGCCAAACATGCTCAGCCCGCCCGCGAGATACGCCTGCAACGCTTTGCGGTGTAGCGGCACGCGCACACGGAACGCGGCCAGCAAGACCGCGCATAGCAGCATTCCGATGGCCATGCGCATAAACACCGCGAAGCTGAAACCGACTCCCAGTGCGCTCCACTTGATGGCGAGCGGCGTGGTTGACCAGATCAGAATGACCGTAATGAATGCTGCCGGCAGCGACATGATTTTCTCCTCGGCTCAACTCCTGATACTCCGTTCGCCTGAGCCTGTGAAGGGGAACGGCCAAAAAACAAAAAGGCCACAGAGTTCGTCTGTGGCCTGATGAAATCAGCAAATACTAGGTGCTAAGTACTAACTCTCCAGGCCACTCTGCGCGCGATGCCCCGCCTTGCGCATAAATGCGCAGGGGACGGCTCGGACGCGACGAATGGAATGCTTGGAGTTCATGGCTCGGATTATGCAGGGATGGACGAAACGCCGTCAACGTTAATCTGCAACCACCATTCCAGCAGCGCAAGATGCCACAGCTTGCTGCCCTGGATGCGAGTCAGGTGGGCTTCCGGGTCGGCCAGCAGTTTTTCGACATAGGCGCGCTGATATAAACCGCGGTGCAGGCAGGCTTCCGAGTTCAGGATCGCACGCATCTTTTCAAGGAAATCCCCGCGTACATATTTCAATGCCGGCACCGGAAAATAACCCTTGGGCCTGTCGATCACCGCATCCGGGATCACGCCGCGCGCGATGGCCTTGAGCGGGAATTTGCCGCCTTCCTTGAGCTTGAGCGACGGTGGCATGTGCGCCGCCAGCTCAACCAGTTCGTGGTCCAGAAATGGCACGCGCGCCTCGAGCCCCCAAGCCATGGTCATGTTGTCCACGCGCTTGACGGGATCGTCCACCATCAGCGCGGTCACGTCCAGACGGAATACCTCATCGAGGAATTCGTCCGCCTGCGGTTTTGCCAACTCGCTTGCCACCCAGGTCGAAGTCACATCCGCCACATGGTAGTCCGGGGTGACCATCGCCAGGTATTCCTCATGCTCGCGGTCGAAATAATGCTGCGAAAAACGTTCCAGGGGCGTGCCGCTCGCCGCATCCATGCGCGGATACCAGAAGTAGCCGCCGAACACCTCGTCCGCGCCCTGCCCTGCCAGCACCACTTTCACATGTTCGGACACCTTTTCACCGAGCAGATAGAACGCCGTCACGTCGTAGCTGGGCATCGGCTCGCTCATCTGCGCGATGGCGTCAGGCAGACGCGCCAGCACTTCCGAGTTGGGAATGGAAAAGCGGTGATGGCGCGTGCCGAAATGTTCCGCCATCAGGTCCGAGTATTCGAACTCGTTGGCCGTTTCCCCCGCCACATCCTCGAAGCCGATGGAGAATGTGTTCAGGTCATCCACATGATCGGCCAGCATGCCGACCAGCAAGCTTGAATCCAGCCCCCCCGACAGCAGCACGCCCACCGGTACATCGGACGCCAGGCGATGCCGCTCCACTGCGCGCGCCATCACGGTGCGCGTTGCGGCGATCCATTCCTGTTCGGACAGAGCCACTGCCGGTCGCGTCGCGTCCAGCGACCAGTAGCGGCGCAGCGTCACCTCGCCGGACACGGTGAATTTCATCGTGTGCGCGGGCGGCAGCTTCTTGATGCCGGACAGCATGGTGTGCGGCGCGGGCACCACGCTGTGCAAAGTGAAGTGGTGATGCAGCGCCACCGGATTGATACTGGTATCGACGCCGCCGCCGGCCAGCAGCGATTGCATGGTGGAAGCGAAACGCAACCGCGCCCCGTCCAGCGCGTAATAGAGCGGCTTGATACCGAAACGGTCGCGCGCCAGCACCAGCGACTTGTCGCGCATATCCCACAGGGCAAAAGCGAACATGCCGTAGAAACGCTGCACGCAGTGTTCACCCCAGGCGTGGTAAGACTTGAGTATCACCTCGGTGTCGCCGTCGGAAAAGAAGTCGTAGCCCATCTCCACCAGTTCGGCGCGCAACTCCTTGTAGTTGTAGATCGTGCCGTTGAAGACCAGCGCCAGTTTCAGATCGTCATCCACCATCGGCTGGTCCGAATGCGCGGACAGGTCGATGATGGACAGGCGCCGGTGGCCGAACACCAGCGCCCCTCCGTTGAAGAACCCTTCATGGTCCGGCCCGCGCCGCGCCAGTTTCGCGGTCATGCGCTTCAGCGCTTCCATATCGGGTTCTGACAGATCGAAACGCAACTCACCACAGATGCCGCACATGCATAACTCCAGTCGATTCGGATGCGGGATTATCGCCTACCCTCAAAGCATTTGGGTGAAGCCTGTTAAAATCGAACCGATGCACACACACCTTACCCCGCAACGCGAGAAGTATTTCCTGCTTACCCTTGCAGGTATTCAGTTCAGCCACGTCCTCGACTTCATGATCATGATGCCGCTCGGCCCGATCCTGATGCGCGAGTTCGGCATCAGTACCCATGAATTCGGCCTGCTGGTCGCTTCATACAGTTTCAGCGCAGCGATCTCCGGCCTGCTCGGCGCCACCTTTATCGACCTCTTCGAACGCAAGCGACTGCTGCTCGTCGTATTCGCCCTGTTCGGCCTGGCGACCCTGGCCTGCGCCCTCGCCCCCAGTTACCTCACCCTGATTGCTGCGCGCGGACTGGCCGGCGCATTCGGCGGTGTGATGGGTGCGCTGGTGCAGACCATGATAGGCGACACCATCCCCTTCGCGCGTCGCGCCAGGGCCAGCGGCACGGTATCGACCGCCTTCTCCCTGTCCACCGTCGCCGGTGTGCCGCTATCGCTGTGGCTGGCGAACAACCTGCAGTGGCGCGCGCCGTTCGTCTTCATTGCGTTACTGGTCGCCGTGTTCATATTCGTCGGCAGCCGCGTCCTGCCCGAGTTGCGCCATCACATCAGCGCCGAGAAGCAGGCGCACCCGTTCAGCGCGATGTTCGCGGTACTGCGCGATGCCAACCATTTGCGTGCGCTGCTTTTTTCCGCCCTGCTCATCTTCTCGGGCTTTACCGTCATCCCTTACATCACGGTATATGCCGTGGGCAACGTGGGCATCCCGCAACACGACATCCCCTTCGTATACCTCGCCGGCGGGGCCGCGACTTTCTTCACCGCACGCATCATCGGACGCTGGGCCGATTTGCACGGCAAGATTCGTGTCTATCGCCTGATCGCCGTCGCGGCCATGTTTCCCCTGCTGGTGGTGACGCATATCGGCGCCGCACCGCTCTGGATGTGGCTGGCCGCGACCACGCCCTTCTTCATCCTGGTTTCGGGCCGGTTCATTCCGGCGATGGCGATCATCACCTCGTCCGCCCAGCCCCGGCTGCGCGGCACCTTCATGTCGCTCAATGCCACCGTGCAATCTTTCGCAATGGGTCTCGCCACCGCGCTGGGCGGCTTCATCATCACGCAGGACAGCGCGGGCATGGTCGTTCACTATCAATGGGTGGGTTACGTGGCTGTAGCGGCGAACCTGCTGGCCATCTGGTTCGTCTCGCGCATCGTCATGCATGACCAGCATCCCAATCTGCCAGACGTCGCCCCCAAGTAAAAGCGGGCGGTTTTCGTTTAAACTATCCAGGTCGCTTCCACTCAATCTCTCACAGGAGTTCACCATGTCAGGCACACCATTGACCCCGGCCGCTTTCGATCAGCTTTTTCTCGAAGCACATACCCATAACGCCTGGCAGGACAAACCGGTTTCGGACGAATTGTTGCATAGCCTCTATGAGACTTTGCGCATGGCTCCCACTTCGATGAACTGTAGTCCGATGCGCGTCGTGTTCGTGAAATCCAAAGCGGCAAAAGAAAAACTCAACCCCGCGCTGATGGAAGGCAACCGTGCCAAGACCATGGCCGCACCGGTCACCGCCATCATCGGCTACGACACGCGCTTTTACGAGCAACTGCCCAAGCTCTTCCCGCCCATCCCGACCGCACGCGGCATGTTCGAGAGCAATGCCGCACTTTCGGACATCACCGCTTTCCGCAACGGAACCCTGCAAGGCGCCTACCTCATCCTCGCCGCACGTGCGCTGGGACTCGACTGCGGGCCGATGTCCGGCTTCGACAACGCGGCGGTAGATCAGCTGTTCTTCGCGGGATTAAATGTGAAATCCAACTTCCTCTGCAACCTCGGCTACGGCGATGCGAAGGGCGTCTATCCGCGCAGCCCTCGATTCGAGTTCGCCGAAGCCTGCAGCATCGCCTGAGCACCGGGCGGGAATGAGCAAGCTTCCTCTCGACCGCATCCTGCAATCGCAGGGGTTCGGTACGCGCAAATGGTGCCGCGAACTGATCGAAGAAGGCGAGGTACGCGTAGCAGGCGTCGCCGTTGCCGATTCCAAAGCGACCGTTGAAACCGTCGGCCTCGAATTCAGCGTGTATGGCGAACCCTGGAAATATCGCGAGCACGTGTATATCGCTCTGAACAAACCAGCCGACTACGAATGCTCGCGCAAGCCCAGTCACCACCCCGGCGTGCTTTCACTGCTGCCTGAGCAGTTCGCATTGCGCGACGTGCAGCCTGTCGGCCGTCTCGACCACGACACCACCGGTTTGCTGCTGATGTCGGACGACGGCGCTTTCATCCACGCACAGTCATCGCCCAAGCGCCATATCCCGAAAGTCTATGTCGCCACCACGCACGATCCGGTGACGCCCCAACTCATCAGGCAGTTATTGGAGGGCGTAAAGCTGCATGACGAGCCTGCCCCGCTGTCCGCCGTCATCTGCGAGAGACTGGATACGCATACACTGAAGATCGTGCTGGAACAGGGGAAGTATCATCAGGTGAAGCGCATGCTGGCTGCCGCAGGCAACCACTGTGCGGCATTGCACCGCTCAGAGATCGGCAGGCTCAAGCTCGAAGCCCTGGGATTGGCGGCAGGAGAATGGTGCTATCTGGAAGAGACAGAGCGGACGCTGCTCATGGGCGACCAGCCCGATTGAACTATTCGAACGGCACTTCTAGGATCGCCTTGACCACCCAGGGATCCGTCGCATTCACAAAGCCGCGCCCGATACCGAAGTTTGCAACGAAGCCCCGGATATCGACATCCGTCACCGCGTACAACGTATGGCCGCGTTGATCTGAAGGCAAGGGCTGATTCAGGGCGCCGTATGTCCCGTAATACTCGAATCCCCCGCGCACGCCCTCTTCGACGCGGTGCGTCAGCTTCAGCGCCGGCTCGAACTGAGGCAGTCGGCTCACGTTGCTGGCCAACCCCAGATTCAGAATGGGATTGAAGCTTACCAGCCACCGCGCATCGCGATAGCCAATGATCGGCCTGATCTCCATGGTCGAAATACTGTCCGATACGCGCAAGGTATCGCGGCCAACCTCCACGTTCACGCCATAGAACATATTCTCGTCGCTCGACCGTGGCGCAATGTATTTCAGGCGCACACGCAATGCATTCAGGAAAGCGTTGCCTCCGGGCGTAAAAGCGAACGGTATATACAGCCCCGCTTCCAGGTTCTTGGTGATCCCGTAAGAAAATTCGGGCGTGGCCTGCAAGACATGGTTGGTGGTCATCTGACCAGGATATTCCGGCGTCTGCGTTCCATGGACAGTGTAGTTGATGTGCTGCTCCAGGCCGAACTTGCCGGGATCGTTCATCTCCTCGGTGTATACCTGGATCTCGTCCGGTGCGGCGAACGCACTGGCACCGTGCGTCAAGCACACCGCCAGCACCCCCGACTGCAGAGCTTTGCGCATCGCCGGCCCGTCAAACACAGGGCATCGGCTCGGGCAGGCCGCCATATCGGGTTGTTGGCTTCGCCGGACAGGACATCGACAGACCGAACGCCGGTGCCAGGTATTCTGGAATTTGCATTGCTGAATTGCGCAACGGCGCCGAGGCCGATGCCCCCGCGTAACAGTGCCCCTTCATTGTCTTTCCCCTTTTCTTCACTGATTACGGCGTACGCACGACTCGAAACGGGCTGCAGGCACTGAACAGCGGCTGTCTGCAAAGCAACCCTTCCCGGTGCCCAATACGCTCGATGATTGCCTCCCTGCAGGCAAGCGACGGCATTCAACCTTGCCTGACGATTTTAGTCAATTGATGTATCGCCAAAGTCGGATCGCCCCTGTGTGTCAGGCAGCCTCATTGTGTAATATTGCCGGCAATCAATACTCTTGATCATTGATTATTTTAAGGAAATACCGATCAAGTCCGCCTTGAGCTTGCCGACAGGTGAATGGGGCACTTCGACAGGACAGGCTTCGACGCGCTCAGCCCGAACGGCGTCAATACCTCATAGTGCCGGATCAATAGTTTGTCTATCGCCGTTCATGAACACCCCCATGATCGGGGGACAATCAGTGTCGATGCAAAGCGAGTGATCTTCTGCAGCATGATGGCGTTCAGCGGCGAGCCCTCCTGGCGAGTCCATTGCCTTATCACAGATCGCTTCTGCATTCCCCCGTTGCATGCAACGGGACTCATTTCAACCCGCCTGTGCCTGGAAAGAGTTTCGCAGACAACGCGCGCGGCCAAAGGCCATTAAAGATACCGAGGTTTCAGCCGATAGCTTAAAAGCGTAGGATGGTTTCATCGATGTGCGATTGGATTCGGCTGTCCCGGCAAACAGACCAGCCCAAGTCACGCTCGATCACTGGAAAATGGAAATATAAATGTCGCTTAAAATAAAATTGCTGGCAACGGTGCTGCTGTTCCAGCTCGCTATCGTCATTCTTGCAATGAACCTCGGCCCTTCCATTCTGGGATGGGCAATCTGTATTGGTGTTGCGGTCGTTTCGCTGGCGGCGCTGTATGCGGTGATCCGGTCCAGCCTGTTTGCTCCGCTGGAAAAGCTGCGTGCCACCATCCAGGCGGTCAAGATGGAAGGAAATCTGGCGCTGCGCCTGCCTGCCTCGAACGAAGTCACGGAGAGTTCCGCAAGAACCTTCAATGAATTGCTGGACAATTTCCAGAGCATCGTCGGAAAAGTGATGTTCAATTCCAGCCAGGTGGCCGCTTCCGCCGACTCTCTGGAAGGCATGGCACGCCAGGTGACCACGGGATCGCAGACCCAGGAAGACGCAGCGGATGCGGCCAGCCAGGCCATCGAGGAAATGATAGGCAACATCCAGAGCATTGCAGAAAGCGCCCGTCTTGCCGCGGACAATGCACGCGAATCTCGCGAACTTTCCAGCAACGGCGCGAAGATCGCCCAGAATGCAGCCAGCGAGATCGAGCGCATTGCCCAGGCATTCGAAGACTCCGCAACATCGATCAACCATCTGGGCGAGCGCACCCAACTCATCAACGGTATCGCCAGTTCCATCAACGACATCGCCGAACAGACCAACCTGCTGGCATTGAATGCCGCCATCGAAGCCGCTCGCGCGGGCGAATATGGCCGCGGTTTTGCGGTCGTCGCAGACGAGGTGCGCAAGCTTGCCGAACGGACTTCGGCCGCAACCAGGGAAATCGCCTCGGTAACCTCGAGCATAGGGACGGAAACTGCATCGGCGATCAGCAAGGTCCATTCCGGCACCGTTCTTTCCCGCGACGGCGCCGCGCTGGCGCGCCAGGCTGCCGAGGCCCTGACACAGATCAATCACAGCTCCCAGGTCATGCTGGATGAATCCGCTTCCATCGCCACGGCGATCACCGAGCAGACCGTCGCCAGCGAACTTGTCGGGAAGAAGATGCACCATATACTGGAACTGGTCGAGAGCAACTCCGGCGTTGTCGTGAAAATGCTGGAACAGGCCATACACCTTGACCATCTGGCCGCCAACCTGAAAGAGCTCGATAACGTATTCAAAATGGGCGAGTCGGGCATCAAAGGACTGGAGACCCACGGCAAGGCGCCCGGAGTGGTCCAAGCCGCTGCGCAGGCCATAGAAAAGGTATTGGAACAGGCCATCGCCTCCGGACGTATCAGCGAAGCCGATCTGTTCGATGAGAACTATCAGCGGATCCCCAATGTGGAGCCGCCCAAATTCCATACCCGGTTCGACAAACTGACCGACGATCTGTTTCCCGCCATTCAGGAACCGCTGCTCCAGCAGTATCCGGAGTTCGTGTACGCCGGTGCGGTCGACAGGAACGGATACTTCCCCACACACAACAGAAAATTCTCCGCAGAGCCCACGGGTGATATCAAGCAGGACACCCTGCACTCGCGCAGCAAGCGCATCTTCACCGACCCGGTGGGCAAGCGCTGCGGCAACCACAACCTGCCCTTCCTGATCCAGACCTATCGCCGCGACACCGGTGAAGTGGTGCACGACATTTCAAGCCCGATCTTCATTCGCGGAAAACAATGGGGCGGATTTCGCATCGGATACAAGGCATGAATCGGAACGCTTCCGTGTAACTGCGCGCGTACGCGAATCAGGAACACTTCGGCAGATATCGGCCCGAAACAGAGACTCCGGCAACGCGATACTTCACCGCGCTCGACAATCCCGCCCCGATGGCATTCAGCGGCGAACGCGACTGACGCGGCAGGCAGCATAAAGAAGGCGACCTTCCGGTCGCCTTTTTTTATGGCTCGCGCAGCCGTCTTCGGCCCGGCGGATATTGCATCCGCCCGACAAGCGCAGCATCAGACCTTGAAGTAAGCCATGTCTTCCTTGAGTCTCCCGGCCAGCGCATTCAGCTGGTCCGCGGCGGCGGCGTTGCTCTGGGTCGCGGCATTGGTCTGCTCCGTCATGGTGGCGA
>DAIDAJ010000078.1 GCA_027310665.1 Sideroxydans sp. | reverse complement strand
GGGCGACCTGGCTTCGACGTGGGTTACAAAGCAGTGTAGGGCATACCGAGGACCCGCCACCTCGTAAATCAGCTGGAAAACCAATAGTCGCAAACGACGAAAAGTACGCTCTAGCCGCTTAACCGGTTAGACCTCACACCCTGCTGTCCGTGGAGGGGCTCAAGGCCGCAAGGCCGCGATGAGTGAGGTCATTTACACGGAATCGTGTCGTGCAGGGTTACTTTGCACGAAGCTAAAACCAAGGTGACTCGTCCTGTAGCAGCCTGTCGGTTGGCGTCTGCAGGATAAAATTAAATAACCAGACTAAGTATGTAGAACTGCCTGTAGAGGGCTTGCGGACGCGGGTTCAATTCCCGCCGCCTCCACCAATAATACCCCCAACGGGGTTCAACGCTGTGATGGGAAGCATATCTCTGCACCAAGTGCAGAGATATGCTTTATTTTTCTGGTTTAGCCAATTTAACCCAATGCATGATCCACGCACTTACGATGCTGCGGCGAATATGCAGCTTATTCGCCGCAGAAAATGCGTTCAATGCATGGAGGTGCGGCGAATTTGTGCTATATTCGCCGCATGAATAGCGGCAATTATACAAAATACATCTGGCAACGTCCTGAATGGCCCGAGTGGCAATTCGCTTCCGGCCATCTCTCCGAATTACTTTCCAAAGTCACGTTGGAACGCGGACGATTGCTGGGCAGCATGCAGACACTCGGGTTCAAACTGGCGGAAGAGGCGACGCTACGGGCGCTGACGGATGACGTCATCAAATCGAGTGAGATCGAGGGTGAGAAACTGAACCCCGAGTCAGTGCGTTCTTCTCTGGCCAGACGGTTAGGCATGGATATCGGTGCATTGGCGCCAGCCGACAGGCATGTCGATGGTGTAGTGGAAATGGTGCTCGATGCTACACAGCGACATGACAAGCCCTTGACCAAGCATCGTCTGTTCGGTTGGCATGCGGCACTATTTCCAACCGGATACAGCGGACTGACAAAAATCACCGTCGGTGCGTACCGAAAGGACGCTGAAGGCCCGATGCAAGTCGTGTCCGGCGGTGTCGGCAGAGAAAAGGTTCACTTTGAAGCGCCTCCAGCAGAGCGCCTGGAGCAGGAAATGGCTCGCTTCATCGACTGGTTCAACCATGCTCAGGGGATAGACCCAACCATCAAGGCCGGTCTCGCTCACCTGTGGTTCGTCACCATCCACCCGTTCGAGGACGGCAATGGTCGTATCGGGCGCGCAGTGTGCGACATGGCGCTTGCGCGCGCGGACGGATCCAGCCAGCGCTTTTACAGCCTGTCTGCGCAAATTCAGCGCGAGCGCAAGGATTACTACGACGCGCTGGAATTTGCCCAGAAGAGCACGCTCGATGTCACGCAATGGCTGGATTGGTTCTTGGTGTGTCTGCTTGGAGCTATACAGAGAGCAGGCGAACAAACGCAGGGAGTGATGTTCAAGGCGAACTTCTGGAACCGCTGGTCGGGCGTATCAATGAATGATCGCCAGGTGAAGATGCTCAACAAAATGCTTGATGGATTCGACGGCAATCTGACCAACAAGAAGTGGGCATCGATGAACGATTGCTCCCCGGATACCGCGTTGCGCGACATCAAGGAATTGGTTGATCGAGGCGTGCTGGTCAACGCGGGAGCCGGTGGCCGCAGCACGCATTATGTCTTGAGCAACGTAGAACAGTAATCTGTGGCGATATCTCCAAATATTCCCGGTAGACACCACAGTTATCTGGGGCAGGTCAGAATAAAGAGCAAGGAACCATGACAGCCAAGAAAAACATCCCCACATGGGGCAATGTCAAAGCGAAGCTAAACGACTTCGACCGCAACAGCTTGCTCAACCTGGTGCAGGATTTGTATGCCGCCAGCAAAGATAACCAAACATTCCTGCACGCCCGATTCGGGCTGGGCGACAACATCCTCAAACCATACAAGACAACCATCGAGCGCTGGCTATGGCCGGATATGTTCAAACAGCAGGACACGTCTGTCGCTAAGGCAAAAAAGGCTATCGCCGACTACAAAAAAGCCCTCGGCCACCCGGATGCGCTGGCTGAATTGATGGTGTTCTATTGCGAGCGCGCTGTCGGATTCAGCCATGATGTGGGACTGGACGACGAAGGTTACTACGATGCCTTGATAAATATGTTTGAGCAGACATTAAAGCTCTTGAGCAACTTTTCGGAGCCGCAACGCGCACCCTATCTCTCTCGTCTGAATGCACTGAGAGCGATCAGCCACGACTTTGGGTATGGTGTGGGCGACAATCTGGATGATCTCATGCACAGCTATGGATTCGATGACTGACGCCAAGGCGCTTGTCGATCTGCAGGCGGAAAATCAGCGCCTGATCAAGCTGCTCGATGCTCACCATATTGAGTGGCGCATTCCCCCGACTCCCGCAGCAGTTGCACCTCCAGCCCCGGAACCCGCCCAGTCAAGTTTGAACACCGATGAAAAAGTGGCTGTCTTTCGCCGCCTGTTCCGGGGGCGTACCGATGTTTACCCGGTGCGTTGGGAAAGCCAGAAAACTGGCAAATCGGGTTACGCGCCAGCGTGCGCGAATGAATGGCGGCATGGCGTATGCAATAAACCGCGAATCAAGTGTTCTGATTGCAGCAATCGCCTGCTGAACCCGCTTTCCGATGCTGTCATCTATAAACATCTCGCAGGCGATCATACCGTTGGCGTTTATCCACTGCTGACAGACGATACCTGCCATTTTCTCGCTGTCGATTTCGACGAAGCCGAATGGAAAGAGGACGCAAAGGCATTTGTTCATTCGTGCGATGAATTGGGTGTGCCGGTCGCGCTCGAAATATCCCGCTCCGGAAACGGCGCGCACGCTTGGGTTTTCTTCGCGGGCAGCGTGTCCGCCCGGGATGCCCGTCGACTGGGCACTGCAATCATCAGTCATACCTGCGCCCGCACCCGGCAACTCAAGCTCGAATCGTATGACCGGCTTTTCCCCAATCAGGACACAATGCCCAAGGGCGGCTTCGGCAACCTGATTGCGTTGCCCTTACAGAAGAAGCCGCGTGAGAACGGTTGCAGTGTGTTCGTGGATGCAGCCTTGCATCCTTATCCGGATCAGTGGGCGTACTTGGCCTCTATCCAACCAATGCCTGCAAACGACATTGAGCCGACCGTCCTGAGAGCTACCGGTAGTACTCATCCGCTGGACGTGACGTTTATAGATGACGAGGACCTCAAGGAACCATGGAAGCGTTCTGCACCGGCAACCAGGAAGCTTGCAGGCGCCATGCCTGAATCGCTTACATTAACGCTGGGCAATCTTGTTTACTTCGAGAAAGAGCAACTGCCGCAAGCATTGGCCAATCGTCTGATTCGCCTTGCTGCATTCCAGAATCCGGAGTTCTACAAGGCGCAGGCAATGCGAATGTCGGTTTGGGACAAGCCGCGAGTGATTGGCTGCGCGGAAAATTATCCAAATCACATTGCGCTACCTCGCGGGTGTCTGGATGCCGCGCAGGATTTGCTGCGGGATAACAGTATCCGCTGCGACTTACACGACGAGAGATACGAAGGTGAAGCTATTGATGTCGCCTTTGCCGGAACACTGCGCATCGATCAGGAAGCGGCTGTGGCCGCGATGTTGCATCACGATGCCGGCGTATTGTGCGCACCGACTGCTTTCGGCAAAACCGTGTCCGCGGCCGCCATGATCGCCGCGCGTGGCGTCAATACGCTGGTGCTGGTGCATCGCACTGAGCTGCTCAAGCAATGGCAGGAGCGTCTGCAATCGTTCCTTGGTGTCGGCAAGGGTGTAGTGGGTACAATTGGGGGCGGCAAAGCCAAGCCGTCCGGCATAATCGACATCGCGGTGATGCAATCCGTATCGCGGCAGGGCGAGATCAATCCGCTAGTCGAGAACTACGGGCACGTTATCGTTGATGAATGCCATCACGTCGGGGCGGTTTCGTTCGACGCGATCCTGAAGCAGGTCAGGGCGAAGTTCGTTCTCGGACTGACAGCCACTCCGATCCGCCGCGATGGTCAGCAGCCAATCATCTTCATGCAGTGCGGGCCAATCCGTTACACGGCGGCCAAACCAGCCAGTGCGCCGCACGATCTGGAAGTCGTTCCGCAACTGCTGCACACACGAATCAATCTGCCGCAGGATGCCGGGATTCAGGAGGTATTCCGCCACCTTGCTATAGATGAGAACCGTACTGCCGCAATTGCTGCTCAAATCGTAAGTGCGTTCAACCAGGGCCGGAAGGTGCTCGTGCTAACCGAGCGCACCGAACATCTGGATGCCCTCCAAACCGCTTTGACCGGAAAGATTCATTCACTTTTCGTGCTGCACGGGCGGATGTCGAAGAAGTTACGAACTACGTCGATCGCTGAACTCAGCGCACTGCCGCCAGACGAACCCCGTGTATTACTCGCCACCGGAAAATTGGTGGGTGAGGGATTTGACCACCCTCCGCTCGATACGCTGGTACTGGCCATGCCGATTTCATGGTCGGGGACGCTGCAGCAATACGCAGGGCGCTTGCACCGCGAACATGCGACAAAAACTGATGTGAGGGTGATCGACTTCGTAGACACTGGCCATCCAGCACTGCTGCGGATGTGGGATAAGCGCCAACGGGGATACCGGGCGATGGGATACAGAATCAGGGAATAACCCACATAGCACGAGCCAAAAGAAAAACAGTTTGCTGTATTTCCAAAAAACGACGTCTCACGAAGGAATATGGAAAAGAGAGTCAATGACGGTTTTTACTGGCTTAGTGCAAGGATATGCCTCCTGTCGGGTGCAACTATATGCCTCCCATGGCATTATCCGCCGGGCTTTTTTTTCGCCCAATTCCTGCGATATGCCACACCGTTGATTGCTTCCCGCTCTTCTGCTTATCCGTCACTTCATGACTGAAGTTCGTCACTTCACGCCGTATTCCACTACCACATAGTGGTTATTGGCATTGTTCATATGGAGAACTGAACCGATTACCAATCTGGCACAGATATTGCCTTTCATTGCAGAAATCAATTTCACGCTGAGAACAGATCATGCAACGAATAAACCAGGCGGGATTCACTTTGTTTGAACTCGCAATCTCAATAGCGACAATTTGTTTGCTGGCCTCATTTATGCTGATGATCGGACATACAGTCACCATCAACACCAAGGTAAATCGCCTGGATCGTGATTTGAACAGCATTCGGTCAGCCATTTATGACGCGCAAGACAAGTCAAGTCCGGCAACGAGCGGCAATATGCGCAAATTACCGTCGCGTATCGCAGATTCGGCGGGGCCTGGCGATAGCAATAACTTGAATGCAATTATCGGCGGAGGCTGGAGATCGGCATCGGGTGAAAACTTCAGCCTCTGGAAGAGGATCAGGCCGGCGGGTTTGGGAAAGGATGCTGTCAATAATGCCTATGCCCCGCTCAAAATGTCCGGCGACTCGATTGACGCCTCCGAAGCATCCAATCCGCCAATTGCGGGCATAAATGGAAACTACATCATTTGCACAAACAACATTGCGGGTACGCTGGCAAAGAGACTCGATTTTGTGATGGATGACGGGAATACCGGTTCCGGCACGATGATGGCGTCCAGTCAGATTGGCGGCGCAGGTATTGCGACCGATGAAATCTCCGGTAGTGAAGCCTATCTCATTTGTCTTGGCGTTTGAATCAACGTCTCCGGAATACCAAAACCACGTTTCATCTTCATGATCGAAGTTGAAGAGAAACTGCCGCGCGACAGGATAGATCAGCATGGCAGGTCCGAGCGGCGCACAGAACTATTCCATCAGCAAACTTTTCCCACCGGGCTTACCCTCCATCCCGGTCCATGCCGGTCGTTCTGCAGATGGCAGACAATATCCTGGGCGTAATATGCTTCGGCCAGCGCCCTTGACCGCAAGTTTTACGGAGGCGGATATTCGGGCAAGATAAGCGACGACGGCAACCGGTAACAACACTTTATGGATCGGGGGAATATGTTGATTCGCCATTATCTGCTTATGATTTGCATGGCATGCCACTGTGCACTCGCGCTCGCGGGTGAGTCACCTTACTTTGCTGCAGCAGCAAGGCAGACAAGCGACGGCCTGCAACCGGCAAATGTGGCCGTGGTAATCAATGACGACGACGCACATAGCGTCGAGGTGGGAGAGTACTACCGGAATGCCAGGAACATCCCCGCTAAGAACGTGGTACATGTACGCATTCCGGAAAGTCGGCACAATATTCCGGTTGCAGAATTCAACAGGCTCAAGCGGCAGATCGAAATGCACTTGGACAAGGATATTCAGGCCATCGTCATGGTCTGGACCGCACCCTACGCAGTCGAGTGCAACTCGATCACTTCAGCCATGACCCTGGGGTTTGATGCTGCGCAATGCAGGAAGACCTGCGCGCCGGGCAAGCCCAGTCCATATTTCAATTCAAGTTCAGCGCACCCCTACACCGACTTCGGCATCCGCATCTCCATGCTGCTGCCTACCGATTCGGTCATACAGGCAAAATCCCTGATCGACCGGGGAAAACTCAGTGGATTCAGCGTGCCTGCTGCAAGCGCGTATTTTCTGGTCACTTCGGATGCAAGCCGCGACTCGCGCGCGTCATTTTTTCCAAAATCCGCCCACCTCCCGCAGTTCAAACTCGACATCAAGACGATCAAGGCAAACAGCATTGAGGGTGTGAACGACATCATGTTTTATCTGACGGGATTGTCCAGTGTGCCCGGCCTGGATACGCTGCATTTTCTGCCTGGAGCGCTGGCCGACCACCTGACCTCATCGGGGGGCGACTTGCTTGGAACAGGCCAGATGAGCAGCCTGCGTTGGCTGGAGGCTGGCGCAACGGCGAGCTACGGCACGGTGTCCGAGCCGTGCAACTATCCGCAGAAATTTCCCAATGCCATGGTCTTGCTCGAACACTATTTATCCGGTGAAAGCGCCATCGAAGCATACTGGAAAAGCGTTGCATGGCCATCCCAGGGGGTATTCATCGGCGAACCGCTGGCATCGCCCTACCGTCATTCTCAATGGGCCCCGGCCAGCGGGATGAGATCGCTGCCAAAATAATCGGCAGACTGCCGCCACCGCATCACTCACTTCCTCAATTCTGCGTTTGCCTGTCTATCGCCGCGATGCGTCTCTGTGCCTCCTTCGCAAGCGCATTGGCGGGATAACCATCGATCACCGCCGAATATAGCTTCCTCGCCTGTGCCATATCCCTCAAGTTCAATTCAGCGATTTCCGCATTGGCAAACGCGGCGTTGGCTGCAGCATCCGTTTGGGGCACCAGGGCAACGATGCGGTCGTTGATATTCATTGCCACATTCCAGTCGCGCGTGGAGGATGTCGCAATGTTCTCGGCCTTGTTGAGCGCATCCAGCGCATCGGCGCCCTTGAATGTTTCCGACAACTTGAGGTACGTCTCGATGGCCTTGGCCGGCTGACCGGTCTTGTTCTGGTATATCAGCGCCATGTTGCGCAGACTTTGCAGTACGACAGGATCGTCCTTGTATTTTTCCACGACCGCCGCATAGGTCTTGAGCGCATCCGGGTAGTCACCCATGTCCTCGTCGTACATGCTCGCGAGGGACAGATACCCTGGTTTCGTCTCCGGCGCTTCCGGATATTGCCCGATCAGTTTGGAATAGCTCTGAGCCGCTTGGGTGTATAGCTTCAAGCCTTTGCGCTGCACGTTGCCCATCGACAACAGGCTGTCCGGAAGTGTCGGGCTGGAGGGATACAAGGCGAGCAATTTATTGAAGTGATACAGGGCGATCCGGTCATCGATCAGCATCGATTGACGGGCGAGCGCGTGCTCCACAATATCCTCATTCAGGAATGAACGGTTGCTTTGCAGGAATGACGCGCATTCGGATGCGATCGGCTGTGCAAAATCTGCATCATTCAATGTAGTACCGATGTCCGCCAGATAGGAGGCCACACGCTGGTCGCGATCGCCGCTCAGGGCTTTTGCCTTTTGCGCAAGCAAGCCAATGGTGGATGCCTGCTTTTTCAACTGGTCCCCGCTCAACTCGTTCAGCCGCTTCGAAGCTTCACCGGCCAATGGCGAATCGGGGTAAGCGGCCATCAACATCAGCAGATCCAGTGCCGCAGCGTCATATGATTCCATGCGCATATGCACTTGTGACTTGAGCAGGTACACGTCGGCAGCCTCCGGCATATCCGGGTGAAGCACAATGAACCGGTCCATCTCTCCCAGCAACTCGGTATCGACGGGCTGCTTTGAAGAAGTGAAGAGTGTGGAAAAAAAACTGCCGCTGCGGGCTGTGTCCTTGATCGTGCTGCGCAACGACTCGATCCATTTTGCAGCAAGCTGTGCCCTCTGCTTGCGCAATCTGTCGGTATCGCTCTCGGGAACAGTCTGTGGCGGTGGACAATCTACCGTGACCGGAACCGGATTGTCCGGTATGACAATAGTGGGCAGCGTCTCGGCCCTGGACACAGAACTGGCAGACTGAATGACCTTGTCATCACCTGCCGGCGGTAGCGGAGCCTCAACAATCCCCTCCGCAAAGGCCGCATTCGCCAGAAGTGAAAAACACCAAAGAATTATCAGCTGCCGCATATATCTGCTCCTTGTTCGTGGCGGCATGAAATGCAGTGTTCACGCCGGAGATGCATGAAGAAATTGTAGTCGGTACGGTCGATGATTGGCAAAGCAAGGCAGGAGAAAAATATGCAGCCGGCAAGGGTCCCCGTTTATTGCAGGGGCGGCGATTGCGCGCGCTCCATCTGAACCGGCCTGACAATACGCACGGCAATCTTCAAACGGAATCCGTGCTAGCGCCTATTTATTTTTTACGTAACTGGAGCAAAGGCGCGCAAGTTCCAGCACGTTTGGAGCACCGGTCTTCTGCATGATACGAGATCGATGAATTTCCACCGTCCGATGACTTATGCCCAGGCGTTGTGCGATCTCCTTGTTGGTATACCCCGCGACAGCAAGCTGCATCACATCACTTTCCCGTTCTGTCAGCAATGCCATGCGCCCGGCAATAAATTGAGAGACTTCGGTCCGTTTGCGTAAAACGGACAATTGTTCCATGGCCTCCTGAACGCGGGTCAGCAAGATCGAACTTTTTACCGGCTTGGTCAAAAAATCCATCGCACCCGCCTTGATAGTGCGAACCGTCAACGGTATGGTTCCTTGTCCGGAAAGAAAGATAATTGGCAGTAGCAGCTTGCGACGCGCCAATTCCATTTGCAGTTTGGGCCCGTCCATGCCCGGCATATTCACGTCAAGTATGATGCAGCCATAGGTATCGGGAGTACAGATTTCCAGAAACTCTTCGGCACTCTGAAAAGTTTCGACAGTGTAGCCGGCGATCTCTAGCAGTTCGGAGATCGAATCGCATACCGACAGGTCGTCGTCCACGACGAATACTTTGGCCTCGTTCATGTCGCGAAAGGTAACGTAAGATGGAAAGTGGCGCCGGCACCGGGTTGCGGGTCAACCCAGAGTTGCCCGCCATATCCTTCTATCAGGGAGCGGCTGATTACCAACCCCATGCCGATACCCTTGGCTTTGGTCGTGAAGAAGGGTTCAAATAATCTGTGCATGTCTTCCTGCCTGATGCCGGGGCCATTATCCTGCAAGGTCAAATGAGCGACATTCTCATCTTTTTTCGTGCGCACCGTCACGATCAGGGACGGCAGTGGCACACTGGCTTGCTCCATGGCCTCGATGCCATTGCTCAATAAGTTCAGAAGGACCTTCTGCAAGTGCATACTGTTAATCCGCACCTTGGGAAGTCCATCATTCAGCCGAAGTATTGTCTCGAATGACAGGTCGTGTTCAGATCTGGCTATATTCAGGACATTCAATATCTCATCATTAAGATCGACGTCCTGAGCCGGATATTCCTTCTGGTTCAAGTAATCCATCAATTCGCGAATCGAACGTCCGGCACGAAGCGCCTCTTTCTCGTTCTTCTCGATTATCTTCCGGAGCCTTTCCAGGTTGGGTGCTTCCGCCTGCATCAGCATCAGCGCAGCCCCGCTATAGGATGCGATGGACAGCAAAGGCTGATTCAATTCGTGTGCGATGGCGGCAGTGGTCTGAGTCGCTATTTGAATCTTGTGCAGATGTTCCATATCCTTGCGTTGCGCCTGGATTTCCAGTTCGAGAAGCTTCTGCGCAGTGATATCTTCCGCATACATGATGATGCCTCCGATCGATCCACTCTCGTCGACCCAAGGCTGCACTGCCCAGCGAGCCCATTGCCTGGTGCCATCGCTCTTGTACCATGTGTCTTCGTTTTTCTCCAGTGTTGCTCCTGCGAGCGCCTGCCGATGGATGGATTTCCTGTCAGCCGAAATATCCGGATACAATTTGTAATGATTGAGTCCTGTCAAGTCGGCGTGACCTCGCCCGTATTGGCTTATCCAGCGCCCGCTGGTGGCAAGATAATTCATCTCCCGATCGAACATGGCAATGCCGATGGGCGCCTGCTGAATGAACGCTTTCAATTGCGCATGGGATCTATTCAGAGCCTCTTCGTCCCGCTTGCGCCTAGTGATGTCACGAAAGAACGCGAAATTCACATCTGCATTCAGATCCGAGCGGCTGACCGATACTTCGAGATCGACCAGCGTTCCTAGTTTGTGGCGATGCCGGGTTTCAAAGCGGTCGTAGCCTATTTCCCTTACTTTTTCCAGATGCTTCTCCGTATCCTCGGGCGTCTCGTTTGCCTCCAGATCGCGAACGTTCATATTGAGCATCTCCTCCCGCGAAAAGCCGATCATGGCGCAATATTTGTCGTTCACCTCGATGATCCGCCCATTGGTGGAATTCACCACCCAAAATCCATCCAGCGATGTCTGCACGATCTCCTGCTGTTCCAGAATACGCCTGCGCATTTCGCTTTCCCGCAACGCGGCTTCCATACGTTTCAGCGCCGTGATGTCTGTCAACGCGATACGCACCAGCAGTTGATTGTCGTCCCTGACCAGACGTATCGAATTGAGCTGCACGTCCAGGCAAGACCCATCATTGCGCAAGAGGGTCAATTCGCAACTTTGCTTATCGTCGCCTTGCGTGACGCTCATGAAATGGCGATGCCATTTGTCGACATCCGCAGGCGCAACGAACGAGTCGAACCGACAATTCGCCAGCCTGCCCCGCTCCTCACCAAGGAGTGCGGCCCCGGTGATATTGATATCCTCGATCAGTTCATTGTTTGCGAAAGTGATGCAACCGGCTGGCGCGAAATCATATAAATCGATATAGCGGTCGCGTGCTTCCTGCAGAGAAATCTGCGCCCTTTTCAGCTCGTCTTTTTGCTTTTCCAATTCAAGCTGGTGCATTTGGAGTTCGTGCAGAAGTTCCGCTACGGGGCGTGCCTGTGCATCCATTGATTGAGAATGCGGAAGCTGAACTGCAGTTTGCGAACGTTGCAGAACTTGCTCATCAAGATGGGAACCACTGGTTGTCTGCTTGCTTTTTGGATATTTCAATTTTCTAATCCAGGTCCATTTCGATATCAAACAGGCGGATTCAAATCCAACGCACAATTGCGTGCGGCCCGAGGCTACAACGATTCGTAATCGCAGCCATTCTTTCAGCCTGCACGCGAATGTCACTGCCGTTTCATAAGGCTATGCAACAACGGTCATTTTTTCTATATGTAGAACCACCTATTGATATTCTTTAAAGCATGACACGCGCCCCCCTTCATCTCAACCACTCTATAAGAATGGGTATGCACCCCCTCCGAAAGAGAAGCCAAATGTGGGTGAAATCACGTGACACGGAAAACCTGTCATGCATTTATTTCGGAAAATTCAATAGCAGATGCTTCGATTCTGGATGCTCGAATCCGCGTGTCTGCACCTTGTGGCACCAGATACGAAAGCGTATGCTCGCCGCGAACCGGATGTCGATAATCGAGTTGCGGAAGAGCAACGCAGAAGCTGCTCGACACCGAGGCGCAGTTATTCATTCGCGCTCCTTGGCAAGAATCGACAATCTCCCTGCTGTGCGGGCTCGGGCCGCGGACGGCTATTCCTGCCAATTTGGCCCGTTTTAATTTTTGGCCGCAGTCGTCCGATTGTTGTACGCGCCAACATCGAACCCTCAACTTAATCTCCCTCCAGGTAACTAGACAGGTTTTAAATAGATCACGAAAAAACCAGGGACACAAAATGCGTGCGATGGTTCTGGACTCACCCGGCTCTCCGCTGCGACTGACCGAACTGCCACGGCCAGAATGCGGTGCCGACGAGGTGCTGCTCAAAGTCGGCGCCTGTGGCGTATGCCGCACCGACCTGCACATACTGGACGGCGAACTTTCCCAACCCAAGCTGCCCCTGATACCCGGCCACGAGGTCGTCGGCACCGTGATCGCCAAGGGCCCGCATGTCGAGCGCTTCACCCTCGGGCAGAGAGTGGGCGTACCGTGGCTGGGTCACACCTGCGGCCATTGCCGCTATTGCGCGACCGGGCGCGAGAACCTGTGCGACGACGCGCGTTTTACCGGTTATACGCTGAACGGCGGCTACGCGGAATACGCGGTGGCCGACCAGCGCTATTGCTTTCCGCTGCCCGAAGGTTATGGCGATGCGGAAGCCGCACCGCTGCTGTGTGCCGGACTGATCGGTTATCGTGCGCTGGTTGCCGCGGGCGATGCCGAGCGTATCGGTATATACGGTTTCGGTGCGGCGGCACACATCATCGCCCAAGTAGCCCGATGGCAAGGTCGCAGGGTGTTCGCTTTCACCAGGCCAGGCGACCTGCCGGGACAGCGTTTCGCCATGGGGCTGGGCGCGACATGGGCCGGCGATTCTGACTCGGCGCCACCGGAAGAGATGGATGCCGCGATCCTGTTCGCGCCGGTCGGCGCACTGATACCGCAGGCGCTGCGCCATACCGCCAAAGGCGGGAGCGTCGTGTGCGCCGGCATCCACATGAGCGATGTGCCTGCATTCCCGTATTCCATCCTGTGGGGCGAGCGCAGCATCCGCTCCATCGCCAACCTCACCCGTCGCGACGGTGAAGAATTCCTTGAGCTTGCTCCCAAGGCGGGCATCAGGACCGAGGTAGAAACCTTCCGGCTGGAACAGGTGAACGAAGCGCTCGAACGGCTGCGTAATGGCAGCATCCGCGGTGCGGCAGTACTGGTGATGGATGAATAGCTTCAGATCACCTGGCAGCGTAATTCAGCTTCACGGCAATCAATTCAAACCTGATCGATCCTCTTTTTCTTCGCCTCCGGCTTTTTCCCCATGCGACGCGCGAAAGACATTCTGATTTCAGTCAGTTCGACCAGTCGATCGGCAACCTTGCGATTGATGCTGCCCGCCGGATAAACGCCTTTGGCGTTAGCTTCGCCGGCCGGCAAGCCCGTAAGAAGGGAAACGGCCTGATCAACGCTCTCTACAGCGTATATGTTGAATCTCCCGGCATCCACAGCCGCAATCACATCGCGGCGCAGCATCAGATGTTTGATGTTCGCTGCTGGGATCACTACGCCCTGATCTCCGGTCAACCCGCGCGCAACGCAGATGTCGAAGAAACCCTCGATCTTTTCGTTGACCGCACCGATTGCCTGCGCGAGTCCGAGCTGGTTCACCGACCCGGTGATCGCCAGCGATTGCCTGATCGGCGCAGTCGCCAGATTGGAAAGCAGTACGCACAATTCGGCCAGCGATGCACTATCGCCATCGACCATGCCGTAGGATTGCTCGAACACCAGGCTGGCGGAGAATGCCATCGGCTGATTCTTCGCATAACGCGACGCAAAGAATGAGGAAAGGATCAATACCCCCTTGGAATGAATTGCGCCGGAGAGCTTCACTTCGCGTTCGATGTTGACCATCTCGCCATCGCCCAGCCGTGTGGTCGCAGTGATCCGCGTCGGCTGCGCAAAAGAAAAGTCGCCCAGGGAAATGACGGAGAGCGCGTTGATCTGCCCCGTCACTGCACCCTGTGTGTCGATCACCAGCGTGTCGCGGAGGATCGCCTCGTACAGCCGGTCACGCAATCTGTCCTGGCGCCGGATCTGGGCGTCGATTGCACATTGTACGTTGGTAGCTTCCACCACCTTGCAACCTGCCTCGCGTGAATAGTAGTCGGCCTCGCGCAACAAGTCCGCCACACTGCGCATGTGCATGGTCAGTCGTTCCGCATCGCCGACCAGGCGCGCACTGTGTTCGATCACTCTTGACACTGCATTGCGGTCGAACGGCAGCAATTCCTCCTTGCGTGCGAGCGTGGCAATCAGCTGTGCATAGAGCTGGTGAGTATCGGCATTGCGCTCAATGCGTTCCTCGAAATCCGCTGCAACCTTGAACAGCTCGCCGAACTCCGTGTCATATTCCTGCAGCAGATAATAGAACATGCGGTCACCGAACAGAATCACCTTGGTATCCAGCGGGATGGGCTGGGGCTCCAGCGACACGGTGCTTACCAGGCTGTACATCTGCCCCAGCGATTCAATGCGTATCTCTTTCGACTGCAGTGCCCGTTTCAGACCTTCCCAGGCAAAGGGCTGACTCAACACTTTACGGATGTCCAGCAACAGATAGCCGCCGTTCGCACGGTGCAGTGCACCCGGCTTGATCAGGGTAAAGTCCGTGACAAGCGCCCCGAACTGGGAGACATGCTCGACTCGTCCGACCAGATTGGCATAACTCGGGTTGTCTTCGCTGACAATGGGCGCGCCCGGCTGTTTGCCGTTGCTCACCAGCACGTTCACTTTATATTGGTGGAAAGTCTGGTGGGTAACCATAGTCATGCCGCCGACCGTCGCGGACTCTTCCTGCTTGCGAAAATCGTCCGCATTGTCGACCATGACCTGTCTGACCTGATCGAGATAATTCATCACCTCCGGCAGTTCGGCGTAGGATTCCTTGATCTCGTTCACCAGGTGGTCGACCGCAGACAGCGTGGTTTCGCGGTCAAGTTGCTTGACACGTTCATGCCGCTCCTTCCGCCATTGCGGCATCTGGCGCATGATCTTTTCCAGCTTTTCCTGCAACCCGGTGATCGCCGTTTCCACCTGAGTCCTTTCATCCTCCGGCAACTTCTCGTATTCGTCCGGCGGGATCACTTCATGATCGCGCATCGGTGCGAAGGCGAATCCCTCCGGAGTGCGCAGGAGGGCGATCTGTTGCTTTTCGGCAGCCTCGCCCAATTCGTTGAATGCCTGCTCCTGCCGTTTGCTGAACTCCTCCTGGATCACCCCTGCCTTGGCGCGGTATTCATCCCCTTCGAACAGAGCCGGGATCGCGGTGCGCAGATATTCGACCAACTGCTCCATGCGCGAGCGCAATTCCTCTCCCCTGCCGGATGGCAACCTGAGCATCAGGGGTTGATGGTGCTGCGCGAAGTTGTTGATATAGCACCAGTCGTCGGGCTTGGATTCGCCGCCTGCCTTTTGCTCGAGGAATCGTCGCACCATGCTGTTTTTGCCGGTGCCGGACGGACCAAGCACAAAAAGATTGTAGCCATCATGACGGATGCCGGTACCGAAACGGACCGCGTCCATGGCTCGCATCTGGCCGATGATTCCGGTCAGGTCATCCAGATCATCAGTTGTCTGGAACGTGAACTGATCGAGATCGCAAGATTGGTACAGTTGTTGCGGTTGCAACGAAAACGGACTGTTCGCATTTTTTTGCATGGCTAATTTTCCCCGTTCAATATGTACCAGGCACACCAAGATCATTCTACTTCCATCCGGAAATATGTTATCGACTTCCGGTGCTGTGCCTTCGGATTCCTCAATCAAATGCAAGTCATTTCAGCTTTATTCGGTTCCGGATTCGCGACAGAACCTGCCGCCAGTGACGATCCTGATCGCGCAGCATCTCCTGCCGCGACTGTGGTGCGCGATCGTGAGATACGATGGATTGCGCGCAATCTCAGGTTGCTGGCAACCCCGTTGGAGTTGCAGAAACAGAGCAGGTTGGTCAGCGCGAATGAGTTGTGCCCAAGAATCATGAGTTAAATGAAGCGGTGTACGAGGCTGGGGCGCGGACCGAGCTTGTGTAGCACCATTGAATCCGGCACCAGCGCTGCTTCTTCCTTGGAAATACGGGCGAGAATGGCGCTCCTGAGTCAAGCGGCGGCATATCAAGTCCCCGAGATTAATAGGTATTCGTCCCTATATATTCAGCAACGGGTTTGCTGTAACTTTATACATCATCGCCATTCCATTCTCAGGCAACTTAATTGAGCGCGGCAGAAAAATTTCAACTATTACACAGTGCCCGCCGGCATGACACCTCACTGCCAGGAAGGAACTCCGGCCGTTAGAGAAGCCTGAACTGGATGGTTCGGATTTATGGAGTGAAATTTTCAAAAACCAGCCTCTTTCGACAAGGAGAGCTATTATGAAGCTCAGCGAATTACGCGACATTGCCAAATCGCACGGTATTCAACCCGATAACACGTTCAAGACCGAGTTGATCAGGACTATCCAGACCAAGGAAGGCAATTTCGATTGTTATGGCACCGCCTACAGCGGAATATGCGATCAGTTCGATTGCCGCTGGCGTGAAGATTGTTTTGAAGCTGCTCGCAACCAACTGCAAATGTGAACTTGGATCGTTCAGTAGTATGTACGCAAAGACTGTGCGGGCAACAGAGTGATCAACCAGAGGAGGGTTCAGCATGAAACATGCAACGACACTAGTTGGCTTCCATCAAATCGAGCGGCACGACGGCATCTTCCAGGAGCGCGTGCACGATGCCTACAAGATCAAGGGCAAGCTGCTTGAGCCGACCGTTTGCCCGCAATGCGGCGCGGTGTTCCATGCGGGACGCTGGCAATGGATGCAAGCCCCGGCCAATGCGCACAAGGTGACCTGCCCCGCCTGCCACCGGATACACGACCATTACCCTGCCGGCTTCCTTACCTTGCAGGGAACGTTCTTTCTTGCACATCGGGACGAGATCATGCGCCTTGCACGCAACCACGAGGCAGACGAACGGGCCAATCACCCGCTCAACCGCATCATGGATGTGGAAGAAAAGGACGGCGCTACAGTGGTGACAACCACCGATATCCACCTTGCCCGCGGCATAGGCGAAGCCTTGCATCATGCCTACCAGGGAGAGCTGAGTTATCACTACAACCCCGAACAGAACCTGTTGCGGGTAAGCTGGTCGCACTAGTACGGCACAACGATACGAATTTCAGGAGACACTCATGCAAATACCACTGCAGATCACCATTCGCGACGTCGAACATTCCGAGGCACTGGAGGCCCACATCCGCGAGAAGGCCGGCAAACTCGACGAGTTTTTCGATCACATCATGTCCTGCCGGGTCGTGGTCGAGATGCCGCACAAGCACCAACGTCAAGGAAAACAGTTCAATGTGCGTATCGACATCGGTGTCGCGGGCGGCGAGATCGTGGTTAACCGCGATCATGCCGAAGACGTTTACGTGGCGTTGCGCGATGCCTTCGATGCTGCCAAACGCAAAGTGGCAGATTACGCGCACAAGTTGCACGGCGATGTCAAAACGCATGAACCAAAGCGCGCTGTTGAAAGCGAAGATTAGGCAGGCTACCGATCGCTGCCGACCTTCCCGCATATGATGAATACCGTGCATATACCGGCAGGCTCCGTCGAACTCGACGGCGACTTGGCCTTACCGCCCTCCTCCGGCGGTGTGGTGCTGTTCGCTCACGGAAGCGGCAGCAGCCGCCTCAGTCCGCGCAACACCTATGTCGCCGGAATCCTGCAGCAACGCGGTATCGGCACACTGCTGTTCGATCTGCTGACACGCGAAGAAGACCGGGACTATGAGACGCGTTTCGATATCTCCCTGCTCACGCAGCGCCTGCTGTCCGCCACCGCGTGGCTACAGGACCGCCCCCAGACGCAAGCGCTCAAACTCGGCTATTTCGGGGCCAGCACAGGTGCAGCTGCTGCATTGCGCGCAGCGGCGGAGATCGGCAACCAGATCGCAGCGGTGGTCTCGCGTGGCGGGCGTCCCGACCTGGCAGGCGAACTAGCGCTGCGACGCGTGAACACGCCAACCCTGCTGATCGTCGGCGCGGCCGACTACGACGTGGTCGAACTTAACCGGCAGGCTTATGCGCTGATGCATTGCACGAAGGCGCTCAAGCTAATTCCCGGCGCAACCCATTTGTTCGAGGAGGAAGGCACGCTGGAACAGGCGGCAAACGCCGCCGCGGACTGGTTTGCGCAACACCTCAGGAGCCAGGGGCCGCGCCCAGCAACCTGATCACTTCGTCGTCACTCACCTGCGGAAAGGACTGGTAGAACTGTCCCACGGCATAAAACTCCTCGGGCGCACTCAGGCACACCATTTCATCGGCATAGGGCTTCACTTTTTCCAGCGTATCGGGTGGCGCCACCGGCACGGCACAGACCAGTTTTCGGGGGTGTTTCGCGCGCAGTGCATGTAGTGCGGCGATCATGGTCGATCCGGTGGCCAGACCATCGTCCACCACGATGACGATGCGCCCCTCCGGATCGAGCGGCGGGCGTATCGGCGTATAGCTCGCGCGTCGCTCGCGCATCACCCTGAGTTGTGTTTCCTTCTCGTCCTCGATGTAACGCTGACTGCCCGCCACATGTCCGGCATAGTCGCCGAGATAGGTCCAACCGGTCTCGTCCACCGAACCGATGGCGAACTCAGGATTGCCCGGCGCTCGCAGCTTGCGCACCAGCACGACATCCACTTCACCGTCCAGCGCATCGGCGATGGTCTTGGCCATCGGCACCGCACCGCGCGGAATCGCCAATATCAGCGGGTGGAGGCCCCGGTATTGCATGAGCGCCTCGGACAAACGCCGTGCAGCATCTTCGCGATCGCGAAATATCATCATGCTCTTCTCCTCTTGAACCGGCACGGGCAGGATGCCGGTCGGCGATAATCAAACGGCACGGGACACACCCGGTTACGGGTGCATATGTTTGCGTGCCGACTTCGTATGTTCCGACGCCTGGCACGCGCGGCGGTAGGCCAGCAAAGTCTTCTGGGCGTGCCCCAGTACACTGGCATTCGGATAGTTTCCTGTATCGTTGGCAATGCCGGCCGGGCGGCCGGTGAGCAACTCTATCCCTTCGCTTGCATGCTCCGCCGTATGGATATGGAACAAGCCCCGCTCGACTGCTTCGACGACCTTGCGCTCCAGCATCAGGTGGCGGCGGTTGCGCTGCGGGATCAGCACGCCATGGCTGCCATCCAGGCCTGCGGCGGAACAGACGCGAAAGTATCCTTCGATCTTCTCGTTGATCCCGCCTACCGGCAACACTTCGCCATATTGGTTGACCGCGCCGGTGACGCCGATGCCCTGCTTGAGCGGCAAGCCCGACAATGCGGAGATCAGGGCATACAGCTCGGCACAGGATGCCGAATCGCCTTCGATACCATCGTATTCCTGTTCGAACACGACTGCCGCGTTCAGGGCAAGCGGGGCGTTGTGGGCAAACAGCGCGGACAGGTAGTTCTGCAGGATCAGCACGCCCTTGTCATGGATGGGCCCGGACATCTCCACCTCGCGCTCGATGTTGAGCAGGCCATCTTCTCCGGCGTAAGTGCGTGCCGTGATGCGTATCGGGAACCCGAAACGATAATCTCCCAGATCCACTTGGGTCAGGCCGTTGACCTGACCGACCTTCTCGCCCTGCACGGCGATCAGCAGATCGCCTTCGGCGATCGCTTCCTGCAAGCGCTGTTCAGGGTAATCGTGGCGTCTGGTGCGGGCTGCCAGTGCGGCATCGACATCCGCAGCCTCGACCAGACGTCCGGCGCGCGCCCGGCACAACACTGCACTCTCCATCACCAGCGCCTCGGTTCGGGCAAAGATCGCACTCTGGCGCAATTGGTCGTCCACCTGGCGGTGCCCGTCTTCCAGCAGGCGTGCAACGGCTCCGGCAGAGAAATGCGAAAGTCCGAGCCGGCGGCAGGTGTGGGCAACAAAAATGGCCATGGCGCGGCGAGTCGCCGGGCTGGACGAAAAACTTTCGGCAAAATCCACCTTGACTCCAAAATGGCGCGCGAATTCCGGATCTTCCTCCTGCAATTCGTAATACTGTTCGCGCGAGCCGATCAGCACGATCTTGACCTCGATGTCCACCGCTTCAGGTTCGAGCGAGACCGTCGCAATCGGCGTGAATGCCGTACCCGGTTCCTCGATCTGCAGCCTGCCGCTGCGCAGCAGGCGCCGCAGCTTCTCCCACACCAGTCCGTCGGCCAGCAGATCGCGCAGATGCAGCAGCAGGAAGCCGCCATGCGCCTTGTGCAGGCTGCCTGCGCGGATGCGCGAGAAGTCCGTCACCAGCACATCGTTCTCGGACTGGTATTCGATGCTGCCGAACAGCGAGCGGAACAGAGGGTTGTCTTCAACGATCACCGGTGCGCCGGTCAGGCCGTCGTTATCGACGACCAGGTTGACACGGTAGCGCGACAGCACCTTGAGCAGCTCTTCCTGCCGGACATCGTCATCCGAATCCAGTGCCTCGAAGAGTTCCAGATTGCCGAGAACGTCATGTACGACTTGCTCCAGATAGGCGCCGAGCTTGACCGAGTCCTTGATCTGCTTCTTCAGGCCGTTGCGTATCTGCTGCAATTCACGTTCGAGCAGCGGCTTGACCGCATGCCGCCTCAACGCCGCAAAGGCTTCATCCTTCAAACGCTCCTTCGCTACCGTCTTTTCGAAATAGCGGCTGATCTCGGTACGCAACTCCTGTTCTGCCTGATCGATCTCGGCGCGGCGCTCCTTGGGCAATGCCAGCATCTCTTCTTCGGTCAGGGTGTGGCCTTTCGCATCGCGATAGGTGAACACCATATGCCCGCTTTCGCGGTGCAGCGTGAACTGGCGCGCTTCGGCAAACGCGTCGATTTCGGCATACGCTTTGGCTTCTTCCGTCTTGTAGGTGTTCTCGATGCGCTCGCTCTCCACCTTGAAATCCTGTCCGTTCAGGCATTGCGGAATTTCCTTCTGCAGCGATTTCAACATTTGCGCCATGAGTTGGCGCAGCAAGCGCCCCTGCCCGGCGGGCAGGCGCAACGCGCGCGGATGTTCCGGAGTGTCGAAGTTGTGCAGATAGCACAGGTCGGGCGGCACCGGCCTGCCCACGGCGGCGGCCTGCATCGCGCGATGGAGCAACGAAGAACGCCCGCTGCCGACTTCGCCCAGCACGAACAGGTTGTAGTTCGGCTGGTCCATCTCCAATCCGAAGCGGGCAGCCATTTCCGCGCGCTCCTGGCCGATCCACGGCAGCGGATACTCCAGCATTTCTGTCGTGTTAGCGAACCCGAGCGTATCCGGATCGTATGTCAGGCGAAGTTCGGCAGGCGTCAGATTCATGGCGGCTTGGCTGGTTAAGGGTATCGATGTTTGCGTATCCAACAATCTCGCGTGAATCGGATTAAACGCCTTAAGTCGTTTCGCGGCAACCGTCATCTGCATGCGACATCGTATTTAAAGAAGCATAGAATGGTTGGCAGTGTGTGTGCCGATTTGAAAATGAGGAGGTCATCATGTATCAACGCATTCTTGTTCCGATTGACGGCAGCAAAACATCCGAGCGCGCTTTGCAGGAGGCGATCAAGGTGGCGAACCGGGAGGCTCGGCTGCGCCTGATCTATGT
>DAIDAJ010000054.1 GCA_027310665.1 Sideroxydans sp. | reverse complement strand
GATGCCTCCCACGCTATTTGCTCAATATCACTTCCTGGAAGAGAAAGCGATGTTCCGTCCTTATCTTGGACTGGGGCTGACATACGCCTATTTCTACGGTGAAACCGGCTCAGGTGCGTTGACCGCGCTGACCAATACCGGCAGCTCGACGCCGACCACTTTCTCCGTTGATTCTGCATGGGGTCTAACTCCGCAAGCAGGAGTGATTTACAACATTAACGAAAAATGGTTTGCCGATTTGGTGGTGACCAAGACCTACCTGAAAACTACAGCGCACTATTCAACAGGTCAAACGGTTGATCTGGCTCTGAATCCGGTTGCGACCGCGCTGTCAGTAGGTTATCGATTCTAGTTCCTGTTAACGGGGTAGGGCGGGACTTGGTATGGTTCCGTTTAGTAATAAAAAAGACTTGCAACAGAAATGTTGCAAGTCTTTTTTTGTATTTTCGGGTGGGGTTAAGAGAAGAGGAAGTTGGAGAAGCAAAGCGACCGATGTCGAGAGATGCCGATTCAGTCAGCAATGTGGCATTGTTTTCCAAGTCCAAATCTATCAACCCATTTCCAGCATGATTGCTTACGCTTTGAGTTGGGATGACGCGTTCTCAGGATTGGCAGCAACCTCATCATGCGAATCGGATACAGGTTTGCCGGGCCGCCACTGTTTCAGCAACAAGGCATTGCTGACCACGGATACCGAGCTCATCGCCATCGCGCCGCCTGCGATCATCGGGTTGAGCATGCCCAGTCCTGCCAGCGGGATGCCGAGCACGTTGTAAGCAAAGGCAAAGAACAGGTTCTGGCGAATCTTGCTCAGTGTCACGCGCGAGAGGTCGATCGCGTCCGCCACGCTGTTGAGGTCGTTGCGCATCAGCGTGATGTCGGCCGCTTCGATCGCGATATCGCTGCCGTTCTTCATCGCGAAGCTGACATCCGCTGCCGCCAGCGCGGGCGCATCGTTGATGCCGTCGCCGACCATGCCGACCAGCGTCTTCTTGTCCTTGAGCGAACCGACATAGCGCGCCTTGTCCTGCGGCGACACCTCTGCGATGAATTCCTCGATACCGGCCTGGCTCGCGATCGCCTGGGCGGTGGTCTGGTTGTCGCCGCTCAGCATCACCACGCGTATACCCATCCCGCGCAGGCGCGCAACGGCGGCACGGCTGCTGGGGCGTATCTTGTCGGCGAAGGCGATATAGCCGAGCAATACCTGCTGACGCGCAACGGCGATGACGCTCTTGCCCTGCATCTGCAAGGCCAGTATCGACGCGTCATCCACTGTTACCCCCTGTTGCGCGATGAAAGCGGGTGAGCCCAGCAGATAGGAAACGCTGTCGAGATTCGCGCGCAAACCGCTTCCGGGCGATTCGTCGAAATCGGTGATCGGCAGTGGCGTCGTCGCCTGTGTCTGGGCATATTCCACGACGGCGCCCGAGAGCGGATGGGTGGAATGTTGTGCAAGGCTGGCCGCGATGCGCAGCAGTTCCCCGACGCCGCTGGCCGCGCTGGGGCGCAGGTCGGTCAGGGTGGGTTTGCCTTCGGTCAGCGTGCCGGTCTTGTCCAGCACCAGCACTGACAGCTTGTGCGCGCGTTCCAGCGCTGCCGCATCCTTGACCAGTATCCCTTCGCGCGCGGCCAGGCCGCTGGCCACGACGATGGTGACCGGCGTCGCGAGGCCCAGCGCACAGGGACAGGCGATGACCAGCACCGAGACTGCATTGATGATCGCGTACGACAGGTCGCCGTCGACCTTGTACCAGATGAAGAGCGTGGCAACGGCAAGTAACAGCACGACGGGCACGAAGATGCCGGAGATCTTGTCGGCCAGCCGCTGGATGGGCGCCTTGGAACCTTGCGCCTGTTCCACCAAGCGCACCACCGCCGCCAATTGCGTGTGGCTGCCGACGGCGGTTGCACGGCATTTGATCATGCCCTGATGGTTGAGCGTGGCGGTATAGACCTTGTCGTTCGTCTGCTTGGTTTGCGGCATGCTTTCGCCGGTGAGCATGCTTTCGTCCAGTGAGGACGTGCCTTCCAGCACGACGCCATCCACCGGCACGTTTTCGCCGGGACGCACGATGAAGATATCGTCCGGGCGCAATTGGCCCGCCGAGACATCAAGCACTTGTCCGTCGCGTTCCACATGCGCGATCTTCGGCTGCAACTGGATCAGTTTCTCGATGGCACTCGATGCCTTGGCCTTGGCCCCCATCTCGAGAAGTTTACCCATCAAGACCAGCGTGATGAGTACCGCGCTGGATTCGAAGTAGACCGGCTGGTGAATATCGAGAAGGATGATGGCGACACTCAGGAAATAGGCGGCACTGGTGCCCAGCGCCACTAGCAGGTCCATGTTGCCGCTGCCGTGCTTGATGCTGGCCCAGGCACCACGGTAGAAGCGCGCGCCGATCCAGAACTGCACCGGTGTCGCCAGCGCCCACTGCATCCAGGTCGGAATCGTCAGATGCACCTCGAATACCATGAGCAGCATCTCCAGCACCATCGGCGTGATGAGCGCGAGCGATATGAAGAAACGCAGTTTTTCCTGCTGGTAGGCCTTGAGGCGGTCCGCCTTTTCGGCCGCGAAATCGCGTGTCACATGCGCGTCGAAGCCGGTATCGCGCACCGTCTGGATGAGTTTATCCACATCCATCAGGTTGGGATCAAACGTCACGCTGGCTTTTTCGGTGGCCAGATTGACCACGGCAGTGACCTCAGGTAATTGATTCAATGCTTTTTCCAGACGACTGGAACAGGAGGCGCAGCGCATGCCGACGATCTGGAGGTCGGCGTGATTTTCGGCTTGGGACATGGGGTAATGATTCGTGGAAAGATACGGTGGGAAAGATACGCCCGAGCGGCTTTCTTGTCTATCTTGCACCCTTGACCTTGAGATAAAAGAAGTTTCCTGTTTCAATCCCTGTCCATTCCAATCGGGCAGGGAGCAACATGGGGCAGGCGAGCATCGGCATCATCGGCGGCAGCGGCGTATATGACATCGAGGGGTTGACCAATAAACGCTGGGAGAAGGTCGAATCGCCTTTCGGCGCGGCGTCCGACGAACTGCTGTTCGGCGAACTTCACGGCGTGAAGCTCGCCTTCCTGCCGCGCCACGGCCGCGGACACAAGATCCCGCCGTCCGGGATCAACTTCCGCGCCAACATCGATGTGCTGAAGCGCGTTGGCGTCAGCGATGTCATTTCGGTCAGCGCGGTCGGCTCGTTGCGCGAGCACCTGCCGCCCGGCACTTTCGTCATCGTCGACCAGTTCATCGACCGCACTTTTGCGCGCGAAAAATCCTTCTTCGGCGCGGGACTGGTCGCGCATGTTTCGATGGCGCACCCGGTGTGCAAACGTTTGGGCGACCACATCGAGGCAGCGGCGAAGGAGGCTGGCATCCCGGCCATGCGCGGCGGCACCTACATGGTGATGGAAGGCCCGCAGTTCAGTAGCCTGGCCGAATCCGAACTGTACCGCACTTGGGGCTGCGACGTGATCGGCATGACCAACATGCCGGAAGCCAAGCTCGCCCGCGAGGCCGAACTGTGCTATGCCACGGTGGCGATGGTCACGGATTACGATTGCTGGCACCCGAACCACGACGACGTGACGGTGGACCAGATCGTCAAGGTGCTGCTCGCCAATGCCGACAAGGCCAAGAGTCTGGTGAAGCATGTGGTACCCAGGCTGGGTGCAGATGCCAGCTCCCGCAATTGCGGCTGCCGCAGCGCCCTGCAACATGCCCTCATCACCGCCCCCGAAGCGCGGGATGCGGCGATGAAACAGAAGCTGCAAGCGATTGCAGGACGCGTACTCTGACGGCTTTGGATGTAACGCTGCAAGAATTTTCCGTTCGTGGTGAGCTTGTCGAACCATGAACGGACACCCCAAAGACTGCCCTTCGACAAGCTCAGGGCGAACGGTATATTAGAGATGACCGAACAAACATTACGCCAGGACCTGCTGCAAACCTCCCGCCGCATGGTCGAACTCGGCCTCAATCGCGGCACGGCAGGCAACGCCTCGGTGCGCTGCGGAGGCGATATCCTGATCACGCCGTCCGCGTTGCCGGTGGCCGAGATGACCGAACAGGACATGGTGCTGCTGGATGCCGACGGCAAGTTGCTGCAGGGGCGCAAGCCCTCCAGCGAATGGCGCTTCCACCGCGACATCTTTCAGGCTCGCCCCGAGATCGGCGCGGTGCTGCACATGCATTCCACTTTTGCGACCACCATCGCCTGCCTGCGCCGCGACGTGCCCGCCGTTCACTATCACATCGCCATTGCAGGCGGCGATACGATCCGCTGCACGCCCTACAGCGTGTTCGGCGAACAGAACCTGTCCGACCTCGCACTGGAAGCGCTGCATGGCCGTAAGGCCTGCCTGCTCGGCAACCACGGCATGATCGCGCTGGGCAAGGACTTGGCCGAGGCGCTGTCCGTCGCACTCGAAGTCGAATATCTGTGCGAGATTTACTGGCGAACCTTGCAGGCAGGCGAGCCGCATATTCTCACTGCGCAACAGATGCACGAAGTACAAGAGAAGTTTGTTGGTTATAAAAAACGCAGTTAGGAAATAGAGGCCCCGTTCGTGGTGAGCTTGATAGAACTACTAGCCATCCGACTAAGCTGTCAAAATACGCCAGCTAAGTCGTTGGTTATGTCGAACCATGAGCGGTCATTGAATTTACGTCGTTCATCCTTCGACAAGCCTGTCCTGAGCAAGGACGAAGGGCTCAGGACGAACGGATTTATAACAGGAAAACGAAATGCCCATCAAATCCCGAGTCCGCACCGTCCCCCATTACCCCAAGCAGGGCATCATGTTCCGCGACATCACCACGGTGCTCAAAGACCCCGTCGGCCTGCGCGCCACCATCGATGAACTGGTGCGCCGCTACAAGGACGTGAAGATCGACAAGATCGCCGGCATCGAATCGCGCGGCTTCATCATCGGCACGCCGCTGGCCTACGCCCTCGGCGTCGGCTTCGTGCCCATCCGCAAAAAAGGCAAACTGCCCGCCGAAACCATCGGCCACGACTACGCGCTCGAATACGGCACCGACCGCATTGAAATCCACACCGATGCGATCTCCAAAGGAGAAAAGGTGTTGCTGGTAGACGACCTCATCGCCACCGGCGGCACGGCGGAAGCCGCAGTCATCCTCATCGAAAAGATGGGCGGCAAGATCATCGAATGCTGTTTCATGATCGACCTGCCGGACATCGGCGGACGTGCGCGGCTGGAGAAGCGGGGGCACAAGGTGTTCTCGCTGTGCGAGTTTGAGGGGGATTAAGTGAATCGAATATTGCCGTTCGTTCTGCTGCTTTTGGCAACTCATTGCTTAGCCAACGATAGTATCGGCTATCTAGGTGCAGGTGGAATCGAGTTCAAAAAGTCTGAAGATATTTCTATGGAAAAGGAAATATTGACCGTTTCCCGTAATTTGATTCGAGTGGAATATGAATTCTTGAATACGACTTCCAAACCGATTAAAGAAACTATTTTCTTCCCCATGCCATTTTATGGCTTTGATTTTGGTTGCAGTCCTGAACACTCTGGGAAATTAGAAGAATTCAAAGTTTGGGCTGATGGCGTGAAACTGTCCCCTTCGCGTACGGTGCGAGCGAGATTGAAAGGAAAGGATGTAACGTTTCGATTGCATGAATTGGGCTTTACTGACGAAGATATTGCTGAATATCGTGGAATCGAAGGAAATTGTGGCTCAGACGATACGCCTCCGCCAACAGGAATCTTTGCGAAGAAAATTGATGCACTCGTGAAAGATGGGTTGGCGGAAAATATTGTCAATAATGACCGTACTCAATTTCGCACTGTCTTTGCCAGAGCTTTGTGGGAGACGGCCTATTTCTATTCATGGGAACAAGAATTCCCTCCACTAAAAAGAGTGAAGGTGGTGCATGAATATATTCCGTTTAGAGGTGGTGGAGTTTGGTGGTATGACTTCAGAAAAGCTGAGGCTTTCAAGACGCAATGGGCGGCAGACGTAAAAAAATTCTGCATAACGGATGGAACAATTGGAGCTGGCAATAAAATTCAAATTGAAAATAATGTAGAAGCGTTTCCGTGGAACTCCGTGCAGTATGTTTTGACCACGGGCGCAAATTGGGCTGGTCCTATCAAAGACTTCACTTTGAATCTAAAAAAGCGGAGCAAAAACGAGATTGTTTCGTTGTGCTTTGATGATGGCCAATTTAAAAAGACCGACGATTTGACCATTACCTCGCATATCAATGGTTTTGTACCAACGAAAGATGTTACGGCTATTTTCTTTTTTGATCCTAGCGAATTAAGGGAGCAGAAAAGTTCTGATGAAGGTGCTTGGATGCCGGACTATCGTCGAACAAAGAAGTGATCACCCAATAATTAGGAACGTATCAATGAAAATCGAAACCCTGCGCTGGTTCAACAACCGGCTGGAAATGATCGACCAGCGCATTCTTCCTGCTTCTTTTGAATACTTGAGCTACGACTCGGCTGCCTCGGTGGCGGAGAGCATACGCAGCATGGTGGTGCGCGGTGCGCCGGCCATCGGTGTGGCGGCGGCTTATGGTGTGGCGCTGGAGGCGTTGCGGTTATCCTCCGAACCGTTCGCCCTGAGCCTGTCGAAGGGAGAGGGCTTCGACAAGCTCAGCCCGAACGGTACTCAAAATATTTCCGCTTCTGATTTCAAATCGGGCATGGAAGCCGGTTTCTCCGCGCTCGCCGCCAGCCGCCCGACGGCGGTGAACCTGTTCTGGGCTTTGCAGCGCATGCGCAAGGTGTGGGAAAGCGTTGCCACGCAAGCGCCGCAACAGGTCGCGCAGCGGCTGCTGGCCGAGGCGCATGAGATTCTGGCCGAAGACATCCGCATCAACAAGGCGATGGGCGCGAACGGCGCGGCCTTGCTGAAGGACGGGGCGCGGGTGCTGACGCACTGCAATGCCGGGGCGCTGGCGACCGCGGGCTGGGGCACGGCGCTGGGGGTGTTCCGTTCGGCGGTGGAGGCGGGCAAGCGGATCTCGGTGATCGCCGACGAGACGCGGCCGTTCCTGCAAGGCGCGCGGCTGACGGCATGGGAGATGGTGCAGGAGAATATTCCGGTGACGCTGATCACCGACAACATGGCCGGCTACATGATGGCGCAGGGCGAAGTCGATGCGGTGGTGGTGGGTACGGATCGCGTGGCGGCCAACGGCGACGTGGCGAACAAGATCGGAACGTACATGGTGGCCGTGCTGGCCAGGCGGCACAACATCCCGTTCTATGTGGCGTGCCCGCTGTCGACCATTGATCTTTCCATTGCTGCGGGCAAGGACATTCCCATCGAGGAGCGTTCGGTGGAAGAGGTAAAGGGCTTCCGCGACTGCCACTGGGCGGCCGAGGGGGTGAAGATACGCAATCCGGCCTTTGACGTGACACCGGCAGAGCTGGTGACAGGGTTGATTACGGAAAAAGGTGTGGTGCTTGGCCCTGATGTCCATAACATCAAGAAGTTAATGTCCCCCTGAGCATTCGAATATTGAAAATGCCCCTTCCGCATGCAAAAAATGGAAGGGGGTTTTACGCTTGGCTTTAAATACCTGTTTCCATTGACCTGGCGTTTTGGTACAATGCGCGCCGTTTTCAGATGGGCTTCGAGCCCGTTTTTTATTTGTGGGTACGAACATGGATGTGGCGAAGCTGGTAGAGACGACACTGGCCGGCATGGGTTATGAGCTGGTCGACCTGGAGGTTTCCGGACGCGGGCTGATGCGCGTGTTCATGGACAAGCCGGACGGGATCGCGGTGGAAGATTGCGAACGGGTGAGCAACCAGCTGGTGCGCTTGTTCACGGTGGAGGGGGTGGATTACGAACGCCTCGAAGTCTCTTCGCCGGGGCTGGACAGGGTGCTCAAGAAGGAATCCGATTTCGTGCGCTTTTCCGGCCAGAAGACGCAGATCAAGGTACGCATGCCGATGGCGGGACGCAAGAACTTTGCCGGCATCATCGGCGCCGTGAAGGATGGAACAGTTGAGTTGGATGTGGATGGCAGCCCGGTAACAATCGAGCTGTCAAATATAGATAAGGCACGTCTGGTGCCGGTATTTTGAAGTAGTCGGAGATAGCGATGAGTCGTGAAGTTCTGTTGTTGGTGGATGCCCTGGCGCGTGAGAAGAACGTGGACAAGGAGATCGTATTCGGTGCGCTGGAATCGGCCTTGGCCTCTGCGACCAAAAAACGCTTTTCAGATGAAGAGGCGGATGTGCGCGTGAGCATCGACCGCCAGACCGGCGAGTACGAATCGTTCCGCCGCTGGCAAGTGATGGACGACGAGACCTTCGAGACGCCCGAGCTGCATATCAAGCTGGAAGAGGCGCAAAAGCGCCAGCCCGACATCCAGCTGGAAGAGTTCATCGAGGAACCGCTGGAGAACATCGATTTCGGACGTATCGGCGCGCAAGCGGCGAAACAGGTGATCTTCCAGAAGATACGCGACGCGGAACGCGAGCAGATCCTGGCCGACTTCATGGAGCGCAACGAGCACCTGGTGTCCGGCACGATCAAGCGCATCGAGCGCGGCAACGCCATCGTCGAATTCGGCAAGATCGAAGCGCTGCTGCCGCGTGACCAGATGATCCCGAAAGAGAACCTGCGCGTGGGCGACCGCGTGCGTGCCTATCTGCTGCGCGTCGATCGCACCGTGCGCGGCCCGCAGATCATCCTGTCGCGCATCACGACCGAATTCTTGAGCAAGCTGTTCGAGCTGGAAGTGCCGGAGATCGAAGAAGGCCTGCTGGAGATCGTCAGCGCGGCACGCGATCCCGGTTCGCGCGCCAAGATCGCGGTGCGCAGCCATGACCAGCGCCTGGACCCGATCGGTACCTGCGTCGGCATGCGCGGCTCGCGCGTGCAGGCCGTGACCAACGAACTGGCCGGCGAGCGCGTGGACATCATCCTGTGGTCTGACGATGCCGCCACCTACGTCATCAACGCCTTGGCTCCGGCAGAAGTCGGCAGCATCGTGGTGGATGAAGACAAGCACAGCATGGATGTGGTGGTCGAGGAAGAGAATCTGGCGCAAGCCATCGGACGCGGCGGCCAGAACGTGCGCCTCGCCAGCGAAATGACAGGCTGGGAGATCAACCTGATGACGGTGGAACAGTCCGCCGAGAAGAACGAACAGGAGTTCTCGAAGATTCGCGACCTGTTCGTGGCCAAGCTGGACGTGGACGAGGAAGTCGCCGACATCCTGGTGCAGGAAGGTTTCAACACGCTGGAAGAAGTGGCCTATGTGCCGCTGGAAGAGATGCAGGCGATCGAGTCCTTTGACGAAGCGACCGTGAACGAACTGCGCAGCCGTGCGCGTAACGCGCTGCTGACGGAAGCTATCGCCAACGAAGAGCAGGTCGAGCACAACATCGAAGACTTGCTGAAGATCGAAGGCATGGACGAGGAGACGGCGCGCGCCCTGGCGGGCAAAGGTGTCGGCACTCAAGAGCAGCTGGCCGACCTGGATGGCGATGAGTTGGTGGAGATCACCGGAATGGATGCCGAACGTGCCAATCAGTTGATCATGACGGCGCGTGCGCCTTGGTTCAATTGAGCCGGAAGTAAAAGCAGTAAGGGTATTTGTTGTCTGGTATAGGTTAAGGGGTTGGAATGGGAAAAATGAACGTCGCGCAATTTGCGGGTGAGCTTGGGCTTCCGGTCGAGCTGCTGTTGGAGCAGTTGCAATCGGCTGGAGTATCCAAGCAGAAAGATACCGACACCATATCGGAGCAGGACAAGTCGCAATTGCTTGAGCATCTGCGCGGCGCGCACGGTGCAGGCAAGAACAAGATCACGCTGGTACGCCGCGAGACGACAGCAATCAAGAAGGCGGACAGCTCCGGCAAGTCCCGCACCATTCAGGTGGAAGTGCGGAAGAAGCGCACGGTGGCACCCGCCGCGGCCCCGGCTGCGGAAGTGCCGGTGCAGCCCGCTATTCAAGCGCCCGTGGAGGAAGAAGCCAAGCCGGGCAAGCCTGCCAGGAAGGTACTGGACGAGCAGGAGCAGAAGATGCGCGCCGAGGAAGCGCGTCTGCAAGCCGAACTCGCGGCTCGCCAGGCCGCCGACATACAAGCCAGACAAGAGCGTACCAAGCGCAAGGCTGCGGCCGCCGAACCGGCGCCTGCCCCTGTTGCGCCGGCACCCGTGGTCGAAGCCAAGCCCGCCGCCGCGGAGCCCGTTGCTGCGGCAGCAGCAGCGCCTGCTGCCGGACCGGCCGAAGGGACTTTGCATAAGCCGACGCTCAAGCCGGGCGACAAGGTTGCGCGACCCGCCAAGAAAGTCGACAAGGTTGCCGCCAAGGAAAGTCCATGGGACGAGGCCGGACACAAGAAACGTCCGCCTTCGCGCACCACCGATACCCGGAGCGGATTGGCTGGACGCACCGGCGGCAGCGCGATCCGCGCCCCGCGCCATGAAAAACACAGCAAACCGGAAGCGGCGCATGCATTCTCGTTGCCGACCGAGCCCATCGTGCAGGAAGTGATGGTTCCGGAAACCATCACCGTGGCCGAGCTGGCGCAGAAGATGTCGATCAAGGCGGCCGAGATCATCAAGACCTTGATGAAGATGGGCTCCATGGTCACCATCAACCAGGTGCTGGATCAGGAGACAGCGATGATCCTGGTCGAGGAAATGGGCCACAAAGCAGTCCCGGCCAAGCCGGACGATCCCGATGCCTTCCTGATGGAAGCGGTCGATCATGGCGATGTGGTGCTGGAATCACGCGCGCCGGTCGTGACCGTCATGGGTCACGTCGACCACGGCAAGACTTCCTTGCTGGACTATATCCGCCGTACTCGGGTGGCTTCCGGCGAAGCAGGGGGGATTACTCAGCACATCGGCGCCTATCATGTGGATACGCCTCGCGGCATGATCACCTTCCTGGATACGCCGGGCCACGAGGCCTTCACCGCAATGCGTGCGCGCGGCGCGAAAGCGACCGACATCGTCATCCTGGTCGTCGCAGCGGACGACGGCGTGATGCCGCAGACCAAGGAAGCGATACACCACGCCAAGGCCGCCAATGTGCCTATCGTGGTGGCAGTGACCAAGATCGACAAACCGGATGCCAATTCCGAGCGCGTGCGCCAGGAACTGGTGGCTGAAGGCGTGGTTCCGGAAGACTGGGGCGGCGATGCGATGTTCGTCGAAGTGTCCGCCAAGACCGGCCAGGGCATCGACACCTTGCTGGAGGGTATCCTGCTGCAGGCCGAAGTGCTGGAACTGAAGGCGCCGAAGAACACCAGCGCCAAAGGTGTCGTGGTCGAAGCGCGTCTGGACAAGGGCAAGGGTGCCGTGGCGACCTTGCTGGTGCAGTCCGGCACCCTGAAACGCGGCGATGCGATCCTGGTCGGATCGGTGTCGGGCCGTGTGCGCGCCATGCTGGATGAGAACGGCAAGACCATCAACGAAGCGGGCCCATCCATTCCGGTCGAGATCCAGGGCTTGTCCGAAGTACCGGTCGCCGGTGCGGACTTCCTGGTGCTGGCCGACGAGAAGAAGGCGCGCGAGATCGCACTGTTCCGTCAGGGCAAGTTCCGCGACGTGAAGCTGGCCAAGCAACAGGCCGCCAAGCTGGAAAACATGTTCGAACAGATGGGCGAGGGCGAAGTGCGCACCCTGTCTCTGATCGTGAAGGCCGATGTGCAGGGTTCGCTCGAAGCGATCGCCAGCTCGTTGCAGAAGCTTTCGACGGCAGAGGTCAAGGTCAGCCTGATCCATAGCGGCGTCGGTGCGATCACCGAATCCGATGTCAACCTGGCGCTGGCTTCCAAGGCGATCATCATCGGCTTCAACTCGCGTGCAGATGCGACGGCGCGCCGCTTGGCCGAATCGTCGGGTGTGGATATCCGTTACTACAACATCATCTACGCGATGGTGGACGAGATCAAAGCGGCGCTGTCCGGCATGCTGGCACCGGAAAAGAAGGAAAGCATCATCGGCATGGTCGAGGTGCGTCAGGTGTTCCACATTTCCAAGGTGGGTACGATCGCGGGATGTTATGTCACCGAAGGCGTGATCAAGCGCTCTTCCAGCGTGCGCGTGCTGCGCAACAACGTGGTGATCCACACCGGCGAATTGGATTCGTTGAAACGCTTCAAGGATGACGCGAAGGAAGTGAAATCCAACTTCGAGTGCGGCCTGTCCCTGAAAGGTTATAACGATCTGCAAGTCGGCGACCAGCTTGAGGTGTTCGAGATCATCGAAGTGGCGCGGGCGCTTTAATGGCAAAGGACTTTTCGCGTATCGATCGCATCGCCGAACAGATCCAGCGCGAGTTGGCGGAGCTGATCCGCCTGGAGGTGAAAGATCCGCGTGTGAAGAAAGTCACGCTGACAGGGGTGGAAGTGACCAACGACCACGCCCACGCCAAAGTGTTCTACACCTCGCTGGACGGCGACAGCCCGGACTTGCTGCAAGGTCTGGAACGCGCCGCCGGTTTCCTGCGCAGCCAGCTGGCGCATGCCATGAAGTTGCGCATCACCCCCCAGTTGCATTTCGTCTATGACGCTTCCGTCGAGCGCGGAGCCCATCTTTCCCAGTTGATCGATCAAGCGGTTGCGAGTGACAAAAAAGACTGAGCAATTCAGGCGTGTCACAAGACCGCTGGATGGCGTGCTGCTGTTCGACAAGCCGCTGGAACTCAGCTCCAACACTGCCCTGCAGAAAGTCCGCCGTCTGTTCAAAGCCGAGAAAGCCGGACATACCGGTACGCTCGACCCGCTGGCTACCGGCTTGCTTCCGGTCTGTTTCGGCGAAGCCACCAAATTTACCACTGCCTTGCTGGATGCCGACAAGCGCTATCGCGCGACGATACGTCTGGGGCAGCGCACGACGACGGGCGATGCCGAGGGCGAGGTGATTGAAGAACGGCCTGTTGCGGTAGACGAAGCGCAAGTACTGACAGTACTTGCGACGTTCATGGGGGAGACGCTACAGCTACCGCCCATGCACAGTGCCATCAAGCATCAGGGAAAACCGCTGTACGAATACATCCGCAAGGGCGAAACCGTGGAACGCGAATTGCGTACGGTAATTATTCGCGAATTAAGGCTGGAGAGATTGGCCGGCAACGAACTGGAATTCAGCGTGCTGTGCAGCAAGGGCACCTATGTGCGCACACTGGCCGAGGATATCAGCGAGAAATTGGGCTGCGGCGGACATCTGATCGCCTTGCGCCGCACCGGGATAAGCGAATTCAGCCTGGACGACGCCTATACCCTCGCGCAGCTTGAGGAAATGAACGAGACACAGCGCGATGCCTGTCTGTTGCCGCTGGACAGGCTGGTGCGGAACCTGCCCAGCCTGGAACTGGATGAGATTCAGGCCAATCGGCTGGCCCAGGGGCAAAGATTGGGCTTGTGCGACAGCCATCCGGACGGAAAACGGCGTTTGTATGCCTCGGGGCGCTTTATCGGGTTGGGAGAACTGGAAAGTGGACGGTTGGCCCCTAGCCGCCTGCTGTCCAGCGTGGCCAAGGAGGCCGCGCAGCGCGAATCAACTTGAGCGGGGACCCCATTCAGGGGTAGAATGCCGCACTTTTTATTGGAGAGAGAAGTCAATGTCTATTACCGCCGCACAAAAATCGCAGATCGTGACTGACTATCAGCGCGCCAAGGGCGATACAGGTTCCCCTGAAGTTCAAGTAGCCCTGATGACGGCACGTATCAACTACCTGACCGAGCATTTCAAGGAACATAACAAGGATCACCACTCCCGTCGTGGTCTGCTGCGCCTGGTGAGCCGTCGCCGCAAGCTGCTGGACTACCTCAAGAGTAAAAATGAAGCGGGTTACAAAGAGCTGATCCAGCGCTTGGATCTGCGTAAGTAACAAGTTTTGCAAGCGGGTCGCGAATGCGGCCCGCTTCGTTTTGGATGTCATATCGCCACGCTGGTACGGCCACTGGGTCACGCATTTACATTGGAGAGAGCTATCTTGAGTCACTATAAAAAAACCCTGAGTTACGGCAAACATCAATTGACACTGGAAACCGGCGAGATCGCTCGCCAGGCCAGTGGAGCAGTCATGGTCAGCCTGGACGACACCGTCGTGCTGGTCACCGTGGTGGGACGCAAGGATGCAAAGCCGGACCAGGACTTTTTCCCGCTGACCGTCGATTACCAGGAACGCACCTATGCCGCGGGCAAGATCCCCGGCGGCTTCTTCAAGCGTGAAGGCCGTCCCAGCGAAAAAGAGATCCTGACCTCGCGCCTGATCGACCGTCCGCTGCGCCCGCTGTTTCCGGAAAGCTTTTACAACGAAGTGCAGATCGTCGCGACCGTGATGTCGTCCGATCCGCAGATCGACTCCGATATTCCTTCCATGATCGGCGCTTCCGCTGCCCTGGCGATCTCCGGCATCCCGTTCGACGGCCCAATCGGCGCGGCGCGTGTGGGTTACCTGAACGGCCAGTATGTGCTGAATCCGACCAAGGACGAACTGGTCGAATCGAAGATGGACCTGGTGGTTGCCGGAACTTCCAAAGCGGTATTGATGGTGGAATCCGAAGCGCAGGAACTGTCGGAAGAAGTCATGCTGGGCGCCGTGGTGTTCGGTCATGAACAGATGCAGGCCGTGATCAACGCGATCATCGAAATGGCAAACTCCGTAGGCCAGGACGACTGGGACTGGACTCCGGTTGCGAAGAACGAAGCGCTGATCACCAGGATCGCCGCGCTGGCCGAGAACGACCTGAAGGCTGCCTATGCTGTGCGTCAGAAACAGGCGCGCACCCAGCAGGTGGATGCGATCCGCGCCAAGGTGTCCGAAGCGCTGGCGACCCCTGAATTTGAAAATGTCTCCAAGAACGAGATCGGCGAACTGTTCAGCGCGCTGGAAGCCAAGATTGTGCGCGGCCAGATCCTGAGCGGCGAGCCCCGTATCGACGGTCGCGATACACGCACCGTGCGTCCGATCACCATCCGTACCGGCGTATTGCCGCGTACCCATGGCTCGGTGCTGTTCACCCGCGGCGAGACACAGGCGCTGGTGGTGGCGACGCTGGGTTCCATGCGCGATTCGCAAACCATCGACGCGCTGCAAGGCGAGTTTTCAGACCGTTTCATGCTGCACTACAACTTCCCTCCGTACTCCACCGGTGAGACAGGCCGTGTCGGTACGCCCAAGCGCCGCGAGATCGGCCACGGCCGTCTGGCCAAGCGCGCACTGGTAGCCGTACTGCCGAGCGAAGAGGAATGCGGCTACGCGATCCGCGTGGTGTCCGAGATCACCGAGTCCAACGGTTCCAGCTCCATGGCTTCCGTATGCGGTGGCTGCCTGTCGCTGATGGATGCGGGCGTGCCGGTGAAGACACACGTGGCGGGTATCGCCATGGGCCTGATCAAGGATGGCGGCCGTTTCGCTGTGCTGACCGACATCCTGGGTGACGAAGATCACTTGGGCGACATGGACTTCAAGGTAGCCGGCTCTGACAAGGGCATCACCGCGTTGCAGATGGACATCAAGATCAACGGCATCACCAAGGAGATCATGCAGGTCGCATTGAGCCAGGCCAAGGAAGGCCGCATGCACATCCTCGGTATCATGAAGCAGGCGATGCCTGCAGTGCGCCCCGAAGTTTCCGACTTTGCGCCGCGCATGATCAAGATGAAGATCAATCCGGAAAAGATCCGCGACGTGATCGGCAAGGGCGGCGCGGTGATCCGTGCGCTGACCGAAGAGACCGGTACGACCATCGACATCGACGATGAAGGCAACATCACTATCGCCTGCGTGAGCGGCGATGCGGGTGAACTGGCGAAGAAACGCATCGAAGACATCGTGGCCGAAGTCGAAGTGGGCAAAGTGTACGAAGGTCCGGTCGTCAAGCTGCTGGACTTCGGTGCACTGGTCAACGTTCTTCCGGGCAAGGACGGTCTGCTGCATATCTCGCAAATCTCGCACGAGCGCATCGCCAACGTTGCGGACCACCTGAAAGAAGGCCAGATAGTCAAGGTCAAGGTACTGGAACTGGACGACAAAGGTCGCATGCGTCTGAGCATGAAGGCCTTGGTGCCGCAACAGGAGACAGCGGCACCTGCCGCGGATTAAGTCAGACTATGTCGTTATCGAAGCCCCGCTCAGCGGGGCTTTTTTATCAGACTAGCGCTAAAAACTCTGTCCTTCAGATCGGAGATGGATAGCGCGGATGCGAAAGGCGTCCTGCTTGAATACTGACAAGGGAATAATTTGGCAGAACGAACGTTCTGTTATAATCCCTACATGAGTTTACACGCCAAAACCCTTAGAGTCAGAGTCAAGGACAGGCATTCCAAGGTGCTATCCAGGATGGCATTTGAAGTGAACCAAGTGTGGAATGCTGCAAATGAAATCACCCGAGATTACTCATGGGTGCCAATCCCCGGTGTTGGGTTTGTGAACCTCGATACTTCCGAGTTTGACCTTAATAAAGAGCTCCGTGGTATTCGCAAAGAACGCAGTCTTTCGATCGGCGCAGCCACAGTCCAGTCAGTTATTGCGCAGCACGCCAAATCGCGCCGTCAGTTCAAGAAGAACAAACTCAATTGGCGTAGTTCAAGCGGATCGAAGCGAGCGCTCGGGTGGATTCCGTTCAAAGCGGCCGGCGTGAAGCTGGTGAACGGCCAGATCCGGTTCTGTGGTGGGTTCTTTGGACTTTGGGATAGTTACGACTTGTCGAAATATGAGCTTGGGACCGGCTCATTTTCACAGGATGCACGTGGCCGCTGGTATTTCAATACGACGGTTAAAGTTGAGGTTAAACCCAGCGAAGGCAGCAAGTCCGTCGGGATCGACCTCGGGCTCAAAACAACAGCAACCTGCTCTGATGGTGAGAAACTGGAACGCAAGCGGATTACCGATGAATTTGCGGAGCCCCTTGCAAAAGCTCAGCGCGCGAACAAGACCAGGCTCATCAAAACGATCCACGCCAGGATCAAAAACAAGCGGAACGACGCGATCCACAAGTTCACAACTGCTATGACTAAGAACTACGGAGCGATCTTCGTTGGAAACGTGAGCAGCAGCAAATTAGTAAAGACCCGCATGGCCAAATCGGTGCTGGATACTGGCTGGGGCATGCTCAAGACACAGCTGGAATATAAAGCGAATGCGCGGTCAGTTGTGTATCAGGAAGTGAATGAGAAGAACACCACCCAGACATGTTCGAGCTGCGGAGTGATATCTGCCAGCAGTCCGAAAGGTAGAGCCGGTCTTGGAATAAGGGAATGGACCTGTTGTGAGTGCGGTGCCACTCATGACCGCGACATCAATGCCGCAAGGAATATTCTCCGATTGGGACATCAATCGCTGGAAGCAGGAATCCTCGCCCTTTCCGCGCAAGCGGCAGCCGTAGGCTGAGGGCGGTGGGGATGTCAATTTCGACGAATGTTGTCGGATAAAACCCGATAAAGATTGTTTGCCGGGCTCTGCGCAAGGTCAGGCTACGGCGTATCATCCCGATGTGTCCTTGCCGGACAGGTAACTTGTTTTGAGCGACAACGTGCATCGATATCGATCTCGCCTGCTGATTCTGTTGTGCCACGTGATGTTCCTTCCACTGGTGGCACTGGCGAGCAACGATCCTCTGTCGACGGAGCAATACGTCGAGCCGGGTGATTTTCCCCAGACTGCCGATATGAGTCGTTGCGACAGGGAGAAGATCGGAAGGCCGCTGACCCTTGCTGACGTGGTTGATCTGACCTTGTGCAACAATCCGCAGACACGATTGCTCTGGGCGAACGCCCGCGCCCAGGCGGCGAACGTCGGTGTGGGCATGTCGGCCTACCTGCCCACCCTGTCGGCGCAAGCCAGCGACACGCGCTACATTTCCAACGCTGCCGGAAGTGCCGGCAATTATAGAAGTCGAAACGCCAATCTGAGCGCGGGCTATCTGCTGTTTGATTTCGGCGGACGGTCCGGGACGCTGGAAAACGCCAAGCAACTGCTGGTCGCCGCCAACGCGACTCGCGACGCGACGTTGCAGGCCAATTTTCTCGGCGCAGTGCAGGCTTATTATGCATTGCTGTCCGCACAAGCCAGTGTGGATGCGTTGAAGGTCGCCGAGGCTTCAGCCAGGGAAAGTTTTTCCGCGGCGGAAGCGCGCTACCGGGCCGGCATCGCCACACCCGCCGACAAGCTGCAGGCACAGACGGCCTTGTCTCAAGCCAGACTCAATCTGATCACCGCGCAGGGGACCACCCGCACTGCGCAGGGAACTTTGGCGAACGTCATGGGGTTTGATGCCAGTATCCAGTTCACCTTGGTGTCATTGCCGGAATTGGTACCCGATCCGGCCGTGGAGCAGGACATCGGGAAATTGATCGACGATGCGCGCCGAAAGCGTCCGGATCTGCGGGCGGCCGAAGCCCAGATCAAGGCGGCGGAGGCGCAGTTGGAAGTGAGCCGCGCCGCGGGCTTGCCCAGTGTCAGCCTGAACGCATCGACCGGTTCACAGAATTTGCCGGGAGTCCCGATCACCAATACCAGCAATATCGGTGTGACGCTCAACGTGCCTTTGTTCACGGGCGGAAGCAATACCTACCAGAACCGCGCCGCCGAGTTGCAGATCGAAGGCAAGGTTGCGGCGCGCGACATATTGGCCAACCAGATCGCACTGGACGTATGGAAGGCCTACCAGGCCCCGCTTACGAACAGCCAGACCTTGATTGCTTCAAATGACCTGGTGGCGTCGGCAGAGCAGTCCGAGCGGATGACGCTGGGACGCTACAAGGCCGGCGTGGCGAATATGTCGATACTGGATGTGCTGAATGCGCAAAGCACGCTGGCCAGTGCGCGGCAACAACATGTCGCCGCGTTGTATAACTTTCAGGCAAGCCGGCTGGCCCTGGCTCAGGCCATCGGGCAGCTTGACCTGACCAGGCTGGAGGCCGGAAATTGATCCGGAAGTTGCCTCGGTGATTCATGCGCAAAACGGGAGTGCGGAATGCAAAAAAGAATCTCGCGAAACATATCGATCGGAATCGCAGTGCTGCTGGCGGCCGGAGCGGGCATCTGGTGGTTCATCCCGAAGAAAGAACCGGCTGAAGCGCGTTATGCGACGGTCACGGCGGAGCGCGGCTCCATCACTCAAAGCGTCTCGGCCAACGGGACGCTGAATCCGGTGGTATTGGTCAGCGTTGGCAGTCAGATTTCCGGGATCGTCAAGAAACTGCATGCCGATTTCAATGACCAGGTCAAAGCGGGGCAGGTGCTGCTGGAACTCGATCCGACCCTGACCCATGCGCAACTGATGCAAAGCGAGGCGAATATCGCAAACGCCCAGGCATCGCTGGAACTGGCACAGGCCAACGAGATACGGACGCGCGGACTGTTCGAACAGGAGTACGTGACCCGCCAGGACCTTGACACCGCGGTGCAGATGCTCAAGGCGGCCAAGGCCCAGCTTGCGCTGGCACAGGCGCAAATGGAGCGCGACCGGACTAACCTGAGTTACACCGTGATCCGTTCTCCGGTATCCGGTGTCGTCGTATCGCGCCTGGTCGATGTCGGACAGACCGTGGCAGCATCGCTGCAAACGCCGACCTTGTTCCAGATCGCGCAGGATCTTTCGCACATGCAGATCGATACGAGCTATGCCGAGGCGGACGTGGGCAACATCCGCGTAGGACAGCAAGCGACTTTCCGGGTGGATGCTTTCCCCAACCGCACTTTTCGCGGCGCAGTGCGCCAGGTGCGCCTTAACCCGACCACCCAGCAGAACGTGGTGACCTATGACGTGGTGGTGTCGGTGGACAATCTGGATCAGGCCCTGATGCCTGGCATGACGGCCTATGTGAATATCGTGGTCGCCCAGCGCCAGGATGCGCTAAGGGTTCCCAATGCCGCATTGCGCTTTCGCCCCGGCGATGCCGGGCCGCGCCTGGACAAATCCCGCAACAGCGGTGACAGCAGGCCCAAGGACGAAGGGCGAGGTAAGGACAAGGGCGACACGATCCCGATGGGGACGGTGTACGTACTGGAGAAAGGTCAACCGAAAGCGGTACGTCTTTCCGTCGGCATCACCGACAACCGCATGACCGAAGTACTGGGCGGAGAGATCAAGGAAGGCGATGCGGTCATCGTCGAGGATCGCCTGCCGCCGGCAAAGAGCAGCAGCACCGGCATGAGACTGTTCTAGCGGCGGGCAAATGATGAGCAACGATTCCGTCATTCATATCGAGCGGCTGTACAAGGAATATGTGACCGAGGCCGGGGCAGTGCCGGTACTCAAGGATGTGTCGTTCACGGTGATGCCCGGGGAGTTTGTGGCCATCATGGGGCCGTCCGGCTCGGGCAAGTCCACCTTCATGAACATTCTCGGTTGCCTTGACGCTGCCACCAGCGGCAGCTACCTTCTCAATGGCCGCGACGTGAACAAGCAGAGCCGCGATGAACTGGCCCTATTGCGCAATCAGGTGATCGGCTTCGTGTTCCAGGGGTTCAACCTCTTGCCGAGAGCGAGCCTGGAAGACAACGTTGCCTTGCCCCTGATCTACCGCGGCATGCGGCGCGCGGAACGCCTGGCACGGGCGAATGAGATGCTCGCGAGAGTCGGTCTCGGACAATACGCGCGCTCGCGCCCCAACCAGATATCTGGAGGACAGCAGCAACGCGTTGCCATTGCGCGCGCACTGGTGAACCAGCCCAAACTGCTGCTGGCAGACGAACCCACTGGCAATCTCGATACCCATACCAGCCAGGAGATCATGACGATGTTCACCGAACTGAATCAGCGTGACGGCATCACCATCGTCCTGATCACGCACGAGCCGGACATCGCCGCCTATGCCCAACGGCTGGTGCGTCTTTCCGACGGGAGCATCGTATACGACGGAGCAGTCGAGCACGCTGTACCGGAACATCTGGAGCAGACTTCATGATCAGCGCCATGCTCAGCGAAGCCTGGACCGCGATGGGGGCGAACCGGCTGCGCACCATCCTGACCATGCTCGGTATGGTCATCGGTGTAGGCGCGGTGATCCTGATGCTGGCCGTGGGGCAGGGCGCCCAGCAGCAGGTGCAGGCATCCATCGCCTCCATGGGCAGCAACCTGTTCATCATCCTTTCCGGTTCCACGACTTCCGGCGGTGCCCGCATGGGCGGCGGTGCGTCGCCGACGCTGACCATTGCCGATGCGCAAGCCATCGAGGAATTGCCCTCGGTCAATGCGGCCGCACCGGCTTCGCCTGGCACCGCACAGCTGGTGTATGGCCCGAACAACTGGAGCACACAGATCACCGGCACCACGCCAGGCTTTCTCACGGTGCGCGATTGGCAACTCTCGGCAGGATTTCCTTTTTCCGACTCAGATGTCCGTTCGGCGACCCAGGTGGCGCTGCTGGGACGGACCGTGGTGCAGAACCTGTTCGGCGACGAAGACCCGGTCGGCAAGACCATCCGCATCAAGAACAGCCCGTATGTCGTTCTCGGCGTACTGGGCGCCAAGGGGCAGAGCCTGGACGGGCGCGACCAGGACGACACCGTGTTGATTCCGGTGACGACAGCTCAGCGCAAGCTGTTCGGCACGCGCATCGGGGGCACAGTGCGCTTCATCATGGCACAGGCCGATTCGGATGATGCGATGACCAGGGTGGAGACATCCATCAACGAATTGCTGCACCAGCGCCACCGCATCCGCGAAGGCGCGGACAACGACTTTACCGTGCGCAACCTGACGGCAATGGCGAACACCGCTGCCGAAACCGCACAGGTCATGTCCATGATGCTGGGCGCGATCGCCTCGATCTCCCTGCTGGTCGGCGGTATCGGCATCATGAATATCATGCTGGTGTCGGTCACCGAACGCACGCGCGAGATCGGCATACGCATGGCCATCGGTGCGCGCGGCAAGGATATCCTGCTGCAATTCCTGCTGGAAGCCATTATCATCTCGGTCGTCGGTTGCCTGGTCGGCGTCATTCTTGGCGTTGGCGGGGCAATCGCAGTGAGCAAACTGGCGGATATGGAGGTGCTGGTGACCGTGACTTCCATTATCACGGCCTTCTGCGTGGCGGCGGCAGTTGGTATTTTTTTCGGCTGGTATCCGGCACGCAAGGCATCCTTGCTCAAGCCGATCGATGCCCTGCGGTTCCAATAGAGTAGAAATAGACAGCGATGAACAGATTTTCCACCGATTGCCGGCAGTGTCCGCGTCTTGCCTCTTTTCTGGACGAGGTGAGAGCCGCGCAGCCGGGTTATTTTGCAAAGCCAGTACCCTCCTTCGGCGAGGCCGGCACGCCGTTATTGATCGTCGGCCTTGCACCGGGGATGCACGGGGCGAACCGCACCGGTCGGCCTTTCACAGGCGACTATGCGGGCGATCTGCTGTATTCCACCTTGCATAAATACGGCCTTGCGACTGCCTCCGAGCCGCTGGATGCCAACAAGCAAGCCAATCCCGGGCTGACCCTCAAGGGCTGCCGCATCACCAACGCGGTGCGGTGCCTGCCGCCACAGAACAAGCCGGAACCGGCCGAAATCAGGCAGTGCAACGGCTACCTTGCACAGGAACTGGCAGCTTTGCCGAATGGCGCTGCGGTCATTGCCCTGGGTACCATCGCACACGAAGCGGTATTGCGCGCCAGCGGCCTGAAGGTCAAAGATTTCAAATTCGCCCACAACGCACGCCACGCGCTGCCCGACGGTTCGAAGCTGTATGACAGCTACCATTGCAGCCGCTACAATACGCAAACCAAACGCTTGACCGAAGCCATGTTCCACCAGGTCTTTGAATCCATCCTTGAACACCACAAACTTCGATCCTAAAGAATTCGTCGCCTCGCTGCCTTTGCAGCC
>DAIDAJ010000032.1 GCA_027310665.1 Sideroxydans sp. | reverse complement strand
CAGCGCGGTGATATACGTGAGCCGATCTGGGGCCCTTTCCTTAAATAGTAAATATTGGAGATTAAAAATGAAGAAAATCATCCTGAGTATTGTTTTGGTAAATCTTTTGGCTGCTTGTGCCAGCGAAAAGCCGAAAGAGGCGATCAGCGAGCCCGCTCCGGCACCGGTCGCAGCCGCGCCTGCTACCGCTGCGGCTGAACCGGCACAGACAACCACAGCCGCTGATGCGGCAGCCGCCGCGGCAGCCGCCGCGGCCGCGGCAATTCCGGAAGTTCGTAGCGCATATTTCCCGTTTGACGTGGATACCGTGCAGGACTCGGATCGTGCCGCAATTCAGGCGAACGGAGCGTATCTGGGCAAGAACAAGGACGTCAAAGTTCGCGTGGAAGGCAATGCCGATGAGCGCGGCAGCACCGAATACAACCTGGCCCTGGGTCAGCGTCGCGCCAATAACGTGAAGAAGCTGCTGGTTCTGTCCGGAGCCCAGGCTTCACAGATCGAGACGGTCAGCTACGGCGAAGCAAAGCCGCGCTGCGTTGAGCATAACGAATCGTGCTGGTCGCAGAATCGTCGCGCAGACATCGTTTACCCCAGTAAATAATTCGTTTGCCCATGCGTTTCTGGTTGTTGATCTGTCTGTGTGTTGCGAGCAGTCACGCTGCGGCGGGACTGTTCGCGGATGACGATGCACGCAAACAGATCCAACAACTGGATGGGCGCATCACCAAACTCGAGCAGGCTTTGTCTTCGGCAGAGGCCGACAAGGAACAGTTCGTTCGTTCCACGCTTGATCTGCAGATGCAACTGGAGGCTTTGAATACCGAGTTGCGAAAACTGCGCGGGCAGAACGAAGAACTCGTGCATGGCCTGCAAGATGCAGAGAAACGGCAAAAGGACTTCTACGTCGATCTGGATACGCGTCTGCGGCGCATCGAAGCGGGTGAGTCCGCTGCTGTCAATTCATCCGGGCGTGCCGACGGTTCCAAGGATGTATCCACAGACCCGTTGGGCGAGAACCGTGCATTCGAAGCCGCGTATACGTTTTACAAGGCCGAAAATTATCAGAGCGCTGCATCGGCCTTCAGTGAGTTCTTGAAGGCTTATCCGCAATCGGTGCATGAGGCGAACGTAGATTACTGGATGGGTAATTCTTACTTCTTGCTGAAGGATTACAAGAACTGCGTGAACAGTTATGAGACATTGGTCAGCAAATTTCCGGATCATCCCCGCGCAGCGGAGGCGATGCTCAATATTGCGGAGTGCCAGCTGGAATTGAAGAGCAAGACGGCAGCCAGAAAGACCCTTAAACAGCTCATTTCCCAATTCCCGGGCAGCGACGCTTCCGACAAGGCAAAAAAACGCCTTGCCACTATCAAGTAGTTTTCCAAAATCATGTCGCACATCGGCAGCGAGTCATTGCGCATCAGCGAGATATTTTATTCGTTGCAAGGCGAGACCAGTCGTGTCGGTTTGCCGACCGTGTTCGTGCGGCTGACCGGATGCCCGTTGCGTTGTACCTATTGCGATACGGCCTATGCGTTTACCGGCGGGCAGACCATGACGCTGCAAGCGATCATGGCAGAGGTGGCCGGTTATGCACCTCGTTATGTCACCGTCACCGGCGGTGAACCGCTGGCGCAGAAGAATTGTTTGATCCTGTTGCGAGCACTATGCGACACAGGTTATGACGTTTCTCTTGAAACGGGCGGAGCGCTGGATGTGAGCGGTGTGGACGCACGGGTGATGAAAGTGTTGGACATCAAAACGCCCGCATCCGGCGAAGTTCAGAAAAATCTGTGGAGCAATCTGGCGCATCTCAATCCGCACGACGAGATCAAGTTCGTGCTGTGCGACGAGTCGGATTACCAATGGGCGAAACAAGTTCTGGAGGAGCGGGAGTTGACGCGGCACTGCGCGGTGCTGTTCTCGCCTGCGCAAGGGCAACTCGCCGCCAGGGATCTGGCGGAATGGATATTGCGTGACCGCTTGCCGGTACGCTTGCAGGTGCAGTTGCACAAACTGCTGTGGGGTAACGAGGCGGGGCGTTGAAGATGAAACGAGCGGTGGTATTACTGTCGGGAGGCCTGGATTCCGCAACGGTGTTGGCGATGGCGCGAGAACAGGGTTTCGAATGCTACGCGCTGAGCGTTGACTACGGGCAACGGCATCATGCTGAACTTGCTGCCGCACAAAAAGTGGCGCAGGCGCTTGGAGCACGTGAGCACCGTGTATTGAATATCGATCTTACCGGGTTCGGCGGTTCGGCCCTGACCGATTCAAACATCGCTGTTCCGGAGCATGCAAGCAGCGGTATTCCGGTCACTTACGTTCCGGCGCGCAACACCATCATGTTGTCGCTTGCCCTGGCGTGGGCGGAAGTGTTGCATGCGCAAGACATCTTCTTCGGCGTGAACGCGGTGGATTATTCCGGATATCCCGATTGCCGCCCGGAATATGTCGCTGCGTTCGAGCGTATGGCGAATCTGGCGACCCAGGCGGCAGTGGAAGGCAAGCCCCTGACATTGCATGCGCCGCTATTGCACCTGACCAAGGCGGAAATCATCCGGCAGGGAGTGCGGCTGGGCGTGGATTACGGACTCACGGTATCTTGCTACCAGGCCGACGAGGCCGGGCGCGCCTGCGGCCGCTGCGATTCGTGCCGGTTGCGCCGGGAAGGATTTCAATCAGCCGGAGTGCCAGATTCCACGCGCTATCGCAGTGAATAGCCTTCTGCCGGTTCGTTTGACAGTCGAGGTCAAACCCGTATAATGCGCGCTCCCTTTTGGGAGGGGTCGGTAGCTCAGTCGGTAGAGCAGCGGACTTTTAATCCGTTGGTCGCGAGTTCGAATCTCGCCCGACCCACCAGTTTC
>DAIDAJ010000017.1 GCA_027310665.1 Sideroxydans sp. | reverse complement strand
GGTCGAGCGACTGCTCAAAGGACTTCAGGCGCGCATCGGCATCCTGTACGGTGACGTTGCCGCCAAACTTGACGTGCACGCGCACGATGCCGGTATCCATCGGCGGCAGCGCTTCGCGCCCGATCAAAGGCAGCACGGTGCGCGCGCTGAATATCAGCAATGCCAGGGCAGGGAGCAGGAAAATCACGCGCCGCACGGTACGGCCGCCGAAGGCGAAGTGCAACAGACCGGTATAAAGCCCCGCACCCGGCCCGACGAAGCGCTGGTAGCCACGTTCGATGGCCTGTTCCCAGCGTGATTTGGGGGGAAGCCCGTTGCGGTACCAGAACATCGAAATGCGCGGAATCAGCGTGACAGCCAGGAAATACGAAACGAACACCGCAATCAGCACGGGAAAAATCAGATGGCTGAAGACTTGTTGCGGGAAGCCGCCGACAAACATCAGCGGTGCGATCACCACGGCGGTGGCGATGGTTCCGATGAAGACCGGAGACAGCACCTCCTGCGTCCCGTTGTGGACGGCAGTCTGCACATTCTCGTGCAGTTCGCCCAAATGGCGCTCGATGTTTTCCAGCACCACGACGGCATCATCCACCAGCATGCCCAGCGCCAGGATGATGCCGGTCATTACCAGCACATTGAGTTCCTTGCCGGTGAGCCACAATACCGCGAGCGTGAGCAAAAAAACCAGCGGGATGCTGATCAGCGCGGTCACCACTGCACGCCAGTTGGCAAGAAACAGCAGGATGACCAGCGCCACGAATATCACCGCATCGCGCAGCGCCTCGATCATGTTGCTGTTCGACATTTCGATCAGCGGTCCCTGGGTATCCGCAACGCTGAAGTCGATGTTGGGGAAACGGGCTTGCACATCGGGCAGGACTGTCATTGCGCCGTTGATGGTGTTTTGCACACTGCCGCCGGGTGCGCGTTGAATGGCGACCGCAATCGCCGAGCCTGCCTTGCTATGGAATGCGGAATAGCGTTCCGCAGAAGACAGGCTGATGCTGGCCACATCGCCCAGGGTCAGACCGCCGGTCAGGGGCAGGGTGCGCAGCGCGTCCACGCTGTTGCGTTCGCCATAGACCGTCAGCGTCAGCATATGGTTCTCGCCCTGCGCGGTGCCCACCGGGTAATCGCGGTCAATGCGAGCGATCAGTCCCTGCAGCGTTGCCGGGTCGATGCGATAGCGCGCCAGTTTGAGCGGATCGAAGTCCACGCGCACCGCAGGCTGGTATCCGCCGAAAATGTCGACGTTGGACACGTTGGGCTGGGTCAGAAACGTCGTGCGTATGTCGTTCTCAGCCAGCAGGCGTATTTGGTCGAGCGTCAGGCCGCTGCCCGGCTTGGGCGTCAGCGCGAGCGTCAGCACAGGGTTGATGAAAGAACCCACGGCGTATTCGCTGGACGCCCCGGCTTCGGGCGGCAATGCCGCCCGAGCCTGTGTCAGTGCATTGCTCACATCCAGCAGCGAACGGTCGAGTCCCTTGGTGTACTCGAACTCGGCGGTGACGATGGAGACTTCGTTCTTGTTGATGCTTTGCACATCGCGCACATCGGCGAGCGTATAGAGTTGCTGCTCGATCGGACGGGTAACGCGCTGCGCCACGGTCAGTGCCGAAGCACCGGGGAGCTGGGTAATCACGGTGACGGAGGGGCGATCCACATCGGGATACATGTTGCGCGGCATGTTGATGTAACCGATCACGCCGAGCACCGAACCGATCGCCAGGATCACGCCCATCAGCAAGGGGCGCTTGTAGAAGAACTCGAACATGGCTCAGCGGGCTCCGGAGATGTTGTAAGGCGCGCCGCCGGCCAGACGGTTGAGTACGTCCGCGCTGGAACAGGCAACTCGTACTCCGGCCAGATTGCCGGATGTCGCTACCGCCCCCTCGATTCCGCCGGCGAGCAGGTCGACGCTTTGCACCGTGGCCTTGTCCGTGCCGTTAGCCGGCAGTCGCACCAGGTCGGCGCGTCTGCCGTCGTTGTTGATCATGCAATCGCCGGGAATGAATATTCCCTTTCCAGAAAAGCTGACGATGTTTACATCCACTTTGCTGCCCGGCGTCAGTCCGGCTATTCGGGCCTCCCAGCGGCGCAATCCCTGCCCGGTGGCTTCCGGCCATGGACGCACGGGATAGACTTTGCCGTTCAGCAGCAATCCGCCTACCGAAGTTGTTTCCGGCGCATCCACCAGCACCCGCTGCGGTCCCAGTGCGACTACGCGCAATAGCGGTTTGCCCGGGGTGGCGATGTCTCCCGGTTGCGCCAGGCGCGCGGCAACCACGCCATCGAAGGGTGCCACCAGAGTGGCATTACGGAAGTTCTCCCGTGCGACGGTTACACGGGTTTGCGCGGCAGCCATAGACGCTTCAGCTACCTGCACTTGTTCCAGGGAAACACCGCCGATCTGGAAAAGCTTTTGCGATCGCTGCAATCGATCCTGTTCCACCAGCAAGGTACTTTCGGCAGCGGCAAGGTCGGTCTTGAGCGAATTTCCCTGGGACCGATTGCTGTCGGACTGGCTCATCTCGATCGTTGCCAGCAAGTCGCCGCGTTTGAAACGGCTTCCTTCAAAGAGCGGCATGCGCACGACATAGCCCGACAGGCGGCTGGACAGAACGCTTTCGTTCACGGCTTCCACGTCGGCCATGGCGGGACGTGTCAGGCGCGTTTCCTCATCCGCCAGGGTACGATCCTGAATCACGGCCGCCCAGGCAGAGGGGGGTACTTCGGCTGACAACACCTGATGCTGATGTCGCACCAGGAACACTGCGGCAGCAATGAGCAGCAATACAAAAACCGAAACGGGAATGATTTTTTTCATCTTCATGGTGTGATTTCCAGGGAGTGGATGTATTCGGCGGAGGGAGTGCCGAGCAGGACTTGCATGCCCGACCACGCTGTTGCCGCCTGGGCGCGTGCATCTGCATATGCATACTGAACATCAAGCAGATTGCGTTCCTGATACAGGAGCTCGTCCATGGTGCTGGCACCGAGTCGCCATTTTTCGCGCTGGATCGTAACGACCTCCTGACGGTGTTCCACTTCGGCGGCAAGCGCGCTGGCGTTGCCTAGGGCGGACTGATAATTCGCTTCCAGGGTGGCAAGCTGAGCGATCGTATCGGCTTGCGCGGCCTGAGCCTGCTGTTGTGCAACCTGGGCGCGCTGCGATGCTGCCGACGCACTCTTCATACCGACCGGGTCGATGGGGATATTCATGTTGATACCGACCGACCATATATTGTGAGGTTGTGTCGCCAGGCCCCCGCCATTAAAGTTGGCGTATTGACTATCGACGCTGAAGGCAGGGTAAAGATTGCGGTGTGCTTTTTGATTGGCTGCATCAGCGGCACTTTCCTGTTCTTTGGCCAATAGCACGGGCAGGCTTGCCTGTGCATCGGTATTTTGCAATGCCGGGACGCCAATATTGGCGCTGATTGCGGGCTCGGCTGCATTGGCTGAAGCTTTGAGCGCTGCCAGGGCGGCGCGTTGATTGCCGACAAAAATGGCCTGCTGTGCAGCAAGGCGGGCCAGGTCGCTTTGAACCAGGCTCAGGTCAATCTTGGCCGTACGCCCCAGTTTCACTTCCTCCCGTACACGGTCTGCATACACTTCCAGTTGCTTCTGCTCGGCCTGCAATGCCTGTGACTGGGCTGCCAAGGCCTGCAGGCGTACATAAGCGCCCAAGGTCTGGTGCAGTCGCAGCAGGGTTTCCTGCCGTTCAAGCAGTTGTGCGGTTTCCTTGCCTGCTTGCGCCTGTTGACGTTCCGCGGCAATGCTCCCGAACACGTCTACCGGCAAGTGATAATTGACGCCGTACTGGGTGATGTCGTTCGATACCGGTACGGGTAAAGGCGTGACGCCCGGCGCAAAGACTCCCACTATCCTGGGAGACTCGTAACGGGTTTGCCCGGCGAACACGCTGGCTTGCCCGAAGTAACGCATGTTCGCCGCAGTCGCATCCTCGCTCGCTGCCTGCGATTGCAGTTCACGTGCCGAAATCCCCGGGTTGTCGAGTGTCTGCCGCAGCAGATCCGTCAGATCGCTGGCCTGTGCAATTCCGGCCAGGCTGATGCCGAGTAATACGCTCAATGCGGTTTGTTGCCAGTAACATTTCTCCATAATCAACGAGTGTGCCAAGAGGGATTAGATTTTTAGTGTTATGTCAGGGTTTTTCTGTGCAACGTGCCGGAAAGTTGCGTGCCCGGTGCGATGGTATTGAATACCGTGCCATATTTTCTGATGTTGTCGTGCAACAGTTCCAGCCGCCGCTCGTTCTCGTCGGTATCCACGATGATCTCATAAGTGATGGACTCCATCTTCGGCGGTACATCCTGCCGCACGCCTTCCACGCGCACTTCCACGCCGCGCAGGGAAAATTTCAGCATCGGCGTCACGCGCTCGATGCCCTTGATGATGCAGGCAGATAGTGCCGCCAGCAGCAGTTCGGCGGGATTGAAGGCATCCGCACGACCGGCGAGATCGGTATCCAGTGTGATTTTTGCCGACTTGCACTGCGCCAGACTGCCGTGCGCGTCGATGCGTGCGGTACTTACATGGAAGATCATTTTCTGATTCGATTCGCTCATGGCGTCCTCACTTCGCAAAAAGCTGCCACCAGCGTCGGCGGTTGTTGGGCGTTGGCGCGTGGGTCTCGATCAGTGCGGGCGGAGTCGTGCTGAGTATCCAGCCGGGCGGTGAAGGTGCTGCATTGCCGCTGCAGGACGAACCCATGTTGTTCGGGTCGTAGACCTTGATCAGCGTCGGCTGCTCGGCATCGTCGGCGTAGACGATCCCGCAATAGTTGTAGTCATGATCCCTGTGCAGCAACGCATCCAGCGCATCGATGCGGCGCGCCAGTTCATCGCCGCTCAGCGGGGTGATCGGCAGTTCTTCACCCAGCTGGTAGAAATACCATGTGCCGGATTTGACTCTCCCCCACAATGCGTCGAGCTGTTGCCATTGCAGCATGCCCGTGAACGAGCCTTTCAATCGCGCATGGAATGCCGCGGGGTCGGTGCTGTGCATGGCGTTCACAACCAGCCTGCGATCTTGTCGCGGCTCGGCACCCCGCCGGCATGCACCACCTTGCCATCCACCACGACGCCAGGTGTGGACATCACGCCGTAGGACATGATGGATTGGAGGTCTTCGATCTTTTCCAGCTCGACCGCCACGCCTTTTGCTTTGGCAGCTTCTTCGATCAGCTTCAGTGTGGTCTTGCAGTTGGCACAGCCGGTGCCGAGGACTTTGATATTTTTCATGTTGCTATCTCTTTTGCTTGAATCGCGCTGCCGGATTCCGGGCAGCGCAGTCGGATATTCAAATCTTTTCTTTAGCCACGCTTCGATTTCCTCCGTACGCGGCAATCCGCTGAAGATCATTTTCCCCTCATACAATACCAGCGGCGTTTCCGCCTCGGGAATGTCGAGTGCGTCGATATCCTTGCGTATGTCCAGCATCAGCCGGATACCTGCGCCGCCTGCCGCACAGGACAGGCGTTTTTCCATGCGCAGCAACGGTTCACCCGTGCCCGCCAGCGTCAAACTGATCACGGGCGCATCATCAGGCGGATTGGCACAGTAAGACATGTTCACACCACCGCGTTGAACACATAGCCGACCAGCATGATACCCATCGCTACCACGCCGACAAAGGTGGCGATCAGGCGCGGCTTTAGCACCTTGCGCAGGATCACCATCTCCGGCAGCGACAGCGCGATGACGCTCATCATGAATGCGAGGACCGTGCCGAGTGCCGCGCCCTTGGCCAGCAGCGCCTCGACGATGGGGATGATACCTGCGGCGTTGCTGTACAACGGCACGCCGATCAATACGGAAAGCGGCACCGACCACCAGGCTTCCTTGCCCATGAAACCGGCCATAAAATCGGCAGGCACATAGCCGTGTATGCCCGCACCGATGGCGATACCGGCCAGCACATACAGCCACACCTTGCCGACGATCTCGCGCACGCTGGCGAACCCGGCGTCGATCCGGTCCGGCAAGGTCAGCGCATCCGCGCCGACCGTTGCCTGTGTACGCGCCATGTTGCGCACCCAGTCTTCCAGATGATGTTCCATTTTCAGTTTGCCGATGATGAAGCCGGCGACGATCGCGATCGACAAGCCCAGTCCCATGTACAGGGCGGCGATCTTCCACCCGAACAGGCCGAACAGCAGCGCCAGCGCGATTTCGTTGACCATGGGCGCGGAGATCAAAAAGCTGAACGTCACGCCCAGCGGCACGCCGGCCTGCACGAAGCCGATGAACAGCGGCACGGCAGAACAGGAACAGAACGGGGTGACGATGCCCAGCGTGGCTGCCATGACATTGCCGACGCCTTCATGCCGCCCCGAGAGCAGGACGCGGGTGCGCTCCGGG
>DAIDAJ010000053.1 GCA_027310665.1 Sideroxydans sp. | reverse complement strand
ACAGCCTGGGCATAACGATCATGCTGTTCATGGATGTGATCCTGTTCGGCCCGATCGGCATCACGATCTGGGCGGTGCAGATGCTGTGGATCCCGTTCTTTGCGGCCGGCGTCATCAACGGCGTCGGGCACTTTTGGGGTTTCGCAGTTTCGTGACGAACGACACTTCGCGCAATATCGTCGGTTGGGGACTGCTGGTCGGCGGCGAGGAGTTGCACAACAATCACCACGCCTACAGCGCATCGGCCAAGCTTTCGGTCAGATGGTGGGAGTTCGACATCGGCTGGATGTATATCCGCATCCTCTCGATGTTGGGCCTGGCCAGGGTGAGAAAGGTCGCGCCCAAGGTGCGCACCAATCCGGCCAAGGTTCAATGCGATGCGGAAACACTGCAATCCATCGTCTATCACCAATACGAAGTGATGGGCAGGTTCGCCAGATCGTTGCGGGAAACGGCGAATAACGAGATCCACCGCTTGCAGCGCGCACGCGAGATCCATGCGCAGCACGCCAGGGGGATGCGAGAAGCGATCAAGCTTTGGCTGAAGGTCGACGAAAACTACCTGCCCGAAAGGCAGCGGCTGGCACTCAAGCAGGCGGTCCAGTCCAGCGCCGTATTCCAGACCATCTACTCGATGCGCCAGGAATTGGTCCTGTTGGCGAACCGGTCCAGTGAGTCGAAAGAACAGCTAGCACAGAAGCTGGAAAACTGGTGCAGGCGCGCGGAAGAGAGCGGCATCAATGCCCTGCGTGAATTCTCCCAGCAGCTCCGCTGCTATAGTCACTGAAGGATGGAACGATAGGGGCGGCATGCCTTTAGTGATGCCGTACCAAGCCAGTCGACTAATAGTCATCCTGCGTCAGTAATTTGTCACATGTCGCCGGGTCGCTTGCGAAGGTCGCCTGATCTTCTCTGCAGGCAATGGGTTATGGCAATTTTCAATCGATGGCATGGTCATTGCTATTAATCATTAAGTCAATTAAATTTGCCGGGGAAATGATGCCAAAAACTCTGCCAGCTGGTCTTGGTTCGAAGAATGCATTATCGAAAAACTCTCAAGGCATACGTCAATAGGTAAGGATCGATGTCACAAATGCATGTTCTGGTCACGGGTGGTGCAGGCTTTATCGGCTCGCATAGTGTTGAAGCCTTATTGGCCGACGGTGCGCAGGTCAGCGTGCTGGATAATTTCACTTCAGGCAAGCGCGCGAACCTGCCAGACCATCCCCGTCTGAAAGTGATCAACGGCGATATCCGCGATACGTCTGCAGTCGACCAGGCGCTCGTCGGTATCACCCATGTACTCCATCTGGCCGCGCAGGTTTCGGTGCCTGCTTCAGTGACCGATCCGCTCGGCTCAAGCCAGCACAACATCAGCGGTTTCCTTAAGGTGCTGGACGGGGCGCGGCGCGCCAAGGTGAGCCGGTTCGTCTATGCTTCCAGTGCGGCGGTGTACGGCGCCCCCGAGCATCTGCCGCTGGACGAAACATCCACGGTTGCGCCGCTGTCTCCCTACGGGCTTGAGAAGAGCATCAACGACCAGTATGCCGCGCTGTATCACGCGCTGTATTCGCTTTCTTCCCTCGGGCTGCGCTACTTCAATGTCTACGGACCGCGCCAGGATCCTTCCTCTGCCTATGCCGGGGTGATTAGCCGGTTCGCTTCCGCGATCACCAAGGGCGACCCGCTGCGCGTGTACGGCGACGGCGGGCAGACGCGGGATTTCATCTTCGTCAAGGATGTCGCCCGCCTGAACCTGAATGCGCTGAAAAATGCCACGACTGGGGTATGCAATATCGCCACCGGGCACAGCGTGACGTTGCTGGAATTGATCGGCGCGCTGGCGAAATGCGCGGCGCGCACGCCCGCCATTGAGCATGCGCCGCCTGCGATGGGCGATATCCGCCATTCCAGTGCATCGCCGCGCAAGATGCTCGAACAGCTTGATCCTCCGGCCATGACTCCGTTGGCCGAAGGCCTGAAACAACTCCTCGAATACTCAGCGTGAGCCGCCTTAGATCGATCTTTGCGCGGTGCCGGTTGGGGATTTTCCATGTGCTGATGCTGACGTCTTCCCTGGCGTTCGCGTCCCAGCCGAACGTCGCCATGTTCTACGGAGACAATCCGCCGTGGGACGAGTTGCACGCGTTCGATGTGGTGGTGGTGGAGCCGTTGCATGTCCCGGATCCGAAGCCGTATGCCAACGACAAGACGGCCTTGTTCGCCTATGTCTCCCTGGGGGAGGTTTCCCCGGATCGCGCCTATCTGAAGGATATTCCAGATGCCTGGAAGCTGGGGCAGGACGCCGAGTGGGGCAGTGTGGTGCTCGATCAGTCGCGCCCGGAGTGGCCCGCATTCTTTGTCGAGCACGCCATCAAGCCCTTGTGGGATGCGGGTTATCACGGATTCTTCCTGGATACGCTCGATTCCTACCAGCGTTTTGCCAAGACGCCAGCGGCCCGGGCCAGCCAGGAAGCCGGGCTGGTCGCGGTGATACGCGAGCTGAAGAAGCGCTACCCGCAAGCCCGGCTGATCTTCAACCGCGGGTTCGAGATCCTGCCGCAGGTTCACCAGGACGTGTTTGCGGTGGCCGTCGAGTCGCTGTTCCAGCAATGGAACCAGACGCAGCAAAAATACGGGACCGTGCTTGCCGCCGACCGCGAATGGCTGCTGGGACAATTGAAACGGGTCACGCAGGAATACAAGCTGCCGGTCATATCCATCGACTATGTGCCGCCCGGAAAGCGCTACCTCGCGCGCGAGACGGCGGCCAAGATCGGCGACCTGGGATTCATTCCCTGGGTGACGAATCCGGAACTGAACATGCTGGGCGTGGGCAAGATCGAGGTCATGCCGCGCAAGATCCTGATGGTTCACGACAACGCGGACACCGAATATGACCTGATCAATACCAGCGGGTTGAATTACGGCACCATGCCGCTCAATTATCTGGGATACAGCGTCGAATACCTGGACGGCCGCGGCGCGCTTCCTGCCGAACCGCTGGCGGGGCGCTACGCCGGTGTCGTGGTTTGGCTGGACAATGCGATAGGCAAACAGGGCAGCGTTCTGGCTGCCTGGCTGAAGAAGCAGATCGATACCGGCGTGCCGGTTGTCGTTCTGGGCGAGTGCGAATTCCTGTTTGACAATGTCGACGCCGGACAGCTCGGCGTGCAGTTTACGTCGGCGACCAATGAACGCACGCGCCTGCACGTCGTCCAGCAAGACCCCCTGGTCGGTTTTGAAACGCAGCCTATCCTGGATCGCGCGGCCTTCTTTCCGTTGCATGTCCAGACCGGGAAATCCCTGTTGACGCTAGCGAACGATCGCGGCGAAACCCAGGACGCGGTCGCGCTGACGCCTTGGGGCGGCTATGCACTCTATCCGCATGCACTGGTGGAGTTGCCCAGCCTCGCCAATAAGGCGAAGGATTCCGGCATCAATATGCGATGGGTGATCAATCCAATCGAATTTTTGAGGCGTGCGCTCAAGTTGCCGGAAATGCCCGTACCGGACGTGACGACCGAGAGTGGCAGGCGGATGTTGATGGTGCACATGGACGGCGACGGCTTTGTAAGCAAGGGCGAGTTTTCCGGATCACCCTATTCGGGCGAAGTGCTGCTCCAGCAGATACTGAAGAAATACCCCTTGCCCTCGACCATCTCGGTCATTCAGGGCGAGATCGCGCCGGATGGACTTTATCCGGCCCAGTCGCCCGCCCTGGAAAAGATCGCACGCGAGATCTTCGCGCTGCCGCAGGTCGAGATCGGCAGCCATTCCTACTCGCATCCTTTCCAGTGGAGAAAGGCCGCGAGCAATCCGGAAAATGAGGACTATCACCTCAATATGCCGAATTACACTTTCGACCTGCAGAAGGAGATTCCGGGCTCGATCGCCTATATCGAATCCCGGCTGGCCCCGCCCGGCAAGAAAGTGATGACCTTTCTCTGGACCGGCGACTGCAACGTGGGTGCGGACGCGCTTGAACTCGCGAATCGCATCGGAATATTGAGCATGAATGGCGGCGAAACGACCATCACCCGCAGCTTTCCGAGCCTGACACTGGTGGGTCCACTGGGTGTCACCAAGGGCAAGAATTTTCAGATCTATGCGCCGAACCAGAACGAGAATGTCTATACCAATGACTGGACCGGTCCGTTCTACGGTTTCGAGCGGGTCATCGAGACCTTCGAGTTGACCGATGCGCCGTATCGGTTGAAGCCGATCGATATCTATTTCCACTCCTATTCAGCCAGCAAGCCGGCATCGCTGCGCGCGCTCGACAGGGTCTTCAAGTGGGCCATGTCGCAGGAGACCACACCGGTCCATGTCTCCGACTACATCCGCAAGGTGCTGGATTTCAACAGCATGGTCGTGGCACGCACGCGCGACGGCTGGCTGGTGCGCGGCGCGGGGGATGTGCACGAACTGCGCGCGCCGCTGGCACTCGGACAACCGATTCTCGACGGCAAAACTGAAGTGGCCGGCTTCAATCGCTATCGGGACGGTCAATACCTGCATCTCGCTGCCGGTGAAGCGAATATCCGTTTCAGCAGATCTCCGGCGGCCCTGCCGTATCTGGTATCCGCCAACGCGCGCGTTACGCATTTGAAGTCTACCGCCGCTGCGGACGGCAAGACACTGGTGCTGACACTCGACGGACAGGTTCCCTTGAAGTTCGACCTGGCACTGGGCACGCGGTGCACGGTGCGTGCCGATGGCCTTGCGATCAAGGCGGATTCCAGGGGCAACGGCGTCAGCCATTTTTCCATACAGAACCATGCAATCGACGAGCTACGAATTTACTGCCCGCGGTAAGCTAGGCATCGAGCGGCCGCGCCTGATGTCCAATTGGGCATTGGCCGGTTTCGCCGTGGTCGTGCTGATCCCGCTGGTGATGATCTTTCCGAAACAGGACTTGCTGCGGCAGGCGGCGCAGCAGCGGCTGGGCGATCCATTGACGGTCGGTTATCTCACCAACCTGCTGAAGGCCGATCCGCACAACCTGGAACTGCGCATCCTGCTTGCCGAGCACAGGGTATTTCTCGGCGAGACGGATGGAATCGCCGAACTCATCGATCCGGCATTGAAAAGCGACTCGCCCGTCTGGCAGTCGAGAGGCTTGCTGATCCACTACAAATACCTGACCAGGCTATATCTGCAGAGCCCGAAGGACACGCCGCAGCAGGCAGAACTTGGGCGACGACGCACTGCCGCTTTCATGAAACTGCTCGGGCGCGAGTGGCCCGCTCCCACGCTGGCGTACCTTGCCGGACAAGCGGACCAATTGCACGAGAGCGGTATCGCTGCGCTGCTTTATCGGACCCTCTCAGATGCCTCCGCGACCATGCCGGCAGACTGGTTCGCGGAGACTGCGGCCCGGGTGCGCAGCGACGGGGACTATGAGCTTGCGGCCCATTTGTATTTCATCGCCCGCCACAAGGAGAGTTCGCTGGCGAAACAGCGCAGGTTCCTGATGTCCGGCATACGTGCCCTGATGGCAGGCGGGCTGTACAGCCAGGCGATGAAGGCGATAGACCAGCATCTGGGCAATCTCGAGGACGATACCGAGACGCTCTATTTTCTGGTCCAGACCGCACGCGCCGCCAACGACCAGCCGCGTGCCGTCCATTACGCCAAGAAGCTGCTGCACCTCTCATGGCTGGAGCCTGTCCTGGCGTGGCTGCAGAAGATCGATCTCGGGCTGATCGGAATCGCGAACGCGAACGCGGACGATACGATACAGCCGCAGGACGTCATCGACGGCATCCGTCCGTACAATCAAAGACACTACCAGCTCGCGTTCGATGTCTTTGTCGGCAATAACAATCTGGCCGAGGCGTTTCGAGTGGCCGCGGCTGCCGTGCGCCAGGTGCCCAAGGACAGGATATGGCACAAGCGATTGGCACAGGTGGCGGAATGGACCAACAAGCCCGACATCGCGTTGCGCGAATGGAAATGGCTGCTGCGCAACGACGACAGCCGGGAAGCACTGTTGGCCGTATTGAGGCTGGCGCCGGCCCAGAGCGATTACGACGCGCTGCTGGATGCGTGGAAGCTCATGGCCACGAGGCAACAGCCGGATGCCGCCCAGTGGCAAAACATCGCGGACATGTTCGAACAGACCGGGCGGCAGCAGGAAGGCATCAAGTACTTCGAAGCGCGTTATGCCGCCGATCATCTTCCGCTGCAACTGGAGATCGCCGCGCGCCTGGCGGAGCGGAGCGGGGATGACGAGCGTGCCGGCGTGCTGTATGCGCGCCTGCTCAAGAGCCAGGGACCCCGTTCAGAATGGGCGATGAAAGTCGCCAACCTGTATTTGAGGAAAGGCGAATACCGGAAAGCCTATGAGCTGCTGCAAAAGAACCGCATCAATGTCGATGAGAAGGATTATTCCTACTGGAAGCTGCTGGCCGATCTGGCATGGCAGTTGCAGCTGGACAGCGAGGCCACGCAAGACTACCGTCGCCTCGCATCGGCCGGAAAACTTGCCAGGGAGGACATCAGCCGCCTGATCTATCTGCTCGGCGATACCCGGCAGGACGAGCAGGCGGCCCTGGCGGAATTGGGTTACCGGCGGTTCGGCGACCGCGACCTGTTGTTGCGGGCACTGGAAATCTACGCCGCAAAGGGCGACCTTGTGGCGCAAAAGCGGCTGTTTGCGCTCGTTGCGGCCGACTCCAAAGTGGATCTCTCCGGCAGCTCGCGTTTTTATGTGCTACGTGCGCAGTTCTTCCAGGCGACGGGCGCCTTCCAGGATGCGCGCGCGGATTTCCGCCATGCCGCCGCGATCGCCCCGAACGATGCCAATACCACCAATGCCATCCTCTGGTTCTTCATCGATTCGCACGACCGCCCGGCCCTGCGCGAGATGGTGGCGCAAGTCGAAGCTCGCGGAGGTCGGCAGAATCCGGCCTATTGGGGGGCGCTGGCCGCCGCATACCAGGTGCTCGACCAGCCGTCGCGCGCGGTGGCCTACTACGGCCGCCAGTTCAGGCAGGGCGGGCAGGATTTCCTCTGGCTCGTGAACTTTGCGGATGCGCTTGAGCAGGACCGGCAAATTGGCATGGCCGATCGCGTGCGCAGACAGGCTTGGTTGCAGTTGCGCGCCGCCTTGTCCGCAAAGCCGGTGAAACTCCCTTTCTCGAACGACATGCTGGCGGCGGCGCGCTTGTCGATACTGAATCGTCCCGGCGATCCCGATCTCGCGCTGGTGCGCTCGGTATTGCGCCAGGACAGGTTGCTTGACCGCGATGCCGTGACGGATCGCAAGGCCGACGAGATGACGCTGGAATGGGCAAACTCCCTGAACAAGCACGACGCGGCCGTGGACCGCATGACCGATGAGCTGGTGCTGGGATGGGCCATTTCGAAGGAGCAGTCTGCAAACGCCAAGGCCTGGTTGTGGCAGCGCTACGGCCAGACGCTCAGCCGTCCGTTATGGGCCGACGTTTCCGTTGCCGCGGCGGAAGACGATACCGGGCGCCTCGCGGGCTTTCTTGCGGAGCAGCCCGACGGCATGCCGATGCTGGTCCGCCACGATGCGGCGATCGCGACCGAGCAGATCCGCTATGCACAGTCCATCGTGTTCCGGGGACTGGAGGACGATCCGGGCAATGATGACGCCTATCAGCATCTGGTTGAAGACGTGTTGCCTGCCGCGAGCTTTATCGACCTGGAACTGCAGGACAATCAGTTTGGCGGTTTGCATCGCTACGTTCAGAGCACCCGGTTCGAGACTGCCATCGCCCAGGGCACGCGTTTTGCAGTCGAATACCAGAAGATGCGCGAGTCCAACGATCCCGACTCGGTCATGACCAACGACCCGCACAATGAAAAGGTCACCGGCATCGCGCTGAGCAACCACGGCGCCTTTGGCGATACGGAGATCGCCGTGCGGCGCAGGAACGAATATGCGAACGTCACCGAATCGCAAGTGAAGCACGAAATGGCCGTTCTTCCGCGCCTCCGTCTGCAGCTCGGACTGGAAGTCAACGCCACTGCCGACGAGTCCAACGATCTGATGGTCTTCGGCATGCGCGACCAGGTCAGTACCGGGCTGCTTTATGACTTCAGCAAGCGCGATTATTTCAACATCGAGCCGGGCTGGGCGCGATACTACAGCCAGACCGGGGATTTTCTGGGGAGCGGCAACCATCTTTCCATGGAGCTCGGCCACCAGATCCGCACCGAATACCCGAACTGGAAGGTGAGGGTGATCGGCATCCATACCAACTTCAATCCTGTCGCCAATGCCATGCTTCCGTTGCCGGACAATATGAATATCTACGGGGCGTGCTTCGGAACCGGCGAACTCAACCGGCGCGTCTATACTTATGCATGGCGTCCCTATGTGGACGGCTGTGCGACCAATAATGACCTGAGCGGGCAGGGCTATAATGCGATGCTCGGTCTGGCCGGCTCGGTTGTCGGCCGCGACCAGCTCTCCCTGACCCTCAGCCAGGTACGCGGCGGCGCAAATCTCGTCAACGGCTTGATACGTGAATTCAAATTGAACTACCGGTATTTTATCGACTGATTATTATTACTATTGGAAACTCACCCAGGGGGAAATGAAATGAAAGCTATCAAACTTGGCATCCTGCTCATGATATCCATGCTCGCGTCATGCGCGGTCATGGATCAGAACCATAACTCCAAGCCGCTGGAACGCGATGCGAAATGGGCATTGCTGCCTGTCGTCAATCATACCGACGTGCCGCAGGCGGGCTTGCGCGCGGAAGCGCTGGTCGACGTGCTGTTGCGCGCCCGCGGTGTCGCCAATCTGCGCAGCTACCCGCCGGCGTTGAACCAGGACAGCCTGTTCGAGCCTGCCGAGCGCAAGGTGGTGATCGATGCGATGAACTGGGCACGTGAGCAGGGCGTGCGCTATGCGGTAACGGGTACGGTGGAAGAGTGGCACTATAAGGTCGGGGTCGACGGAGAGCCCGCGGTGGGCATGACGCTGCAGATCATCGACCTCAAGGATGGGGACCGCGTCGTGTGGAGCTCTGCCGGCAGCAAGAGCGGCTGGAGCCGCGATGCATTGAGCGCCGTCGCGCAGGAACTGATCAGGAAGATGCTGTCCGACGCATCCATAGAGTAATCATCCCGTGGCATTCAGAAACATATCAGACAAGTTCTTTGCGCGTTTCCATGCCGCATTGGCCCCTGTGCACCACAGGCGGGTGATGTGGCTGGAAGTCGTGGTGATCACGCTGGGCGTCATCGCCGCGGGGATTTTTTTCGAGCACGACGATCCGTTCCAGATCAACGGCGAATTCCCGTGGATTTGGATCGCTCCCTTGTTGATCGCGCTGCGCTATGGCGTGCCGCCGGGACTGGTTTCATCGCTCATCCTGATCGCCGCATGGAAGTTGATGGACCATTTGTCGGAGACCCATGAGAGTTTCCCCGAGCAGTTCTTTCTGGGCGGCCTGATCATGGTCATGCTGTGCGGTGAATTCAGCGCGGCCTGGGGCGCACGCCTGCGCCGGGCCGAAGAGACCAACCATTACCTTGACGAGCGCTTGAGCAGGATGACGCTTCGCCATCTGCTGCTCAGGCTCTCGCACGACCGCATGGAGCAGGAGATCCTGACCAAGCCGGTTACGCTGCGCGATGCATTGGGTGGCCTGCGGCAATTGACCTCGGCTCAGGGTGATTCGACCTTGCCCGCATCGCTTCCCTTGCTCCAGTTGTTGACGCAGTACTGCCAACTTGAATCTGCGGCCATCTTTGTTGCAAATGAGGTGGGACATTATGTACGGACGAGCCAGATAGGCTCTTCGCTCAATTTGTCCGCCAACGATCCGCTGCTGCTGTACGCGCTGGAACACCGGTCCCTGTCCCACCTGCTTATCGAGGGCTTGCCCGATGTCGATCTTCCTTCGCCGTTCCTGGTGGTTGCCCCCATACTGACCAGCGACAAGCAAGTACTGGGTGTGCTGGCGATCGATCGCATGCCTTTTCTTGCGCTGAACGAAGAAAACCTGCAGATGCTTTCGGTGATGCTGGGTTACTACGCGGACTGCGTGAACGAGGCCGAGGGCGCGCGTCAATTCTTCAGGTTCTTTCCCGACGCGCCGAATGACTTTGCGGCAGAATTTTCGAAATTGCTGCACCTGCAATGCTCCAATAACATCATCAGCCATGTCGTCGTGCTGTCCTTCGCCAACGACGAGAACGGCCGCCAGGCCATTGCCCAGCTCACGCATATCCGGCGCGGGCTGGACATTCCCTGGCAAACCAGCGCCGGGGATCGCTTGCTGCTCGTCAATCTGATGCCTTTGGCCAACGAGTCGGCGGTAGACGGATTCCTGCTGCGCATCGAAACCATGCTGAAGGAATACATGGGGGCAGATTATGACCAATGGAGCCTGAATCCGATCAGGATCAGCCTGGCTGAAAGCGATCCGCTGGCATCCCTGCAGCGTGTCTTTGGAGCGCGTCATGAATAGATTCCTGCTCGCATCGATGGGCCTGCTGCTTGACGTTTCGGCCGTGGCCACGATCTCGTTGAAGATCGGCAGTGACTGGGTATTGTTCCTGTTCCTTCTTCAACATGCGGCCGCGAGCGTGCTGTTGGCATTGGCAGGCTGGCATTTCATGCCTGCAAAGTTCCGCCATCCCCGCAGGCTGGTCACGCTGCTGCTGTTCAATGCGTCATTCTTCATTCCGCTACTGGGCCTGTTCGGCGTCTATGCGGCTGCGCAGCTTTCCGCCTTCCGCCGGCGCGAGCATGTCGTACAACCCTTTGCCCATCTGGTTCTGCCGGAGTTCGTCCTGTCGCTCCGTGAGCCGGAGATCAAATTCAGCCAGGGCGGGATCAAGTCCCGTCTCGCGCATACTTCCATCCCGACGACGCGGCGCCTGCAATCCCTGCTGGCGTTGCAGGGGATCCCGGCGCGCGTTTCAAGCCCTTTGCTGCAAAACATGCTGAGCGATGCCTCCGACGATATCCGGCTGGTTGCCTATGGCCTGCTCGACAGCCGCGAAAAAAAGATCACGGCACAGATCCATGCCGAACTCGTCAATCTGAGAAGCGCGGAGAGCAAGGAGTTGCGGCTGATCGGGCTCAAGCATCTGGCGGAACTGTATTGGGAAATGATCTACGCCGGACTGGCTCAGGGAGATCTGCGGACCCACGCATTGAACCAGGCGCTTTATTACGCCGATGCCGCATTGCATCTGGAGAAAGAGGATACGGGTCTGCTGTTCCTGAAAGGCCGCGCCCTGCTTGAATCCGGACGATACGAAGAAGCCCAGCTGATATTGGGTCTGGCGGTGTCGCATGGCTTGCCCGAATCCCGCGCGCTGCCGTATATCGTCGAGATCGCATTCAACCGGCGCGATTACAGGACGGTGCAGGATCTGCTCTCGCGCCTCGCTGGTTACCAGGTGACGCCGATCATGAAGAGTGCGATCAACTTCTGGGTGTCCAAGCCGGGTCATCAGGAGCTTGTTTCCCTTAAAGAGAATATCGTATGAATTGGCCCCGCGCTGAACGTGCCGACATCGGGCTGCTGCTGGAGGGCACTTTCCCTTATGTTTCCGGTGGAGTGTCGAGCTGGGTCAACCAGGTCATCCGCGGTTTTCCCGAGTATACGTTTGCCCTGATCTTCATCGGCAGTCGGGCGGAGGATTACGGCGATGCAAAATATGTCCTGCCGGACAATGTCGTCCATCTGGAAACCCATTACCTGCATAATCGCCATGCAGTGCCGCAAGTGCGTCCGATGCATGGAGACCCGGCAGTCTTCGGTGACATCAAACACCTGCACGAGTGCTTCCGTTTTCCCGAGGCCAATCCGGACGGCAGGGAGACTTTCAAGAAACTCATTCCCGAGCTTTCCGCCAACGGCGGCGCCAGTCTTGAGACCTTTCTCTACAGCGAGACAGCCTGGGATTTCGTCAAGGAAAAATACCAGAAATATTGCTCCGACCCTTCGTTCGTGGATTATTTCTGGACTGTGCGCTCGATGCATGCGCCGATCTGGATGCTGGCAGAGATCGCCGAGAATTTCATTCCGGTGCGCGCGTACCACACGGTTTCAACCGGTTATGCCGGATTGCTCGGGGCGATGCTGAAGGAAAAGACCGGATGCCCTCTGATCCTTTCCGAGCATGGCATCTACACCAAGGAACGCAAGATAGACTTGTTCCAGGCCCAGTGGGTCAGGGATAACCGCAATGTCTTTCAGCGCGACCCAACGGAGATCAGCTATTTCCGCCAGCTCTGGATACGTTTCTTTCAGGCGCTCGGCACGCGTTGCTACGACAGCGCGGACCATATCGTCGCCCTGTTCGAGGCCAACCGCTTGCGGCAGGTCGAGGATGGCGCACCGGCAGAACGTACCCGCAACATTCCAAACGGCGTCAATGTGGCCCGCTTCGCCGCGCTGCGCGCGCAGCGCCCGGCTTCGCCGCCGCCTATCCTGTGCCTGATCGGTCGCGTCGTACCGATCAAGGACATCAAGACCTACATCCGTGCGATGCGCACGGTGGTCAACCGCATGCCCGAGGCGCAGGGCTGGATCGCCGGGCCGGAAGATGAAGACCCGGACTATGTGGACGAGTGCCGCGATCTGGTGAACGGTCTGGGATTGGATGGCAACATCAAGTTTCTCGGCTTTCAGCAGATGACCGAACTGCTGCCCAGGATCGGCCTGGTCGTGCTGAGTTCGATCAGCGAAGGTTTGCCGCTGGTGCTGCTGGAAGGTTTTGCCGCGGGCGTGCCCGCAGTCAGCACGGATGTCGGTTCCTGCCGCCAGCTGATCTACGGCCTGGATGAGCAGGACCAGGCCTTCGGTGCCGCCGGGAGCATCGTGAACATCGCCGATCCGCAGGCCCTGGCGGAGGCCGCATTGGCGTTGCTGACCGACGAGGCCGCCTGGCATGCGGCGAGCGAGGCCGGCATACGGCGAGTCGAGGCCCATTACACACAGGAGCAGATGTTTGCCAACTATCGCGCCATCTATGAAGAGGTGACGACATGGCAGGCATAGGCTTCGAGCTGCGCAAGCTGCTGCAGAAGGACAGTTACTTCGGACTGTTCCAGGCCTATGCCTATGCGGGCATCATCAGCTCGGGGCCGTGGGTACTGTCTATCGTCGGGATATTGTTTGTCGGATTCCTGAGCCTGGGCGTGGTTTTCCCGCACATGTTGATCGTCCAGTTCCAGGTATCCGTTACCTATCTGATACTCAGTTCACTGATCCTGACCGGCTTTATCCAGCTTGGATTTACCCGGTTCATCGCCGACAACCTGTTCCGGAAACTGGATAAGCAGGTGCTGCCGAATTTCAACGGCATGCTGCTGGTCGTGACCAGTGTCAGCGGCATCGTCGGGCTGCTCGCGATATTCCTGTTCTTTTCGGGGATGAGCGTGTCGTACCGGCTGCTGATGCTTGCCGGCTTCGTCATCCTGTGTGCGATCTGGGTGGCCACGATCTTCCTGTCGGGCATGAAGCAGTACAAGGAGATCGTGGTGCTGTTCGCGATCGGCTACGCCGTTACCGTGTTTGGCGCGCTACTGTTGCGTTCGCGTGGAATGGAGGGATTGCTGCTCGGTTTTGTGATCGGGCATTTCGTGCTGCTGGTCGGCATGGTGACTTTGACGCTGCGTACTTTCCCGCTGGACGACTCCTTCATTTCATTTGATTTCATGCGCCCGGGGGCGATGTATACCAGCCTGGTCTGGGCGGGCTTTCTCTACAATCTTGCGGTCTGGGCCGACAAGCTGATGTTCTGGTTCTACCCGGACACCAGCCAGAGCATCATCGGGCCGTTGCGGGCCTCGCTGATCTACGACTTCCCGATCTTCCTCGCTTATCTGGCGATCATTCCCGGCATGGCGGTATTCCTGGTGCGGATAGAAACCGACTTTGTGGAATATTACGAAAAGTTCTATGACGCGGTGCGCGAAGGGGGCTCGCTCGACCATATCGAGACCATGCGCGACAACATGCTGTTCACGGTGAGGCAGGGGCTGTTCGAGATCGTCAAGATACAGGCCATCGCCGTGCTGCTGGTTTTTGTGCTCGGTGAAAAACTGCTGGGCTGGCTCGGTATCTCCAGCCTGTATCTGCCGCTGCTCGATGTGGATGTGGTCGCCGCCGGCCTGCAGGTGGTGTTGCTCGGCATCCTGAATATCTTCTTCTACCTGGACAAGCGGCGCATCGTGGTATTCCTCTGCGTCCTGTTCCTGTTTGGCAATATCGTGCTGACGGCCCTCAGCCTGTATCTCGGAGCGAGCTATTACGGCTACGGCTTTGCGCTGTCGCTGCTGATCACCGTGCTGACGGGGATGCAATTGCTGTCGCGCAAGCTGGATACGCTGGAGTACGAGACCTTCATGCTGCAATGAATCGGCCTTGCGGAGACGTGCAGCTATAACTCCTTGCTGACTTTCATCACGCCCGGATCGTCCTCGCTGGACTTGAGGGTGAAGCCGAGGCGGGTCATCAGTTTGAGCATCCTGTGGTTGTTGTTCAGGACTTCGCCCTCGATGACCGACAATCCGTAGGAGCGTGCCGCTTCCATCAGCGTGACCATGAGTTTCTGGCCCAATCCCTTGCCGGCGATGTTGTCTGCGATCACAAGCGCGAATTCGCATGTCTTTCCATCCGGATTGATCGCGTAGCGCGATACGCCCAGTCCGACTTCCTTTCCGACCTCTTCGACCACTGCGATCAGCGCCATTTCGCGGCTGTAATCGAGCTGCGTCAGGCGCGCCAGCATCTCCTCGGTCAATTCCTGCACGCTGTTCATGTAGCGGAAGTACTTGGATTCCTCCGACAGGTCATGCACGAATTTCTTGATCAGCAACGCATCTTCCGGACGGATGGGACGGATGGTGATGTCGGTGCCATCGGGCATCTGCCACTGGCAGACCAGCTGGGACGGATAGGGATAGATCGCCATGTGCGCATAGCGGTCTGCGCTGGGCTGGCGAAATTCGACGACGATGCGCGCGTCGGCCGCCAGCACGCCGTTCTCGTCGAGGATCAGCGGATTGATGTCCATCTCCTTCAGCAGCGGCAGTTCGCAGACCATTTCCGACACGCGCAGCAGGGCGTCTTCCAGTGCATCGATGTTGGCCGGCGCCAAGTTGCGGAATTGACCGAGCATCCTGGCGATGTGCGTACCCTGGATCAGGTCCTTTACCAGGAAGTGGTTCAACGGGGGCAGTGCGACGGCGCGGTCGCCCATGATCTCGACCGTTGTACCACCCGCACCGAAAGTGATCACCGGGCCGAACACCGGGTCCGTGGTCACGCCTATCATGAGCTCCCGACCGTTGGGCTTGACGACCATCGGTTCGATGGAGATGCCGTCGATCCTGGCAGTGGGCTGGTTGACGCGCACGGTGTCGATGATGTGCTGATAGGCGGCAAGGACGCCGTGCGAAGTGTTCAGATTGAGCACCACCCCGCCGGCATCGGTCTTGTGCGAAATGTCCGGCGAGTTGATCTTCATCGCCACCGGAAAGCCAAGCTGCTGAGCGATCAGCAGGGCCTCGCTCGGCGAATGCGCGACCATGGTATGCGCCACCGGAATCTGGAAGGCTGAAAGCAGCGCCTTGGATTCCATCTCGGTCAGCACTTTGCGATGCTCCTGCAGCGCGCCTTCGATGATCAGGCGGGCACCCTCCACATCCGGCTCGATGTGGTGGGCAAGCGGGCCCGGCATCTGCATCAGCAGCTTCTGGTTGTGGTAGTAGGCGTACAAGTGCGAGAACACTTCGACTGCCGGTTCCGGTGTGCGGAAATGCGGACGGTGTGCCTTGGTGAACGCCCTGCGGGACTCGGCGACTTGCGTCTCGCCCATCCAGCAGGTCAGCAGCGGCTTGCCGTGAGTGTTGCTGCTGGCGAAGTCGATCAGCACCTGGGCGGATTCGAGTGGCTTGGTCATCGCCTGCGGTGTAAGGATCGCAAGCACGCCGTCGACATTCTCGTCATCGAGGCAGGCTTTGACGGCATGATAGTAACGGTCCGCCTGTGCATCGCCGATGATGTCCACCGGGTTGCAGTGCGGCCAGTTCGGCGGCAGGTACTGATTGAGGTATTCGATCGTGGCGTCCGACAATTCGGCCATGACCAACCCCAGATCGGCGGCCCGGTCGGCCGCCATGACGGCGGGCCCGCCGCCGTTGGTGACGATGGCAAGACGGTTGCCGGCCGGGCGGAAACCGCAGGCCAGGGACCGGGCAGCGGTGAACAGTTGCGTGACGGTATCCACTCGGACCACACCGACGCGCCGGATGGCGGCATCGAACACGTCGTCGGCGCCCACCAGCGAGGCGGTATGGGACATCGCGGCTTTCGAGCCGGCCGGATGGCGCCCGACTTTGACCAGGATCACCGGCTTGATGCGGGCGGCAGCGCGCAGGGAGCTCATGAACCTGCGCGCATTGCGGATGCCTTCTATGTACATCAGGATGCTGCGCGTATTGG
>DAIDAJ010000126.1 GCA_027310665.1 Sideroxydans sp. | reverse complement strand
TGACCGCCCTGTCCGTTGCCGGGCAGCTGCTGAAAACAACCGACCTCGCCGGTAGCGAACTGCCCGAGACCTACCACGAGTTGCTCGAGTATGCGGTGCTGGCCAGCGAGATCGCCCCCCACGACCCGATGGAACTCGCATTCCACGGCTTTGCCCGCGAATACCTGGCCAACACGGAGCACTTGCATCCGAACTGGGCGCTGGCCCGGGAATATGAGCTTTCGCCTGAACTCCTGGCCATGTCGCATCTGTGGCGCAACGATTCGGGCAAACACGATGTCGTCGCGACCAAGGGCGCACCGGAAGCGATCGCCGATCTTTGCCACCTGACCGGGGAAGCGTGGCAACGCCTGAACCGGGACGCCGAACTCATGGCGGAGCAAGGCTTGCGCGTGCTGGGCGTGGCCAAGGCGAAATACAGCGTCGACAAAAGCTGGCCCGACATCCAGCATGATTTCGATTTCGAATTCGTAGGTCTGGTGGGACTTGCCGATCCGCTGCGTCCGGAAGTGGCCGGCGCGGTCGCGGAATGCCATCGCGCCGGGATACGCGTCGTCATGATCACGGGCGACCATCCGCGCACTGCGCGCGCCATCGCGACTGCCGCCGGTATCGATAGCGGCAACTTGCTCACGGGCGATGAACTGGAAAAATCGGACGTTGCCGCACTGGCGCAGCGCATCGCTGCGGTGAACGTCTTCGCGCGTGTCACCCCGCAACAGAAACTCGACATCGTAGAAGCACTCAAGGCCAATGACGAGGTGGTCGCCATGACGGGTGACGGAGTGAACGATGCCCCCGCCCTGAAATCGGCCCATATCGGCATCGCAATGGGCAAACGCGGCACCGACGTCGCCCGCGAGGCGGCTTCATTGGTGCTGCTCGAAGACGACTTCAGCTCGATTGTTTCGGCCATCCGGCTGGGACGCCGCATCTTCGCCAACCTGCGCCAGGCCGTGGTGTACACCCTTGCAGTCCACATTCCGATCATCGGCATGTCCATCCTGCCCTTGTTCTTCGGACTGCCGCTGATCCTGGCACCGATACACATCGCCTTCCTGGAACTGATCATCGATCCCGCCTGCTCCATCGTGTTCGAAGCCGAGGAAGGCAGTCCGGGCCTGATGCGACAGCCGCCGCGCCTGAATACCGAGCATCTGATTTCATCACGGCATCTCGTCGTGAGTCTGGCGCAAGGCGCTCTGGTCACGCTGGCTGTTGTGGTTTTTTACATGTTGAGTTTGCGGGCGAACATCGCGGCTGAAGAAGCGCGCGCATTGGCATTCATTGTCCTGGTCACGGCGAATTCTGCGCTCATCCTTTCCGCCCGGTCCCCGCAACAGCAGCTGCGGCACATATTTTCCATGCCTTCAGCAGTTGCCATATGGGTACTGGCCGGCACGCTGTCGGGACTCGCAGCCATCACCAACATTCCCGCAATTGCGCGAGCTTTCTCTTTTCAGCCACCCTCGGTGCAGCACTCGCTGACAGCCTTCATCACCGGCGTTGGTATCGTGCTGTTGTTCGATGTCGGCAGGATCGCCTTGCGCAAGCTGTCCTTCTGAACCGCCCTATTTTCCTTCGCGCCTGCTGTTCAGGCTGATGACAAGCACGCCGGCCAGCACCAGCGCCGATCCCGCGATCTGCAACCACGAGATACTCTCGCCCAGAATCGCATACGCCATGTAGATAGTGCTCACCGGACCGATGGAACCGATCAGCGAGGCGCTGCCGGAACCGATACGGCGGATGGCAAAAGACAACAGGAACACCGGCAGGACTGTGGAAAAGAGCGCCATTGCAATGGAAAGCTCGTACACCCGCACCGGCAGCTCAAGCGCGGCCAGCGGACGCATCACCAGGAATTGCAGCACACAAGCCACACTTGCAACCAGAGAGGCATAGGCGGTGAAGCGCATCGTGCCGATGCGCGCGATGGCATGTCCCGCCCCCACCAGATAGATCGAGTAAGACAAGGTGCTGGCGAACACCAGCGATGCGCCCAGCACGATGCTGCCCTCCTTTGCACCCACATCGTGCAGGAACACCAGTGCGATCCCCGCGTAACTCAATGCCATCGCCGCGATGACCATCCTGCCGATGGCGCGCCTGTAGAGCAGGGCGGAGATGATCACCGTCATGGTCGGGTAGAGGAACAGGATCAGGCGCTCCAGTCCGGCGGAGATATATTGCAGCCCGAGAAAATCGAGATAGCTGGAAAGGTAGTAGCCGACGACGCCCAGCCCCAGGACCAGCAGGCGGTCATGCGTATCGAGCGGCTCGGCATGATGCCGCCTCGCCCAGATCGCGACACCGATGAAGAACGGTACCGAGAACACCATGCGCAAAGCCAGCAGGGTGATTGCATCCACGCTGTCGTGATAGGCCAGCTTGACCAGGATGGCTTTCGCCGAGAAACCGACCGCCGCGAGCAGGGCAAAAGCAATGCCGAGAAATGCATCCCGATTGGCGAAGGTGTTGCGTGTCTGAATTGCCATGTTGTTGAGACCCCCGGGGTTGGCTGACGCGGGTCTTGGGCGCACATGAAGCAACGCGGTCGACCCGCAGTTGCCTGGTTAAAAACGTTAAAGTTAAAACAGGAACGAACTGCGGCAGTGGGCCGACGCCATCAGCCACAGTCGCTTGGCGATCATTGATTTGTCGGAGATGCGTTGCTGAGTCTGCATGGGACTGAAATATACGGTGTCGTGCGGGCATGGTCAATTCAATCAATTGTGCAACATCCTTCGGGCACCTATACTCCGCCGATGCCAAACCGAGCGTCCTGACGGGAATCAGACCGGGAAAACCAATAGAACATGAGCGCAAACAAGCAATATTTCCCCAGACAGGTCGTTGACGCCGGCGGAAACCGCTGGGATTGGGCCCTATTACCCCTGGTGCTGGCCATATTCGTCCTGCTCGCTTATGGCGCCAACCAGATGGCGCGCCCCTATCAGCTGGGCGAAGTACTGCCGCTCTCCCTGGATCCTGTCAATCTGCCCTATTACCTGCTGCGGACCACCTTGCGCATGTTCATCGCACTCGGCGCCTCGATACTGTTCAGTTGCCTGTTCGCCGCGCTGACAACGAAATACCGTGCCGTGGAAAAAGTGCTGGTTCCGTTGCTGGACATACTCCAGTCGATTCCGATCCTGGGCTTTTTATCCATTACCGTCACGGCCTTCATTGCCTTGTTCCCGGGCAACCTGCTCGGTGTGGAACTGGCCGCGATATTCGCCATCTTCACCTCGCAAGCCTGGAACATGGCGTTCAGCGCGTATCAGGGGTTTCGCAACGTGCCGGCGGAATTGATCGAGGCGGCGATGGTGTTCAAACTTTCCGCCTGGCAGCGGTTCTGGCGGCTGGAGCTTCCTTTTGCGATGCCGGGCCTGCTCTGGAACATGATGATGTCCATGTCGGGCGGCTGGTTCTTTGTCGTCGCTTCGGAAGCCATCTCGGTTTCCAACCAGAACATCAAACTGCCCGGCATCGGTTCCTATATCGCCCTGGCCATTGAACAGCGGGACCTTCCCGCGATCGGCTGGGCCATCGGCACGATGCTGATCGGCGTGATGCTCTACGATCAATTGTTCTTCAGGCCCCTGCTCGCCTGGGCGGACAAATTCCGGTTCGAGGAATCCGGCAGCGAGACGGCGCAGGGCTCGTGGTTGCTGGCCTGGATGCGCCGGACCGAGCGGATGCAGGAGATCGTTGTCGCGTTTGGCAGGCTGCTGGAACGCTCGTTCGCCGTTTTCCGGCTCCGCTACGACGGCACGTCGATCCGGGCACGGCCGCATAAACATTCCTCGACACCGGAACGCATCTGGGATGCCGTGATCGCCGCCGTTGTCTTCTATGCCCTGTGGATGCTTGTTCATTTCATCCATGCCGAGGTCGGCTGGAGCGAAGTGGGCCGGGTCTGTGTCCTGGGTTTTTACACGATGCTGCGCGTGGTGATCCTGATCTTTCTGGCTGCCCTGATCTGGATCCCGATCGGCGTGAAGATCGGAATGAACCCCCGGCTTGCCTCGCGTGCGCAGGCGATCATTCAGTTTCTCGCCGCCTTTCCGGCCAATTTGATGTTCCCTGTGGCCGTCATCGTGGTCGTTCGCTTCGGGCTCAATCCGGACATCTGGCTGTCGCCCCTGATGATACTGGGCACACAGTGGTATCTCTTGTTCAATGTCATCGCCGGTGCATCCACGGTTCCGACGGAATTGCGCTACGCCGCGCAGAATCTTGGCCTGAGCGGCTGGCTCAGGTGGCGACGTTATCTGTTGCCGGCGATCTTTCCGAGTTTCGTCACCGGCGCCATCACGGCTTCCGGCGGTTCATGGAACGCCAGCATCGTTGCCGAGTATGTGACCTGGGGCAGCACCACCGTACAGGCTCACGGCATCGGCAGTTACATCGCGGAAAAGACTGCAATCGGCGACTTCCCCCGGATCGCACTGGGGATCGGCGTAATGTGCATTTTTGTCATGGGATTCAACCATTTTGTTTGGCGCCGGCTTTATCGTATGGCCGAAGACCGCCTGCATTTCTGAGGACTCGCGTAATGGCTACACCTGTCATCGAACTCAAATCCGTCGGCAAATCTTTCCGCTCCGCCGACGGCTCTTCCCGATCCGTCCTGGAAGGCGTCGACTTCACCCTGAACGAGGGAGAGATCGTGGCATTGCTGGGCCAGTCCGGATCGGGCAAGTCCACGATGCTGCGCATCATGGCCGGGCTGATCGCCGCAGATCGCGGTCAGGTGTTGTATCGGGGACTTCCGCTCTACGGACCGGCACACGCCATCAGCATGGTGTTCCAGTCCTTCGCGCTGTTCCCCTGGCTCACCGTGCAAAAGAATGTCGAATTGGGACTTGAGGCGAAAGGAATGCCGCCTGCCGACAGGGCACGGCGTGCCGAAGCGGCGATCGAGCTGATCGGACTGTCGGGATTCGAGGGCGCCCTGCCCCGCGAGTTATCCGGTGGTATGCGTCAGCGCGTCGGCATCGCCCGCGCCCTGGTGCTTGAACCCGAAGTCCTGCTGATGGACGAGGCATTTTCGGCGCTCGATGTGCTGACCGGAGAGCGCTTGCGCGACGAGATCCTGGAACTGTGGCAGACAAAGCAGCTGCCAACCAAGGCGATCCTCGTCGTTTCGCACAATATTGAAGAAGCGGTCATGATGGCCGACCGGGTCCTGATCTTCGCCAGTGACCCCGGAAGAGTCCGGGACGAATTGCCGGTGACCCTGGGACGCCCGCGAGAAGTGGAAAGCCAGGAAGTCCGCGCCCTGATCGACAACGTATATGGGCTGATGACGGCCGGCGCGTTGCGCCCGGGACGCATCACCGAGAAGGAGGTCAAACTGCAGCTGGGGGACAGGCTGCCGGAAGCGGACATCGCCCGCATGGAAGGCATTCTGGAGTTGCTGGCCGACGAGCCATTCCTCGGCCGTGCAGACCTGCCCAAGCTGGCCGAGGAAACGGAACTCACCGACCAGGAGCTCTTGAACGTATCGCGGGCATTGACCCTGCTGGGCTTCGCTCACCTCGATCATGGCGACATCATCATCACTCCCCTGGGTGAAGAATATGTGCATGCCAACACGCCGGAACGCCAGCTGATCTTCGGCCGGCAATTGATCGAAAACGTGCCTTTGGTGGCTTACATCCACCACGGCCTGAAGCAGGACCCCTCCGGCGACCTGCACGAAGACCTGTTCCTCAGACTGCTGCGTTTCACACTGAATGAAACCGAGGCCATCTCGGCTTTGCGTGTGGCCATCGAATGGGGACGCTATGGGGACCTGTTCGAATACAACTTCAACACCGGAATAATTCAAATCCCCAGGGACAAGGAAGCTGTCGTCGAATAGATTGCGAACAAACGCCCCAGTGTCTTGATCTTCTCACCCTGACGCCCTGTCGGCGTCCGGCGCGCAGTCGGGGACTCACTGCAAAGAACACATCCGGTTCCGCACGGAGCCGACACGTTCCGCCCTAGTATTTCGGCATCCATACCGCCAATAAAGCGAGAAATGACAAAACGAAAAGATTCTGCTCGAGATTGTTTCGCGCCGCATCAACCAGCGTCCTGTTTATCCGTCTCTTGTCCTCCTGCATGCTTGTTTCGGCAGCTTCGAGATGTTCAAGTGCAGGACGGTCAATACCCTTGACGACGGCGTCGGACGGGCGAGGGTCGAAATTGTTTCTGATCAGCAATTCCAGGCTCCTTTCGTATAGCGCGTGGTTCGCCTCGTGCGCATCGACAAACATTTTAAGCTGGTCACTGACGGCAGGCGATTCGCTCTGGCGAATGATGTCCTGCGCTTCCGCCGCGACTTTCCGGAACAGCGCGTCAAAGGCGCTCCAGTTCTTGTCCGCGGCGTCCTGGCTGGTGCTGCGCAACAGCAGGTCTTTCCATTGCTGGACTTCGTTCTTGAAGTCAACTTGAATATTGTGGATCGCGGTATTCTGGTCCGCAACCGAATTCAATCTGCTGTCCAGGTCGGTTGTGCTATCCCAGGTCATGTATATCCAGAAAAAGAAAACGGCAGTAAAGCCGATACGTCCTGCCGTATTCCACGAAATCAATTTTCTGCTGCTGCCTCCGATTCCTTTCACCATCGCTTCTCAGATTTGGAAGTTAATTCACTGGATAGTTGCGTCACGGACGCATCTATCCTTCGACATTGCATGCAAGACAATCAGTCAAAATCAATTGCGATTCAAATCCGGTAATCGCGAAATTCGACTTCGATGTTGTTGCAGATTCGACAAATACGTTCGAGCCCCCTTCACGCCACCCTTGAGTGCATAACTTTAAGCCTGGTCCGGCACGGAGCGGACATCCTTCAGACTAAAGGCTGAAACGGGAATTCCGCCATTTGTCGCATTCATCCTTACCGCCGGTCAGTATCGACGCGATGCGCCGGGTAGCGGGCGTTGCATTTTTGTTCTTTCGCGTCGAGAATGATTTAAAATTCTGGCTATACGATATTATTCAAGGCATGGTTAGTCATAGAACACAATTTAAGGAGAACATGATGAGCAACATAGAAGATTCCAGGACCCAACCTACGGTGTTGGTACGCCCAAAGATCCTGATTGTGGATGACGCCGATGAAAACCTGATGATCATGGAGTCGATTCTGGCGAAGGAATATTCGCTGAAATTGTTCAACAACGCAAAAGCAGCTCTTGATGACGCATTTGCCAACCCTCCCGATCTGATCCTCCTTGATGTCATGATGCCGGATATCGATGGCTTCGAGGCGTGCCGCCGACTGAAAGCCAATCCGAAGCTCGTGGACATACCGGTTATCTTCATCACGTCCAAGAATGAAGATGAATACGAAGAGACCGGTTTCTCGGTTGGCGCATCGGACTTCATTCACAAACCGATCAACGCACCCATACTGATTGCACGTGTCAAGACGCATATCAAGATCAAGTTTGTCATGGATTACCTCAGGAATGAAAATACCCGCCTGCAAGGTACTGCAAAGCAGTCATCTTCCGAACTGGTAGAAGTTATAAAGATGCTTTGGGGCAGTCCTTTCGTCAAATTCTGACCGTCCCGGAAAGCCCGCCACCGAGCGCTACCGACCACGACAGGCAGTGCCTTATATGACGCGCGTTCTGAAGCATTGGGGCGGACAGGATGATAGGGGTATGGGGTGCCATTTCTGGCCATACCCTTCGTGTCTTGCGACTGCTCGCTCGACTAGCTCAGGAAGGATGTACTTTGAATCGGCCTGCGACACGCAATTTGGACATTGATCAAGAAATTCGGCATCACGATTCCGCCCTCGGCAATTTGTCGCTTGAGATATTCCGGGGCAAGCGTCGTTTGAACGCAACGTTTGAAGTATTCTGAAATCAACCTGAGCGATGAAACATGATCGTTTCATATTAATGTGAACTTTATGACAAAACTGAATTGTCTGGCCGTCCTTGCGCTGTTCTCCGCTGGCATTTCCATCGCTGACGCAGATCAAACCGCCTCCGCCACGAACAATGTCGCGACGGAACAGCCGATGTTCAAATTGGGCGGGTTCGGCACGCTTGGTTTATCGCACTCCAGTCAAGGGTTGGGGGATTATGTCGTGGACACTGCCACACCCAAGGGCGCCGGCCTGAGCAACGATTGGTCGGCAACCAACAACAGCAGGTTTGCAGCGCACTTGAATGCCAATTTCTCCCCCAAAGTCTCTGCCTTGTTGCAGATCGATTCGGAGTATCACGCCGATGGCACTTACCGGCCGGAGGTCGAATGGTTCAGCGTGAAATATGCATTTACTCCGAATTTCTATATGCGGGTCGGACGCATCGCATTGCCGACTTTCATGGATTCCGAAAATTGGGATGTCGGATATAGCTATACGTGGGTCACACCGCCTGTAGACCTGTACCATCAACTTTCCATTCCGAGCAGCGATGGCATAGATGCCATGTACCGCACCGAAATCGGCGATTCCGTGAATACCGTCAAGACCATATACGGCAGAAACACGCTCGACAGGCCCAACAGTGTCACGACTTCCAGAGAAATGTGGGGAATATTCGATACGCTGGAATACGGGCAGGCCACATATCACGCCGGCTACCAGCAGCGAATGTCCTCGACCGAGTATATTTTGACGGGGATGACCGGACCATGGATCCAAAACAGCGATCTCTCTCTCGGGGCCAACTACGACCCGGGCGACTGGTTCGTCATGTCCGAGTGGATACAGCGTCGCTCAACTTATCTGTCCAGCGCGATGTATGTCAGCGCCGGCTATCGCATCAATAAGTTCACGCCGTATTTGACGCACAGCCAGAATAGCTCAGGTTCCTTTATTCAGTCTTCCCCGCCACCGAGCGCTTACGACCTGCAATTGGCCAACCGGGCGCAGAGTACGGACAGCTTTGGTGTGCGCTGGGACTTCATGAGAAATTTCGATTTCAAAATGCAGTACGATCGCGTCACGCTGAGCGACAACTCAAACGGTTACCTCATCAATGTTCCGGCGAACGTTATCCTCTACGGTACGACGTTCCATGTCATCTCTGCAGTTGTCGACTTCGTCTTCTAGCCGTCCGGCACAGCATGGGAACACTGACGATATTGCACAATGGCTGGAAGTTTACGCTGCTGCTTGCCTTGTTATCTATTGCCTTTAGCGCACAGGCTGAGGTGGTTGTCGTCGTTTCTTCAAAGAGTTCGGTTACCAGTCTGACTGCAGAGCAGACTGCCAAGATATTCCTCGGCAAAGTCGTTACCTTTCCGAATGGGCGCACCGCCTTTCCCATAGACCAGCCTGAAGGAAGTGCCATCAGGGATGAGTTCTATTCCAAAGTCACCCACAAGAATGCTTCGCAACTCACTGCATACTGGGCCAAGATCATTTTCACGGGAGAAGGCCGCCCGCCGCAGCTCATAATGGGTGACGCGGCCGTCAGAAAGGCCGTCGCCGGCAATCCGAACGCCATCGGATATATCGACAAGAGCGCTGTGAATCGCAGCGTCAGAGTCGTTCTGAAACCGTAAGGCGGATTGACCGTGAAAATAAATCGATTTCGCAACTATCCACTGAAATTGAAGCTGATGCTGGTACCTTCCATTTCTGTGGCCAGTTTTGTCGCTTACCTGATTTACTCTTCACTGGTCCTGTCCGGAGGGAATGCGCTGCTCAAGGAAATCCGCGATGCCGAATTCCCGATACTCAATGCGGCGGGGGAAAACCTCAAGAGTTTCGAGGGGGTCGTGGAATCGCTGAATGCGGCTGCCGCAACCGGCGAGGTGGATTATCTGGAAGCTTCCAAAGCCAAGTCATCCGAGATTCTAAGCCGTTATGAATCCATGGAAGAGATTGATACGGCACACACGAATGAGATAGAAAAACTGAAATCCGATTTCAATGCCTTCTACAGCTTGGCGTTCAATGTGGCGCAGAGAATGATGGCAAAGAAGGATCTGCCCAGTCAGCAGCAGATAAAGCAATTGCGGGATCTGCGCAATGCCTACACTGCGGCGGCAACCTCGTACCGGGATACCGCAGAGAAGGAATTCCAGGAAACCATACGGAAGGCCATAGGTCGATCGGAAACGGCACAAGGCTCGGGAGCGATAATCGGCACGTTCATGCTGTTCGTCATTGGGGTGCTGACGCTGCTAGTCAACCGGGGCATCGTGGTGCTGGAGAAAGTGGTGGAGAACCGGAACAAGATGCTGGTGCTGGTCAACAGCGAATTAGAGCAGGAGATTCAGAAGCTGAAGGCGGCCGAGGCTGCAAGAAGCAGTGCCGAAGCCGCGAGCCATATCAAGGACGAGTTCCTTGCCAACATGAGCCACGAGCTTCGCACCCCGATGAATGCCGTCATTGGCTTAAGCCATCTCTGCTTGCAGACAGAGTTGTCCGGAAAACAGCAGGATTATCTCCAGAAGATACACAGTTCTGCGAAATCGCTTCTGGGCATCCTCAACGACATACTGGACGTCTCCAAAATCGAGGCCGGGAAAATGGAGCTGGACAGGATCCCGTTCGAACTGGATGACGTCATGGACAATCTTGCCACGATTCTGGGTGTCAAGGCTCAGGAGAAGAATCTCGAACTTCTCATCGAGACCTCCCCCGATGTTCCTTCTGTTCTGATCGGGGACCCCCTTCGCCTGGGCCAGGTGCTGATCAACCTGGCCGGCAACGCTGTCAAGTTCACGCCCAAGGGAGAGGTCGTGGTTAGTGCAGAGCTGGAAAAGGAAGAGGGTGACCAGGTCTTTCTGCGGTTTACCGTAAAGGACACGGGAATAGGGATGTCACAACCGGAAATCGAAAAGTTGTTTCGCCCATTTACCCAGGCCGATACCAGCATCACGCGCAAATTTGGCGGAACCGGTCTGGGACTGACGATTAGCAAGCGCCTTATCGAAATCATGGGCGGCAAGATCTGGGTAGAGAGCACACCCGGCCTCGGTTCGAAATTCATCTTCACGGTCAGTTGTTTCAAAGCGGAACAACAGGCAGACATTCCGCACACCGAATTCACCGGACTGGGCGGCATGCGTGTTCTCGCGGTTGATGACAGCGAGAACAGCCTGCTGATCCTGAAGAATTATCTGGAGTCATTCTCGTTCGATGTCTCCGTTGCGAACAATGGACGCGATGCATTGAGCACGGTGCGCAAGGCAAACAAGGAAGGACGGCCTTTCAACCTGGCCATCCTCGATTGGAAGATGCCGCAGATGAGCGGCCTGGAACTGGCGCGGGAACTGCGCGAGATGCCTGAATTGACCGTCAAACCTAAGGTGCTGATGATCGCGGGTTATGGACAGAGCGGAATTCCTGCACTTATAAATGACAAAGTGATTGACGGGGTATTGGAAAAGCCGTTCAAGCAAAAGAAATTGTTCGATTCCATCGCCAACATATTCGGCCTTGAGAAATGGGCTACCGGAAAGTTCAGGATAATCGGCGCGCAATTCAATCCTGCACTGGTCGCTCAGGTACGGGGAGCCTACTTGCTGCTTGTGGAAGACAACGAAATCAATCAGCAAGTCGCGCGAGAATTGCTCGAGAGTTTTGGAATCAGGGTTGCCATGGCCGAGAACGGCGAAGAAGCGATTGCACGACTACAGGAAGAACCGTTCGATGGCGTGTTGATGGACATGCAGATGCCGGTTATGGACGGCATAACCGCCACCCGTGAGATTCGCAAGAATCCGGCGCTTGCCAATTTGCCCATCATCGCCCTGACGGCCAATGTATACGTCAGTGAGCAAAATGCATTCCTGGCTGCGGGCATGAACGACCATATCGGCAAGCCCCTCGATCCGGACCGGCTGATCGCTACTCTTGCAAAATGGATACACCCTGCAAGGCTTGCGGAAAGTGCATCTCCTCCCCCGGTCGCCGCAGCATCCGCACCGGTGTCTCTGCCTGACTTGCCGGGTGTCAAGGTGGCGGAAAGCGTGCGCAGGATAGGCGGAAATATAGGCCTGTATTATTCGTTGCTTGAGAAATTCAGGATTAACCAAAAAGACGCAGCCCGGAATATCCGGGACGCTCTGGCATCAAACGACCCAAAGACGGCGGAAAGACTTGCCCACACTCTCAGAGGTATCGCCGGCACCCTCGGTGCGGAATACCTGCAAGCTCAGGCCGAAATCCTGGAAAATAAAATCAAGAACGGAGCCTTTGATGAGGTCGAATCCTTGATCGGGATAATCGATCGGGAACTCGGCAGATTGATGACCAACATAGGGCGCGCTCTTGATATGCGCGAAGGCTGAGTACTATGCGAGCTTTGGCCCTACGGCTTTAGCCCGCCAATCCCACGTAGACGTTCTGCACGTCGTCATCCTCGTCAATGGCTTCAAGGAAGGCTTCCACCTCTTCACGCTCGGCGTCATTGCCGAGTGTGACCGGATTCTTCGGGCGATAGCCAAGTTGGGCGGAGATGACGGTATAGCCTTGCGCGGGCAGTGCCTTGCACACGGTGTCCACGTCGGTGACATCGGTGATGAACAGGGTTGCGCCCTCTTCGGAAGCTTCGATATCCTGTGCGCCTGCTTCAATCGCGGCGACTTCCGGGTCGGCATCCTTTGAGTTCGGTGTGGCTTCGATCATGCCGACGTAACTGAAGTCCCATGAAACGGAGCCTTCGGCGCCAAGCTGGCCTTTGCGGAACAACACGTTCATGCTCGCCTTGGTGCGATTGATATTGTCGGATAGGCACTCGACGATGATGGGCACACGGTGCGGGGCGAAGCCTTCATACACGAGACGTTCCAATTGCGCTCCACCGTCGAGCAGGCCAGCCCCTTTCTTGATGGCTCGATCCAGCGTGTCCTTGGGCATGGAGGCTTTTTTGGCCTGTTCGACCACAAGGCGCAGGCGCGAATTCAAGCTCGGGTCGGCGCCGCCTTTGGCGGCGACCATGATTTCCTTGGAGAGTTTGCCGAATATCTTGCCTTTTGCGTTCGCTGCGACTTCCTTGTGCCTGGCTTTCCACTGTGCGCCCATGTCTGTTCTCTATGTGTTGGTTGGATATTGCATTTACTTGGGAAACATCCCGGAGACGCATCTTGCCTCAAGTGGCGACAGGCTTCAATCTCGAAAACGATCCGGGCCGTTCATACCCCATTCGCCACATCCTCCACCACCTGCAGGAACGCATCACCATACTTCGCCAGCTTGGCCTGTCCGATGCCGCTGACCTGTGCCATTTCGTCCAGCGTCTGCGGTTTGCGATTGAGGATTTCCAGCAAGGTGGTGTCGTGAAAGATGACATAGGGCGGCACCCCTTGTTCGCGCGCGAGTTCTGTACGTTTGGCCTTGAGTGCCTGCCACAGCGGGTCTTCGTTGGCGCCAGCAAAAGCTTCGCGCAGGCGCGAACCGCGTTCGGCCTTGCTGGTTTTTCGCTTGGCCGGTTCGGCGTCGCGGCGCAACCAGATTTCCTGTTCTCCGCGCAGTACGGGGCGCGCGGCCTCGGCCAGCTTCAATCCGCCATAGCCTTCCATGTCCACATTGATGAATCCGGCCGCAACGAGTTGGCGATAGACGCTGCTCCATTGCGTCTGCGCCAGATCCTTGCCGATGCCGAAGGTGGAAAGTTGCTGATGGTTGAACTGATCGACCTTGGGCGTAGGTTTGCCCAGCAGAACGTCGATCAGATGCACGACACCGAAACGCTGCCCGGTGCGATAGACGCAGGACAGTGCCATCTGCGCGGCTTTTGTGGCATCCCAGGTATCCACGGGCGTGAGGCAGTTGTCGCACTCGCCACAATCGCCGGGATGCTCTTCGCCGAAATAGCGCAGGAGGCTCTGGTGGCGGCAGGCGGTGGATTCGCAGAAGCCGAGCAGCGCATCGAGCTTTTGCAGTTCGACACGCTTGCGCTCATCTGGCGCATCGCCGGACAGCAGCATCTGGCGCATGGAGACCACGTCGCCCAGCCCGTAAGCCATCCAGGCGTTCGCCGGCAGACCGTCGCGCCCGGCCCGGCCTGTTTCCTGATAGTAACCCTCCATGCTCTTGGGCAGATCGAGATGTGCAACAAAACGTACGTTGGGCTTGTCGATGCCCATGCCGAACGCGACGGTGGCAACCATGATGATGCCCTCCTCGCGCAGGAAACGTTTCTGGTTTGCACTGCGAGTGGAAGCATCCAGCCCGGCGTGATACGGCAAGGCATCCCAGCCCTGCTCCTTGAGCCACGCCGCAGTCTCCTCAACCTTCTTGCGCGACAGGCAATACACGATGCCCGCGTCGTTGGGGTGTTCAGTTTCAAGAAAACTCTGCAATTGTTTGCGGACATTGTCCTTGAGTGTGACGCGATAACGGATATTGGGACGATCGAAGCTGGAGACGAATTGGTTAGCCCTGTCCAGCGCCAGGCGCTCGACAATCTCGCGCCGCGTCGGCGCATCCGCCGTGGCGGTCAGCGCGATGCGCGGCACACCGGGAAAACGTTCGTGCAACACGGTCAGCGCACGGTATTCAGGGCGGAAATCGTGCCCCCATTGCGAGACACAGTGTGCTTCGTCGATGGCAAACAGGGCGATCCGGTTCTCCTGCTGCAGGTGCTCCACCTGATTCAGGAATCCTTCCGTCATCAGTCTCTCGGGGGCGACATACAGCAGTTTCAACTCGCCGCGCATCAGTCGCCGCGACACCTCGCGTGCCTCTTCGGCTTCAAGGCTGGAGTTGAGAAAAGCCGCGGGTACGCCGAGCTGCTTGAGCGCATCGACCTGATCCTGCATCAATGCGATCAGCGGCGACACCACGATGCCGACGCCTTCGCGCAACATCGCCGGAATCTGGTAGCACAGCGATTTCCCCCCGCCCGTGGGCATGAGCACCAGCGCGTCACCGCCATTGACGACATGCTCGACAATGGCCTGTTGCGCGCCGCGAAATGAGGAATATCCGAAAGTGTCGCGAAGTATTTGCTGGGCAGTACTGTAACTCATGAGTAAAAGGTGCGATAAAAGTACGCTAGCTTACCCCGACTGGCAGAATCCGGGGCCGTTCTGACATGGCCGATGGTATGATTTGGCCGGCGAGACATGATCGGCAATTTCACACGAAAGGTTGTTTGATGAACATCCGCACCGTTTCTACCCAGCCCTTCCCCGACCAGAAACCCGGTACTTCCGGACTGCGCAAGAAGGTTCCAACCTTCCAGCAACCGCACTACCTGGAAAATTTCGTACAGAGCATCTTCGACAGCATCGCGGCCCCGCAAGGTGCGACGCTGGTTTTGGGTGGCGATGGGCGTTATTACAACCGTGTGGCGATCCAGACCATTCTGAAAATGGCTGCAGCGAACGGTTTCGGTCAGGTCCTGGTGGGACGGGGCGGCATCCTCTCCACCCCGGCGGCATCCTCCGTGATCCGCAAATACAAGACATTCGGCGGCATCATCCTTTCCGCGAGCCACAACCCCGGCGGACCGGATGGCGATTTCGGCATCAAGTACAACAGCAGCAATGGCGGCCCGGCCACCGAGACGGTGACCGAGGCGATCTATGCCAAGAGCAAGGCGATCGCCAGTTATCGCATCCTCGATACCATGGATATTACAATCGACCAGTTGACCGAGACCAACCTGGGCAACATGAAGGTGAAAGTGTTCGACCCGGTCAGCGATTACGCAGAGCTGATGGAGTCCCTCTTTGATTTTCCCGCTATCAGTACGCTTCTCAAAAGCGGCTTCAAGATCAAGTTCGATGCAATGTACGCAGTAAACGGGCCTTATGCCAAAGAGATACTGGAGAGGCGTCTCGGTGCACCAGCCGGCAGCGTGATGAACGGCGTACCACTGGAAGATTTCGGCGGAGGTCATCCCGATCCCAACCTGACCTATGCGCATGACCTGGTAGAGATCATGTACGGTGCGGAAGCACCGGATTTCGGTGCAGCATCGGATGGCGACGGCGACCGCAATATGATCCTCGGCAAACGTTTCTTCGTCACCCCTTCGGACAGTCTCGCCCTGCTTGCTGCCAATGCAACGCTGGCGGGGGGCTACAAACAGGGACTGGCGGGTGTTGCCAGATCGATGCCCACCAGCGCAGCAGTGGACCGCGTGGCAAAGGTGTTAGACATCCCGTGTTATGAAACGCCGACCGGCTGGAAATTCTTCGGCAACCTGATGGATGCCGGCAAGGTCACGCTATGCGGGGAGGAAAGTTTCGGCACCGGCTCCAACCATGTGCGCGAGAAGGACGGGCTGTGGGCGGTGCTGTTCTGGCTGAACATCCTGGCCGTGCGCGGGCAATCTGTCGAAACCATAGTCCGCGAGCACTGGGCGAAATACGGTCGTAACTTCTATTCGCGCTACGACTATGAAGGTTTGCCTACCGAAGCTGCCAATGGCGTGATACAACATCTGCGCGAGAATTTCTCTTCGCTGACAAACAAGCAGTTCGGTAACTACACCGTACAAATGTGCGACGACTTCAGCTATACCGATCCTGTGGATGGCAGCATCAGCAAAGGCCAGGGGCTGCGTATCCTGTTCAGCGACGGATCGCGCATCATTTTCCGTCTGTCCGGCACGGGGACAGAGGGAGCAACTTTACGCATGTATCTGGAAGCGTTTGAAGCGGATGTCTCGCGGCATCATCTGGATGCGCAAGAAGCGTTGAAAGAATTGATCCGGATCGCGTTGGACATCTCGGAATTGCAGTCTCGCACTGGGCGGGATCAACCTACAGTCATTACTTGACCTTGTCTTTCGGCGGTGTTGCCGCGGCAACGGCGGAAACCGCTGCAGCCTGTTCGCCAACTACCTGAAAGAATATCTCGCCCTGCTTGACCATGCCGAGCTCGCTGCGCGCGCGCTCTTCGATGGCATCGGTTCCCCGTTTTAGATCGCGCACTTCTGCATCCAGTGCAGCATTGCGTTTTTGGGTCTGGTCGTTGATTTGCTTCTGGGCTTCCACTTGCTGCCCCATGTCCCACACTTTCAGCCAACTGCCCTTCCCCAGCCAGAGCGGATATTGCAACAGCAGGAGAAGAGCCAGCAGAATGTAGGTGACAACACGCATCAGCCTAACTGGTAATAAGCCTCGCGACCGGGATAGGAGGCGCTGTCTCCGAGGTCTTCCTCGATGCGCAGCAGCTGGTTGTACTTCGCCATGCGGTCGGAACGGGACAGGGGGCCGGTCTTTATCTGCATGACGTTGGTTCCAACCGCGAGATCGGCGATGGTGGAGTCTTCAGTCTCACCGGAACGATGAGACATCACGGCGGTATAACCCGCGCGCTTCGCCATCTCGATGGCGGCGAACGTCTCGGTCAGGGTACCTATCTGGTTGACCTTGATCAAAATGGAATTGGCGATACCCTGTTTGATGCCTTCGCGCAGGATTTTGGTGTTGGTCACAAACACGTCGTCGCCGACCAGCTGGATGGTCTTGCCCAAACGCTCGGTCAGCATCTTCCAGCCCGGCCAGTCGAGTTCGCTCATGCCGTCCTCGATGGAAACGATGGGGTACTTGTCCACCCAGGTTGCATACAGATCGACCATCTGCTGCGAGGTGAGCGACAAGCCGTCCGCCTTCAGATGATATTTTCCGTCCTTGTAGAACTCGGAAGCCGCCGGATCCATGCCGATCGCCACATCCGTTCCCGGGATATAGCCAGCCGCCTCGATGGCTTCGACGATGACCTTCAGCGCTGCTTCGTTGGAACCCAGCGCCGGTGCAAAGCCGCCTTCGTCGCCAACGGTGGTCGGCAGGCCGCGATGATGCAGCACAGCCTTGAGTGCGTGGAACACCTCCGCGCCATAGCGCAAGGCTTCGCGGAAACTCGGCGCGCCTACCGGGATGATCATGAATTCCTGCATGTCGGCACCACCGGTAGCATGCGCGCCGCCGTTGATGACATTCATCATGGGCACGGGCATCTCCATGCGCGCCGCACCACCGAAGTAGCGATACAACGGCAAACCGGACTCCTCGGCAGCCGCCTTGGCGACCGCGATGGATACTGCGAGGATCGCATTTGCGCCGAGGCGGGATTTGTTTTCGGTGCCGTCCAGATCGATCATGGTCTGGTCGATAAACGCCTGTTCGGCAGCATCCAGGCCGATGATCGCTTCGGCAATCTCGGTGTTCACATTTTCCACCGCCTTCAACACACCCTTGCCCAGATAACGCTTCTTGTCGCCATCGCGCAATTCAACCGCTTCCTTCGTACCGGTCGACGCGCCGGACGGCACGGCTGCGCGTCCCATTACCCCCGACTCCAGCAACACATCCGCTTCCACCGTAGGATTGCCACGGGAATCCAGAATCTCACGCGCTATGACATCAACTATTGCACTCATTCTTATTTTTCCTTCGCTCACACACTTTTCAAGTTAACGATCTCTTCGATAAAACCTTGCTGCTTCACCAATGCGTCCAGCGCTTTCAGCGTCTGCAACAATTCTTGCAGGTGTCCCAACGGGAAGGCGTTTGGACCATCCGACAATGCTTTTGCTGGATCGGGATGCGTCTCCATGAACACCCCCGCCACCCCGGCTGCTACAGCGGCACGTGCCAATACTGGCACGAACTCGCGCTGACCGCCGCTCGCTGTTCCTTGCCCGCCGGGCAACTGCACCGAGTGCGTGGCATCGAACACCACCGGGCACCCGGTGTTGCGCATGACTGCCAGAGAGCGCATATCCGAAACCAGGTTGTTGTAGCCGAAAGATGCACCGCGTTCGCAAACCATGATCGTGTCGCCGCCGCTTACTTCACGCGCCTTGTCCACCACGTTCTTCATATCCCAAGGGGAAAGGAACTGTCCCTTCTTGATGTTCACCGGCCTGCCGGCTTTCGCCACGGCATGGATAAAGTCGGTCTGGCGGCAGAGGAATGCGGGTGTCTGCAGCACATCCACCACGGCGGCGACAGGCTCGATTTCATCTTCGCTATGTACATCGGTCAGCACCGGCACCCCGATCTGCGCCTTGACCTTTTCCAGTATCTTCAACCCTGCTTCCATGCCGAAGCCTCGGAATGTCTTGCCGGAGCTGCGATTAGCCTTGTCGTAGGAAGATTTGTAGATGAACGGAATGCCAAGCTTCAGACATATCTCTTTCAACCGGCCCGCCGTGTCCAGCGCCATTTGTTCGGACTCGATCACGCAGGGACCGGCGATCAGGAACAAGGGCTTATCCAGGCCGACTTCGAACCCGCACAATTTCATACAGCCTCCTTATGCTTCACGGCTGCTTCGACATAGGCTTTGAATAGCGGATGTCCGGTACGTGGTGTCGAGGTAAACTCCGGGTGGAACTGCACACCGACAAACCACGGATGCATGGTCTGAGGCAACTCCATCATCTCCGGCAAATCTTCCGATGGTGTACGCGCGGAAATGATCAAGCCGGTCTTCTCCAGCGCCGGGACATAATGGTTGTTCACTTCATAGCGGTGGCGATGGCGTTCGTTCACTTCATCGCCGTATATCCGTTGCGCCATCGTATTTGGCTTCACGGGACAGCGTTGCGAACCCAGGCGCATGGTACCGCCCATGTCCGAATCGGCACTGCGTTTCGCTACCTTGCCGTCTCGATCCAGCCACTCTGTAATCAGTGCTACCACCGGGTGTTCGGATTCGAGATTGAACTCTGTGCTGTTTGCATCGCTCATGCCGGCCACATGACGCGCATACTCTATAACTGCCAGTTGCATGCCGAGACAGATGCCGAGATAAGGTATTTTGTTTTCCCGTGCATATTGAATCGAAGCGATCTTGCCTTCCGTACCGCGCACGCCAAAACCGCCCGGCACCAAGATCGCATCGAGATTTTTCAGGCAGTCGGTGCCTTCGGTTTCGATGACTTCCGAATCCAGATATTCGATGTTCACGCGTGTAGCGGTATGGATACCCGCATGGCGCAATGCTTCGATCAACGATTTGTACGACTCGGTGAGATCGACATATTTGCCAACCATGCCGATGGTGATCTCGTGCTGCGGATTTTCCTGCGCTTTAATGAGGTTCTGCCATACCGTCAGGTTTGCAGGCGGCGCATTCAGGGCAAGCTCTTCGCAAATGATGCGATCAAGCCCTTGCTCGTGCAGCATCTGCGGTACCTTGTAGATGCTGTCCGCGTCCCACATCGAAATAACACTGTCTTCGCGTACATTGGCGAATAGCGAAATTTTTGCACGCTCGTCGTCCGGAATGCGACGATCTGCGCGGCACAGCAATGCGGTTGGAAAAATACCTATCTCGCGCAACTTTTGAACACTGTGTTGCGTTGGCTTGGTCTTCAGCTCGCCAGCAGTAGCGATATAGGGAACCAATGTGAGGTGAACATACGCCACTTGGTGACGCCCCATACGCAGCCCCATCTGACGTGCCGCTTCGAGGAATGGCAGCGATTCGATGTCACCTACCGTACCACCTATTTCGACGATCGCCACGTCCGCCTTGCCGTCGTGTGAGGCGGCAGCACCGCGTTCGATGAAGGCCTGAATCTCGTTGGTGATGTGCGGAATCACTTGCACCGTTTTGCCCAGATATTCGCCGCGACGTTCCTTGCGGATCACGCTTTCGTAGATCTGCCCGGTGGTGAAGTTGTTGGCCTTGCGCATCTTGGCCGAAATGAAACGCTCGTAGTGCCCCAAATCCAGGTCGGTCTCTGCGCCGTCTTCGGTCACAAAGACTTCACCATGCTGGAACGGGCTCATTGTGCCCGGATCGACATTGATGTACGGATCCAATTTGAGCATCGTAACCTTCAGGCCACGCGATTCCAGGATAGCCGCAAGTGAAGCGGCGGCGATGCCTTTTCCCAAGGAAGAGACAACGCCGCCGGTAATAAATATGTACTTAGTCATGGAACGCAATTGTATCGCAAAATCAGCATCCCCTCCAAGGAAGAAGCGCGCAAGGGAAGCTCATTACTCGCCCCAAGTGACCTGCGTTCGAGCAGTTCATTCTTCAAACCTGCAAATAAAAAACCCCCAAGTTTTCACCTGGGGGTTTTCTATTTGTAAGGAGTCTGACGATGACCTACTTTCACATGCGGATGCACACTATCATTGGCGCGAAGTCGTTTC
>DAIDAJ010000125.1 GCA_027310665.1 Sideroxydans sp. | reverse complement strand
GACGCGCTCGACAAGAGCGCCACGGCATTGCGCAATGCCGTCAACCGCCTGGCCGAACAGACACGCACGCCGCAAATCATTGTGATCGGCCACAGCCAGGGCGCACTGATTGCCCGCCGCTCCCTCACCGCCCTGCCCGTGACGCCGCCCAGCCGGCAACCCGACCTGTTACTGGTCACCATCTCTGGCCCGTTCAACGGCATTGCCTCTGCCGAAACCTGTGGCAGGAAATGGCTGAGCTGGGCCTCTATCGGCTTGCTGCCGGTGAGCTGCTATATCGTGACCGGCGCAAAGTGGATGGACATCACCTACTCTTCCGACTTCATCCGCGAACCCGGCACGCTGATTCCCGAGGTAGGTAGCTACCTGAAAATAGACACCAACGAAAGCGGGACATGCCGGCGTGAACAGGACGGCCGCTGCCTGGAAAGCGACGACATATTCTCGCTGGCCGAGCAGCACAATCCCAAGGTGGAAAACGACTCGCGCGCACGACGGATCGTAGTTGGCGCCGGACATGTGGAGATCGTCGGCGACAAGCGAGTGGCCCCGCGCAAACTGATTTCCATCCTGCAGCAGCAGGGTGTGCTGCGTCCGACCACCTCCGGCCGCACAGCGGAATTCAACCGGATGCTGGCCCGCGTGTACCGGGACGACTCACTGCTGCAGAGCGCAGAACTTCCGTGATCAGAAAAGCGATTTGGCGATGCGGAATCAGCTTCGAAATACTTTCCGAGAAAAAGCCTAGCATCGCGGGGCTTTTTATTTGCTGACCTCAAGCCGCCTTGAGCATGAAGTCCACATGGATGGCGTCGTAGGGAAAGACGATCATTCCATCGTCTGTTTTTGACAGCAGCCCGGCGTTAAGCAATGCGGTCACGTCGCCATGAACCGCTTTGACGTCACGCTCCACACGCCGTGCCGCTTCGCGGATGGACATGGCTCCGGCGCCGGTCATTACGTTCAGTAGTTCCCAACGCTTGCCCGACAGCACCTTGAACAGCAATTCGGGCGATTCGAAGCTGACGCGCGGCGCGGAAGATTTGCCGCTCTTCCAGGTCTGGGTGAAATCGCCCAGCGTGTCTGTCAATGGGCGTACATCAATCGTTACTGTTTTCATCGCGCCACCTCCTCACATCCTCGAAAAAATCCGCCACCACAAATGCCAGCACTGTAGCACCGTAGGTCGGGTTAGCGCAGCGTAACCCGACGTCATGGACAGGAGCAGCGATAGCGTCGGGTTACGCTATCGCTAACCCGACCTACGAATTCTGGGATTCCGGGATACCCCGACGCGGGTAGAGGCTGCGCAGTACAGTCAAACGCTACCCTTTGAGTTCACGCAATGTCGAACCGATCCAGGTTCATCACCTTGCCCCACGCCGCCACGAAGTCGCGCACGAACGCCTGCTGCGAATCGCTGCAGGCATAGACTTCCGCGAGCGCCCTTAGCTGTGAGTTCGAACCGAAGACGAGATCGACGATGGTACCCGTCCACTTGAGTTCGCCCGTCGCCCTGTCGCGTCCCTCCAGCACGCCTTCGGCTGTGGCGGATTTATGCCATGCGGTCTTCATGTCGAGCAGGTTCACGAAGAAATCGTTGGTCAGTGTTTCGGGCCGCTTGGTGAATACGCCGTGCCTGGACTGGCCGACGTTCGCATTCAGGGCGCGCAGGCCGCCGATCAGGACGGTCATCTCGGGGGCAGTCAGCGTCAGCAGCTGCGCCTTGTCCAGCAGCAGCTCGGCCGCCGATGCTTCGAGTCCCTTGCGGACGTAGTTGCGGAAGCCGTCTGCGATCGGTTCCAGTACGGCGAACGAGTGCACATCGGTCTGCTCCTGCGAGGCATCCATGCGCCCCGGCGCGAAAGGGACCTTTACGTCGTGGCCCGCCTTCTTCGCAGCGGCCTCGACTGCTGCGCCGCCGCCCAGAACGATCAGGTCGGCAAGCGATACTTTCTTGCCGCCGGACTGGGCGCTGTTGAACGCGCTCCGGATGCCTTCCAGCGTCTTGAGCACCTTCGCCAGTTGGGCGGGCTGGTTGGCTTCCCAATCTTTTTGCGGTGCAAGGCGTATGCGCGCACCGTTCGCACCGCCGCGCTTGTCGGAGCCGCGGAACGTGGACGCCGACGCCCAGGCGGTGGAAACCAGTTCCGGAACGGACAGGCCCGAGGCAAGCACCTTGGCCTTGAGCGAGGCGATGTCCTGCGCATCGATCAACGCATGGTCGACTGCAGGAATGGGGTCTTGCCAGAGGAGTTCTTTCGCCGGCACCTCCGCGCCGAGATAGCGCGCACGAGGTCCCATGTCGCGGTGCGTGAGCTTGAACCATGCCCGCGCAAACGCGTCCGCGAACTGATGCGGATTCTCGAAGAACCGCCGCGAGATCTTTTCGTAGGCAGGGTCGACCCGCAACGCGAGGTCGGTGGTCAGCATGGCCGGTGCGTGACGCTTGGCCGGGTCGTGGGCATCCGGGATCGTATCGGCGCCCGCGCCGCCCTTGGGCTGCCACTGGTGTGCACCGGCCGGGCTCTTGGTCAGTTCCCATTCGTAGCCGAACAGGTTCTGGAAGAAGTTGTTGCTCCATTTCGTCGGCGTGGTGGTCCAGGTGACTTCCAGGCCGCTGGAGATCGCGTCGCCGCCCTTGCCTGTGCCAAAGCTGCTCTTCCAGCCCAGGCCTTGTTCCTCGATGCCGGCTGCTTCAGGCACAGGGCCCACCAGTGCAGCATCGCCGGCGCCGTGGGTCTTGCCGAAGGTGTGGCCGCCTGCGATGAGCGCGACCGTTTCTTCGTCGTCCATCGCCATGCGGGCGAAGGTCTCGCGGATATCCCGCGCGGACGCGAGCGGATCGGGCTTGCCGTTCGGGCCTTCCGGGTTCACGTAGATCAGGCCCATCTGCACCGCGGCGAGCGGATTTTCCAGGTCGCGGTCGCCGCTGTAGCGCTCGTCTGCCAGCCACTTGCCCTCGGCTCCCCAGTAGATGTCTTCTTCCGGTTCCCAGATGTCCTCGCGCCCGCCGGCGAAACCGAAGGTCTTGAAGCCCATCGATTCCAGCGCGACGTTGCCGGTGAGGATCATCAGGTCGGCCCAGGAAATCTTGCTGCCGTACTTCTGCTTGATCGGCCACAGCAGCCTGCGCGCCTTGTCGAGGTTGACGTTGTCTGGCCAGCTGTTGAGGGGAGCGAAACGCTGGTTGCCTCTCCCCGCGCCGCCGCGACCGTCGCCGGTGCGGTAGGTGCCTGCGCTGTGCCAGGCCATGCGTACGAACAAAGGCCCGTAATGGCCGAAGTCGGCCGGCCACCAGTCCTGCGAATCGGTCATCAGCGCCAGCAGGTCTTTCTTCACGGCCTTCAGGTCGAGGCTCTTGAACTCTTCGGCGTAGTTGAACTTCTCGCCCATGGGGTCGGACAGCGGGGAGTGCTGGTGCAGCATGTTCACCTTCAGTTGATCGGGCCACCAGTCTGTATTCGATCGGGCTCCGGCGACCGCGCTGGTGCGCGCATGACCGGGGAATGGGCACTTGGATTCGGTTGTCATGTTCATCTCCTTTGGTTGTTTGAGATAACTGCACGGCCAGCATACGGCGCGAACATTGATATAGCCAATTTATTATAGATATCTTGTCGATAAATTTAATATATTGACCTGGATGGCACTCGTCATCGCGGAACAGCCGCTTGGCCATCTCAGGCCAGTGACGAAGTTGTGATGCGTCGTGCGTCCGCTTCCGGCAAGGGCCATGACTGCTTCGGGATCGATTGAAGGGGCAGCACCGCTTCTATTTCAATATTTGACTTTACTCCCTTCTCCCGCAGGCGGGACTGCGGGAGGGTCGCTGCATAGCAGCGGGGCACCCACCGGCATACCTCTTGCGGGTGTAAGGGGTGGGGATGAGGGGTGGTGGGCTGAATCAAAACGGTTTTCAACTCAACAGCC
>DAIDAJ010000052.1 GCA_027310665.1 Sideroxydans sp. | reverse complement strand
GCGTATCGCAATCGTTACCGGTGCCACTTCCGGTATCGGGGAAGCGACAGCTAGAAAATTTGTTGCGAGCGGCTATGGCGTGGCAGGCAATGGCCGCAACATTGAAAAACTTCGTGCGCTTGAACAGGAGTTGGGGGCGGCCTTTATCGGCGTAGCAGGTGATGCTTCCGATAGCGCCGTGCTGGAACGGCTCTTTGTGTCGGCGAGCGAACGCTTTGGGAAACCAGCCGACATCGTGGTCGCGAACGCCGGCCGGGGCCTGGGCGGATCGGTCAAGGATGCCGATCTATCCAAGTTCGAAGACATGCTCAAGATCAACGTAACGGGCACTCTGTCCTTGCTGCAGAAAGCCGCCCGGAAAATGGTTGATGAGCAACAATCGGGCTACCCCAAAAGTGCCGCAGACATCGTGATCATCGGCTCGGTGGTGGGACGGCACATATCGCCGTTCAGCGCGGTCTATGGCGCGACCAAGTTTGCCGTGCATTCACTCGCAGAAGGGCTGCGGCGCGAAGTGGGGCCGAAAGGCGTTCGGGTCTCGCTGGTCGAACCAGGCATCGTGGTCAGCGGGTTTCAGGATGCCGCCGGCTACACGGACGACCTGGTGCATCACTTCGAGGACAAGTTCGGTCCGTTGTTGCACGGTGACGATGTCGCGAATGCGATCCACTACATCGTGGCTCAACCGCCCCATGTCCATATCAGCGACATCATGGTCCGTCCAACGCGGCAGGATTATCCCTGACCTGCTCAGGGAGCGGCGGCCGGGACATCTCTCTGCTGAAATCAATGACCATATGAGGGCTCGTCTGGATGAGTGAACAACGGCAAAGGATCAAGGTATTAAGCGCGGGCATCTTCAGCCTGATACTCGTGATGGGGATAGCGCGATTTGCCTACACGCCCCTGCTGCCGCTGATGCAGCATCAGGCGGGGCTGGGCGTTGCCGCCGCCGGCTGGCTGGCGGCGATCAATTATGCCGGATACCTGAGCGGTGCCCTCATCGCATCATTGATCAGCGACATGGTACTCAAGGATCGCCTGTACCGCATCGGCATGATCCTTGCGATCGTGAGCACCGTCATGATGGGCATGACCACGGATTTCACCGTCTGGGCGATATCCCGTTTTGTCGCCGGGCTGAGCAGTGCTGCGGGCCTGCTCTTGGGAAGCGGGCTGATCCTCAACTGGCTGATCCGCCACAACCACCATAGCGAGCTGGGCATCCACTTTGCGGGTATCGGCCTCGGGATAGCATCTGCCGCTGCCGCGGTATTTCTGATGAACCAGTGGCTAAGCTGGGATCAGCAATGGTTCGCTCTCACGGCGCTGGGGTGCCTGCTTCTTGTTCCCGCACTGGGTTGGCTGCCTCCTCCGGACCGCAGCGCCGTAACCAAGACCGGCCAGAAGATGGAAGATGCCCCGCCCAGCGCTTTCTTCATGGGTCTTCTGATGTCCGCCTATTTCTGTGCGGGTATCGGCTATGTGGTCAGCGCAACTTTTATTGTCGCCATCATCGACCATATGCCCGGCATGGCGGGAAAGGGAACTCTCGTATTCTTCGTGATCGGGATCGCCGCTGCACCTTCGTGCATCGCCTGGGACCTGATCGCACGCCGCATCGGAAAACTCAATGCCCTGATCGCTGCATCAGTCCTGCAGATCGTCGGAATCATGCTTCCGGTTCTCGCGGACGGATTGTTTGCGGCACTTGCCGGGGCGATTCTTTTCGGCGGTACCGTCATGGGTATCGTAAGCCTGGTGCTGACCATGGCCGGTCAATACTATCCGACCCGCCCTGCCAAGATGATGGGCAAGATGACGCTCTCGTATGGAGCTGCCCAGATCATCGCCCCCGCCGTCACCGGCTGGCTGGCAACCCGCGCGGGCAGCTATGCAGACGGGCTCTATCTGGCGGGCGGGGCGATGTTCGCGGGCGCCTTGATCCTCCTGCTACTCAGGACTGTGGAGAAACGCGAAAGCGACAAAACCTTCATGGCACAGCAGCTTCTGTAAAGTCCGCTCAGCCCTTACTGACTGTAAGGATGAGACATCCGGAGCATGCGACCGGAAATGCGCAAGCGCTGTAGAATGAGCGCGTCTCAAAAATAAAGCAGAGGGAAAACCAACCAGCACAGGAGGAGTGAGAATGCATGATGTGCCAGAGATCGAACAGCAGCATCAGAAGCTTGTCGGCATGCTAAATGAACTGAATGAGGCCGTGAAGAACAAGGAATCACGGATCGACATTTACCGGATCATCGACGATGTGATCGCGTATACGCGTCTGCATTTCGAGATCGAAGAGCAACTGATGGCTGAAGCAGGGTATCCCGAGATCGAGGCGCATAAGGACAAGCACAGGCAGCTGATCCAGGAAGCGCTCCACCTCAAGGAAAAGCTGGATTATGTCGGTGGAGAGATGTTCACCGACTGGTTCACCCACTGGCCGTTCGCGAGGGTGCTCGCGCATATCCAGTACGCAGACAACCAGATAAAAGACTACATCCGCCTGGGTGGAGTGAAGGTATAAGGTCTTGCACGAACCATCGAGATGATTTTATTCGGGACCGGGTTATACAAAATTTCGAAGAGAAGATTGAGAGCGGCGCTTACCTTCCTCTCCCGAGCATCTGTATAGTCCGGTATTAAAAGCGGCATTGGTGGGCCACGAACTATCGAGCCCGCCTCCTTGGTGTTCACTACTCAAGCCGCCGCCATATACACAATCCCGTCCGAGCAGATAACGACTGCCAATGCTATAAGAAGGCAGTAATTCAGCACCACCCGCAGGTGATCGCGGTACGTTTTTCCTTGCTACGACCTGAGTTGGAGAGTTCATCATGAATAAACTTGCTCGTATCATCTTTCTGGCCATTCTCATATCGACGCCGCTTTCCTTGATGGCTGCAGAGCCCGCGCTCATCTATTGGAACTCGGATGCGGGCAAGGTATTGCGTGCCCGCATTCCGGCCGATGCGGATTACTGGCAACTGAGTCCCTGGTTTGCCGAGCAGATCAACCAGACCTATTGCTCCGTTGCGAGCGCCATCACGGTACTCAACGCGTTGCCGATCAAGAAACCGGTCGATCCGATCTACGCTCCCAACGCCTACTTCACCCAGAGCAACTATTTCACCCCGGACGTCGCCAAAGTGATCAGTCCGCAGACCGTGCTGGCCCAGGGCATGACAAGGGATGAAATGGTGCAGACCCTGGTGCGCCAAGGGGTCAAGGCTGTATCCATCGCCGGCGATTCCATCGATGACAAGGGGCTGCGCACTTTGTTGCAGAAGGCACTGGGCGATGACGGACAGTTCGTGCTGGTAAACTATCTGCGTACCGCTGTGGGGCAGGAAGGCGGCGGACACTGGTCGGTGCTGGCAGCCTATGACGCACAGTCCGACCGCGTGCTGATTCTCGATGTGGCCAAGTATATGTATGCCCCGGCGTGGGTCGGGATCGACACACTGCAAAAAGCGATCGCGACCATTGATACAACCAGCAACAAGTCGAGAGGGTTGGTTGTGGTTTCGGAATGAAGGAGAGATCCATGTCTGCACAATATTTATCCAACCTGGCCAAATTGACCGTCGTGCTGGCCTTCACCGGGCTGGTCTGGAGCGTGAACGGGAATGCCGCGACGCCTTCGGGTGAATCGCAGGATCTGGACGCGCTTTACCGGCAGGTGGCTGTGAGTCCGATACGAACGGAAGACGATCGACTGGCGGACGCAGCGCGCAAGCCGGTGGAATTCCTGCGGTTTGCAAACGTCCGTCCGGGCATGATGGTGCTGGACGTCGCCACTGGCAGGGGATATACCACGCAACTGCTGGCCTTGGCAGTGGGAAGCAAGGGAACGGTATGGGCGCAAGCGGACAAGCCACGAACCGAATTGGGCGAACGGCTGGCAGACCATCCGCAGCCGAACATCATCCCGGTAGTGAGGCCTTATGACGACCCGGTTCCGGGCGATGTGCCCAAGCTGGACTTGATCACCATTGTTCTGAATTACCATGATATCGCCTATATGCCGGTTGATCGTGTCAGGATGAATCAGCGATTGTTCGGTGCGCTGAAATCCGGCGGCCACCTGGTCGTTATCGATCATTCGGCGAAGAAGGGCGAGGGCATTACGGTTGCGAAGACGCTCCATCGCATCGACGAAGCGGTCGTCCTGGACGAGTTGCAGCAAGCCGGTTTCACGCTCGAACAAGAAGGTGATTTTCTGCATAACCCGTCGGATCCGCGAGAACAGCCGTTCTTCCATATGAAGATGCCCACAGACAGCTTTGCATTGCGCTTCGTCAAACCTTAGTCCGGCCTTGGATCAGGCGCGATCGTGATGATGACCTTCTCACCGGGGTCACCGAGTGGCAATATATAAAATCAAAGTGGATTCCGGACGCGCTTACATGACGAACGACATCATCGAATTTCTGCTTCATTGGGGAATCACGGCAATATCGCTTTGGATTGCCAGTTTCATATTCCACGGCATCTCGTTCAGCAACAGGCAGTCCCTGCTCATGTCGGCGCTCTTGCTGGGGCTGGCCAATGCGGTCATCAGGCCTGTCGTCATCTTCCTGACCATCCCGCTGACGATCTTTACTTTCGGGTTCTTCCTGCTGGTGATCAATGCCTTGATGATGCTGCTGGTGGCGTCGGCCGTACCCGGCTTCAGGATATCCGGATTCTGGACGGCTTTTTTTGCGAGCATCTTCATCGCGGCGCTCAGTTTTATCGTGGGTATGCTCATCTTTCAGTCAGGCGACAATCCGGTTGTGATCCCTGCCCATCATGGATTGACCTTTGCATCGAGAGCCGTTTGCCATGCTTTGAAACTGGCATAGAGGGATCGAAATCCAACGTTCACCAGGAAATACGATCGAAGGAAGTCGCTCTGGATATCTTGGCTAATCCATTTCAGTGCACTGGACTGCAAGCGGCAGCAGCCTCTGTCCCGGCCATTGGGAAATCAGTTATCTTGAACAGACGCTGGGTATGGACCCCGAACGCAAAGCGAATGACATGGGAACCTGCGTCATATACAGCTCATTTATCGGGTATCCGCAATCTGTGGTTGATTCAGGCCATAGCCGTTTTACATGGCAATTTGCATTCGTGTTGATTTGCTATGACTGTGAATGTTTCAGTTGTGCCATGAACACACCACCAATTGGATCGCTGTGACCGCCAGGTTCTCGGCCTTTGCAGTCCTTCCAAGTATTTGATGGCGATGACTGCCTTGCACATAATTCCGGACATCTTCGAATCAAATTGATCTGCTCTTCAGTCTTTCCCCGGGACATCTGACTTGAAAGTCTCCCGCAGGGCTGTCTCAAACTAAGGGATCTGGGTATCCTTGAGAGAGACTCAATCATCACTCGCTGACCGAGATCAGGTCTGAGCGGCTCCGACTTAATCTGCTTATCTTCAACGCGATAGAAACCATCTGGCGTACTCATGTCGGTCGTACACATTTCCAAGACCGCAGAGGTCGCCACGATTGTGATTGCAGTGGGGACAGTACAGAAACTGGCTAAGGTTTAATTCTGCCGTAGCGGCTCAATCATGGCGATGATAGAGTGTTGCCATGAGCACAGAACAACAACTCATCTCTGAGAAAGCCTGCTGGAGATGCAAAGAAACAGTTCATCCTACCATTACAGAGTGGTGCCCTAACTGCGGCGCATACAATAGCAAGAAGAAGCCCAAGACTCCCGAGCAAAAACAAGCGGAGCAAGAAGAGAAGATTAGAAAATTGCTCAGCGGCGAGATCGAGGGGCAGTATTTCGACAGGAAGTTCTGCATCATCGACGGAGTCAAGATGACTTACGATGAGTACCACTCTCCTGAATTCCAGAAGAAACTCGACAAGAAGCGATTTGCTGCAATGAGCAAGGCTAGAGCTTCCAAGATGAAGGAAGCAAGAGCCAAGGGCACGCATACAAAGAAAGAGTGGATGGCGCTCGTTGAAGAATTCGAGCATCGATGCCTCAGGTGCGGAAACGTCCCAGAGGACGGTCTGACCAAGGATCATATTAAAATAATAGCGCGGGGTGGGTCTGACGCGATCGACAATATCCAACCCCTATGCCGACAATGTAACAGTGCACAAGAGCAGTTTAATTGGGTCGAGTGGCGGCGTGAGAGTGGCTTTGGATTAGGAACAAATTGCTTCTGCTGGATGAGGCGTATTTCGTGATTTATTGCCAACCTGAATTTCCACTAAGGCCGAATTATTGTCCGTCGTATCCTCGGCCGTAGCGGTCATTGAGGACTTGAGGTCGTTACTTCCGCTGTGTGCCAAATAGCGGTCGTTCGAGAATGCTACCGATAATGATCGTTCGCCCGCCACTTCTGCGGTTATCGCAATATGCTCAAACAAACTATTGCTCATAAATATACCGAATATATTGAGGTACACTTCGCGGCGGCGGAATAACTTTCGGGGAGGGGGTGATATGCGTGGATGTGAATGCTACTTTGCTAGACCTGCCCCCGGGATTCCTGGAGCGATAAAAGAGCTGGTTCGTCGAAGCCCTGTTCGCCTTTGCCGACCGCCATCAAGCCGCCCGCGCCCAAGTCGAAAAACTCACCCCGGCCACCCTCACCAAAGCCTTTCGCGGTGAACTGGTGCCGCAAGACCCTAACGACGAACCGGCCAGTGTGTTGCTGGAACGCATCTGTACCAAGCATAATGACCAATCTGCAAATAAACCCAAGCGGGAGAGACAAAGCCTGCAAACAAAAATGATAGCGTAGGGAGAATTCATGCTGACCAAATTGCACCTGAAAAACTTCAAGGCCTGGAAAGATACCGGCTCAATCCGCCTGGCACCGCTTACTGTGATTTTTGGTGCCAATAGTGCCGGTAAGAGCAGTCTCGGTCATCTGCTGCTGGCGCTCAAACAGACAGCATTATCCACTGACCGCAAGCGTGCCCTGCATCTGGGCGATACCAGCAGCTTGATTGATCTTGGTACTTTCGCTGACTGCATGCATGGGCATGATCTTACGAATTCGCTCGACTTCGGTTTAAGGTGGGCTCTGCCGAAGCCGCTGGAAGTGCGCGATCCGCTTCAGCCTGCCAAACGTTACCAGGGTGACAATCTTGGACTGGATGTCTCTATTGTCGCTGGCAAGTCAGGGCAGCCTGAGGTTCAATCTCTCCGTTACGACCTTTCCAATAAAGACGGAGTTGTGCTCGATGTAGACCTCTCTCGTGGGGAGAACCGCAAATTTTCTCTTGATTCAGAGCACTATCGGTTCGTGATGGCGGACGGACGCAAGTGGCCGCTCGAAGAGCCGGAAAAGTTTTATCGTATGTCGGACATCAGTATGGCACGCTTCAAGAATGCGGGATTTCTGACTGACTTTGCGCTGGCTACAGAAACCATGCTCGGCAGCTTGAGTTATCTCGGCCCCTTGCGCAAGCATCCTCAACGCACATATCAGTGGTCGGGCGATACGCCGGAGGGGGTCGGACAGATGGGTGAAAACGCCATTGCGGCCATTCTAGCCGCACAAAATGAAGGCCGAAAACTTAATCGGGGACCCAAAAAACCCTTGCAGTCTTTTGCCGAGTTTGTAGCCAGCTGGCTAAAGGATTTAGGCGTGATCCACAGCTTTGTCGTGAAGCCAGTGGCCGAAGGGCGAAAGGAGTATGAGGTTCTGGTGAAAACCCATGCCAAGGCGCCGGAGGTTAAAATCACCGACGTTGGCTTCGGCGTTTCGCAAGTCTTGCCTGTACTGGTTCAGGCTTTCTACTGCCCACCGAATTCCACCATCTGGATGGAGCAGCCGGAAATTCACTTACATCCGCAGGTGCAGGCGGAACTGGCCGACGTGTTCATTTCCGCGATCCATTCGCGCGAGAACGGCAAGGCACGCAACGTACAGTTGATTGTAGAGAGCCATTCCGAGCACTTTCTAAACCGCCTACAACGACGTATCGCGGAAGGCGACCTCACTCCAGACGATGTCGCCATCTATTTCTGCAAGCGGGCTGGTAGTGCAACTGAGCTGGAGCCACTGGAAGTTAATTTGTACGGTGATATTAAGAACTGGCCGGAAAATTTCTTTGGTGATGAAATGGCCGATCTAACCGCACGTACGGTTGCTGCCATGGATATGCAGCAGCGGGAAAAAACCAAATGAGCGTTACGGTAGTCGATACCAATGTTGTTCTGGTGGCAAATGGCCAGCATCAGGATATTTCGCCAGAGTGTGTTAAAAACTGCGCCTTGATTTTGGCAAGCGTCATGAAAAATGGTCGATTGGCGCTCGATGATGGTTTTCTGATTCTTCTTGAGTATCAGAACAAGACCCAGCCCAAGAATGGCAACCGGCCAGGTGATGCCTTCGTCAAATGGGCGCTGAACAACCGATGTAATGCAAAGTGGGTGGATCAGGTGTCTTTGCTGGAACACGACGAGCGCGTTTTTGAGTCGTTTCCTGATGACGCAGAGTTGGCAAACTTTGATGCCCCTGATCGAAAATTCGTTGCTGTTTCTGGTGCGCACCCGGATAAGCCACATATCGCCCAAGCGGCAGATTCAAAATGGTTGGATTGGGCTCCAGCACTTCAGCGAAACGGGATCGAAGTGGACTTCCTGTGCAAAGCTGATATTCAACGATTTCATGAGAACAAGTTCGGGGCATGAGCGAGTTCTTTAGATTTCCGCACACCCCCCATGTTGCCTGGCTCGGAGACGGTACGCCGCGCGATGACAAGGTACTGACCGCATTCGAGGCTGAAGCATTTTTGACGCACGCCGTAATACTCGAAGAAAAAGTCGATGGTGCCAATCTGGGATTTTCAGTGGGAAGTGGCGAAGTCAGGGCGCAAAACCGTGGACAGTACCTTTCACACCCCTTTACAGGTCAGTTTACTCGCCTGAATGAATGGCTGGCGATTCACGAAGAAGTCCTATTCGAAAAGCTGGGCGAATCCCTGATGTTGTTCGGTGAATGGGCCGCCGCCGTGCATAGTTTGGAGTATCCCGGCTTGCCAGATTATTTTTTGGTATTCGATGTATATGATCGAAATGCTCGGCGCTTCTGGAGTACTACCCGGCGTAATGCGTTGGCATCCCAGCTTGGCTTGCGCTCCGTTCATCAGATAGGAATGGGACATTACCGGCTGAGTGCGCTCAAGCAGATGATTGCAACGACACCAAGCGCCTATCGCGAGGGAGGGTGCGAGGGCATCTATCTCAGATATGAAGACAAAGACTGGTTGATTGCCCGCGCCAAGTTGGTTCACCCCGATTTTACACAGAGCATCGGCGAGCATTGGCGTTCGCGTTCACTGCGTTGGAATGCACTGGCTGCTGATGCTGTTCATGCACGTAGCTAAGTTGTAAATTAACTGGACACAACTTGTTCGATACACCCAAGAAGCAGACGCTTGTTGCCTACGGAAGCTGATCGCCTACGACCATTCGCATCGAAGATCAGGCGTTAGGCAGAACATATTTGAACGACGGTTTTGTGTCAAAAGCGGAAGTAACACCCTTTAGTTATAAATGACTGCTGCGGCCGAGAAGTGTGCCCCTAATGAAATTTTCTTGGTGGCCGACTATGGGGCGATTTGAGCCGCTCATCACCAAATAAGTCAGCGCCTCCTCAGCCTTTCACGTTGCCCAGCGTGCTTCCAGCAACCTGTCCTCGCGTTCTTCCGGCACCCGCTGCATGAACGGGCAATCGCGGCGGTGGATGGTGATGCCGCGGTCGCGTGTGACGTAACCGATGATGGCGTCCGGCTTGACCGGATGGCAGCATCGGGCGGTGCGGATCATCAGGTTGCCCACGCCTTCGATCAGCACGTTCCCACTCGCCGTCGGCAGTGCCTGGCTGGCAGTGCTGCGCGGCACCGGTGGCGTGTCCTGAGCGATGGCAAGGCTGACGCGGCGCGGCGTGATGTCGCCGCGGCCCAAGGCGGCGAGCAGCTCGTCCAGCTTGTTGAAACGCAGTTTCTGCGCGAGCTTCTCCTGGTTGATGTCGGTCACGCCGACGCGGTGCAGCTCACGGTCGAGCAGGGTGCGCCCCTGTGCGACGCTGTCGTCGATGTTCTGTTCGGAGAACCAGTGGCGCACCTTGGCGCGCGACCGCGCACTCTGCAGGAAGCCGAGCCTCGGACTGAGCCAGTCGCGGCTGGGCCCGCCCTGCTTGGCGGCGAGGATCTCCACGCGCTGGCCTGTCTGCAATTTGGTGTTGAGCGGCACGATGCTGCCGTCGATCTTGGCGCCGCGCGTGCGGTGGCCGAGATCGGTGTGCACCACATAGGCGAAATCCACCGGCGTCGCACCTTTCGGCAGGTCGATCACCTTGCCTTGCGGCGTCAGCACATACACGCGGTCTTGCAGCAGCTCGTTCTTGAATTGGGCCTGCAGCTCTCCGCTGTCGGCCAACTCTTCCTTCCATGCCAGGATCTGGCGCAGCCAGGATATCTTCTCGTCCACTCCGCTCTCGGATTTCCTGTTTTCCTTGTAGCGCCAGTGCGCGGCCACGCCGAGTTCGGAATCGTGATGCATCTGCCGGGTGCGTATCTGCACCTCGACCGGGAGGTTGCGGGGGCCGAGCACGGCCGTGTGCAGCGAGCGATAGCCGTTGGGTTTGGGACGGGCGATGTAATCGTCGAATTCGCTCTGGATCGGCTGCCACAGTTCGTGCACGATGGAGAGCGCCGCGTAGCATTGCTCAAGGTCGTCCACCAATACCCGCACTGCGCGCACATCGTACAGCTGGTCGAAATCGAGATGCTTGCGCTTCATCTTGTTGATGATGCTGTAGATGTGCTTCGGGCGTCCGCTCACTTCGGCCTTGATGTCGGCCCGCGCCAGTGCCTGCTGCAACCGCCCGATGACATCGGCGATGTAGCGTTCCCGGTCCACGCGCCGCTCGTCGAGCAGTTTGGCGACCTGCTTGTAGAGCGCGGGCTCCAGGTAGCGCGTCGACAGGTCTTCCAGTTCCCATTTGATCTGCCATACGCCAAGCCGGTTCGCCAGCGGCGCGAAGATGCTTTGGGTCTCCTGCGCGATCTGCTTCTGCTGTTCGGGCGTCGCGCCGGAAAGGTTGCGCAGCGTCTGGGTGCGCTCCGCCAGCTTGATGAGCACCACGCGGATGTCTTCCACCATCGCCAATAGCATCTTGCGCAGGCTTTCGATCTGCTCGGCGGTATCGTCCTTGTCCTTCGCGTTCGGGTTGCGTATCTCGCTGAACTGGCGGATATGTTCCATCCGGGAGATACCTTCGACCAGCACGGTGATATTGCGCCCGAAACGCTCGCCCAGGACTTTGGTCCAGTCGTCGAGATACTCGGGTACGGCGTGCAGCGCGGCTGCCGCGATGGTCTCGTGATCCATGTGCAGACCGATCAGGATGGAGGCCGAGCCGAGCGCATGCTGCAACAGCGGCGTGCCGGTGATCTCATGCTTGTCGTGATACAGCGGCGCTGCGAACTCGCACGCGCGGCGGATCACCTCCATCTCGGCGGGCGCAAAGACCTCGGACAACGCGCTCAGCCAGTCCTGGATGTCGGCGCTGTCCTGTCCGGCGAGCGGAGGAAACTGATGCTGGATGGAAACCACGTATGCGGTGGAACGATTAGCTGTGGCTGACCTGGATCAGCTGCGCCAGCTTGGTCTTGGCTGCACCGGAGGCGATCGCCCCGGCCGCCTGCTTCACGCCCTCTGCCAGCGTGACGCTCAGGCCGGCTGCGTAGATCGCGGCCCCGGCGTTGAGCAGGACGATGTCGCGCGCCGCGCCCGGCCGGTTGTCCAGCACGCCCAGCAACATGGCCTTGGCCTGGTCGATATCGCTGACGCGAATATCGTCCAGCGGCGCCGACCTCAGGCCGAACGATTCCGGCGTGACGGTATATTCGTTTACCTGGCCGTCCTTCAGTTCCGCGACGGACGTCGGCCCGCTGATCGTGATCTCGTCCAGGCCATCCGCGCCGTTCACCACCAGCACATGACGGCTGCCCAGGCGCTGCAGCACGCGCGCCTGGATGCCGACGAGGTCGGGATGGAACACGCCCAGCACCTGGTTGTCCGCGCCGGCGGGGTTGGTCAGCGGGCCGAGGACGTTGAACAGCGTGCGCACGCCCAGTTCCCTGCGCACCGGCGCTGCATGTTTCATCGCGCCGTGGAAATTGGGTGCGAACATGAAGCCGATGCCGATCTGGTCGATGCTGCGTCCCACCTGTTCCGGCGTCAGGTTGAGGTTGACGCCCAGCGCCTCCAGCACGTCCGCTGAGCCGCAGGTGGAAGACACCGAACGTCCGCCGTGCTTGGCGACCCGTGCGCCTGCCGCTGCCGCGACGAATGCGCTGGCCGTCGAGATGTTGAACGTGTGTGCGGCATCGCCGCCGGTGCCGCAGGTGTCCACCAGGTGCTCGCGCTGCGTGACCGGAACCTGGGTGGCAAACTCGCGCATCACGAACGCGGCGGCGGAGATCTCGCCTATGGTCTCCTTCTTGACGCGCAAGCCGATCAGGATGCCGGCGATCTGCACCGGCGAGACTTCGCCGCCCATGATCTGCCGCATCAGCGACAGCATCTCGTCGTAAAAGATCTCGCGCTGCTCGATCAGGCGTACCAGCGCTTGTTGTGGAGTGATCATGGCTATCGCTTCCCTTCCAGAAAATTCCTCAGCATGTCATGCCCGTGCTCGGTCAGGATGGACTCGGGATGGAACTGCACGCCGTGCACCGCCAGCGTCTTGTGGCGCACGCCCATGATCTCGCCGTCGTCGGTCCAGGCGGTGATCTCCAGGCAGTCCGGAAGGGTCTCACGCTCGATCACCAGCGAATGGTAGCGTGTCGCGGTGAACGGGTTGGGCAATCCGGTGAACACGCTGTTGCCGTTATGGCGGATCAGCGAGGTCTTGCCATGCATCAGCGTCTTCGCGTGGATGATCCTGCCGCCGAAGGCCTGGCCTATGCTCTGGTGGCCGAGGCACACGCCGAGCAGCGGGATCTTGCCTGCAAAATGTTTGATTGCGGCGACCGAGATGCCCGCTTCGTTCGGCGTGCACGGGCCCGGCGACACGACCAGGTGTTGCGGGTTCAATTTCTCGATCTGCTCCACCGTGATCTCGTCGTTGCGGTAGACCAGCACGTCCGCGCCGAGCTCGGCGAAATACTGCACCAGGTTATAGGTGAAGGAGTCGTAGTTGTCGATCATCAGTAACATGTCTGCTTCTCCCTAGCGGTGCGTCCGGGCATCGAGCCCGTCCAGCACCATCTCGGCCGCGCGCAGCACCGCGCGTGCCTTGTTCTGCGTCTCCAGCCACTCGCTGTCGGGCACGGAGTCGGCGACGATGCCTGCCCCTGCCTGCACGTAGAGCGTGTCGTCCTTCACCACGGCGGTGCGCAGTGCGATGGCGACATCCATGTCGCCGTTGAATGCGAGATAGCCGACCGCCCCCGCATAGATGCCGCGCTTGCTGGGCTCCAACTCGTCGATGATCTCCATCGCGCGCACCTTGGCGGCGCCGGATACGGTGCCGGCGGGGAAGGTGGCCTTGAGCACGTCCATCGCGCCCAGGCCCTGCTTGAGTTTTGCCTCGACGTTGGAGACGATGTGCATCACGTGCGAATAACGCTCGATCACCATCTTGTCGGTGAGCTTGACCGTGCCGTTCTGCGCCACGCGACCGATGTCGTTGCGGCCGAGGTCAATCAGCATCAGATGTTCGGCCAGTTCCTTCGGGTCGGCCAGCAGCTCTTCCGCCAGTTCGGCATCCTTCTGCGGCGTCTTGCCGCGCGGTCGCGTGCCGGCGATGGGACGCACGGTGACGGTGTCGCCTTCGAGGCGTGCCAGGATCTCCGGCGAGGAACCGACCACATGGTGGTCGCCCATGTCGTAGTAGAACATGTAAGGCGACGGGTTGATGCTGCGCAGCGCCCGATACAAAGACAACGGCGAAGCCGGAAAGTGCTGCGACATGCGTTGCGACAGCACCACCTGCATGATGTCGCCGTCGAAGATGTAGCGCTTGGATCTTTCCACTGCGGCCTTGAATGCCGCCTCGCCGAACTCGGACTTCGCCTCGTAGCGGCGCATCTGCGGCGCGTCGGGGATCTGCACCGGCTGGCGCAGGGCGCGCTGCAATTCGTCCAGGCGTTGCAGCGCATTTCGGTAGGCATCAGCATGCGCCGGGTCGGCGTACACGATAAAGATCAGCTTGCCGGAAAGGTTGTCGATCACCGCGAGCTGCTCGGTGAGCATCAGCAGGATGTCGGGTGTGCCGAGCACGTCCGGCTTTTGCGTGCCGGCCAGCTTGTGCTCGATATAGCGTACCGTGTCGTAGCCGAAGTAGCCGGCCAGGCCGCCGGTGAAGCGCGGCAGGCCGGACAGCGGCGCGACCTTGAAGCGCGCCCGGTATTCCTCGATATAGGCGAGCGGATCGGCGACTTCCTGAGTGGTCTCGCCGGCGGGGGTGGTCAGCGTGACCCGTTTGCCGCGCACGGTGATACGCGTGTCGGCAGGCAGGCCGATGAAGGAGTAGCGTCCGAAGCGCTCGCCGCCCTGCACCGACTCCAGCAGATAAGAAAAAGGACGGTTGGCAAGCTTGAGATACAGCGACAGCGGGGTATCGAGGTCGGCGAAGGTTTCCGCAACCAGCGGAATGCGGTTGTAGCCTTGCCTGGCGAGTGCGTGGAATTCTTGTTCGGTAACAGGGGACAACATGGGAACCTCTCTAAAGGATTTCGATGACGATGGGTGGGCGCAGCATCCGATGATGCGGAGTCACCATCGCCAAACAGTCGTCTTCGCGGAGAGGTCGTTATGTGTCATCGGTCAAGCGCGTTCGATCAGTTTCAATGTGCCGGGCAGATCGGCGATCACTGCATCCAGGTCCAATCCATCTACCGGCTCGCCGTGATTATAACCATACGGCACGCAGAAGACCGGGCAGCCTGCAGCGCGTGCAGCCAAGGCATCGTTCAATGAATCGCCGATCAGCAGCAAGTGCTCGACGGGCACGCCGAAGAACTTGGCGCTGTGCAGCAACGGCATCGGGTGAGGCTTCTTCTCCGGCAGCGTATCGCCGGACAGCACGATGTCGAAGTAATGCGACAGGCCGATCCCTTTCAGCAGCGGTTCGGTGTAGCGCGCCAGCTTGTTGGTGACGCAGCCCAGCCTGAAGCCGGCCGCCTTCATCGCATCCAGTCCTTGCACCACGCCGGCGAAGGGTTTGCTTTGCAGCAGCAGATCGGTGTAATGCTTCTCGAAGACCGGCATGGCCTTATCGAACAGCGCGGCATCCGGCTCGGCATGCATGTCGCCGGTCAGCGCACGCTTCACCAGCCACGAGATGCCGTTGCCGATATAGCTCATCAGCAGGTCCTGCGACACGGGCGGACGTCCCATGTCGCGCAGCATTCGATTGGCTGCTTCTGCCAGTTCCGGTGCGGTATGTAAAAGCGTTCCGTCGAGATCGATGACGATGGCCGAGATGGGCAGGGGGAAATTATTGAAACCCATTATTTCTTTGCTTTCGCCAGCTCGGCGCGCAGTTCGCCGATGATGGTGTCGTAGCGGTTCTTGTCCTGTTCGTTGCGTTTGCCGAAAACGGCCGAGCCGGCCACGAAAGTGTCCACGCCCGCCTCCGCCACTTCCCTGATGTTGGCAGGGCCGACGCCGCCGTCGGTCTCCAGGCGGCAATTATGATTTCCAGCAGCTATCAACTTGCGCACCGCGCGAGCCTTGTCCAGCACGTAGGGAATGAACTTCTGGCCGCCGAAGCCGGGGTTGACCGACATCAGCAATACCATGTCGAGCTTGGGCAGCGTGTATTCCAGCACGTCCAGCGGGGTGGCGGGGTTGAATACCAGCCCGGCCTTGCAGCCGCTTTCCTTGATCAGGCCGATGGTGCGGTCGATGTGCTCCGAAGCTTCAGGATGGAAGGTGATGTAGGTCGCACCGGCCTTGGCGAAGTCGGGGATGATGCGATCCACCGGCTTGACCATCAAGTGCACGTCGATCGGTGCGGTCACGCCATGTTTGCGCAACGCTTCGCATACCAGCGGACCGATGGTCAGGTTGGGCACGTAATGGTTGTCCATCACGTCGAAGTGCACGATGTCCGCGCCGGAGGCGAGCACGTTGTCAACCTCCTCGCCTAGCCTGGCGAAATTGGCGGAAAGGATACTGGGTGCGATCTGATACATGGTAAGTCCTCAGGATGATTTGAATTCGAGACGGTCATTTTACCCGAAACTGTTCCGGTCATATCGGACACCTTGTATCGGCAATGAGCTCGGCAATTTTCTACGGAATAGTGAGTTCAATTTCCCGCCTGCGTGTTTGCCATTGGGCAGCAGAGTATTTCGAAATTCCGAATCTGTTATGAAGTTGTATCGCAAAGGGCAGATTGCCATCGATCGAAAAGAAAAAACCATGACAATTAAAAGGTTTAATTCTCGTTAAGTACTAGGCTCTTATATAGGTATCATGGGATATGTGATTAACCAGCCATTGGGTATAAGATGGTCGTCAAAGGGGAACCGGATCGCCGGAATGGTCTTGAATGTGCGGGTTCCTGACTGGTATTTTTCCGTATAAAGGGGACAAACCGAGGCTTGCACCTGCTTCCAGAAAATATGGGGGAGCGGTTTTATTGTGCCTGGGGCACAGGCGTAAATTGAATTGCGGTTTGTATAAGATCAAATCAAGAATATCCAAAAAAAATAACATGATTGAAATGACCAGGTCCGAGTTGGAACAGAATATTTTGATGGGACTCGTCGTCTTGATCATGTTGGGTGCCCTTTGGTTTCTCTACGACAAAACGCAGGCAGTCGACTTGAGCGAGCAGAACGAAGTGATGGGCCTGTTGAACCAGGTGAAGGATATCGACAGCCGCTGGGACACTGAAGTCCAGCGCGCGCGTATCGATCTTTCTTCTCGCGAAGCGCCGTTTGTCAGGGCCGATTCCGGCGATAAGGCGCTTCGCGACATTACCCGGTTTGCAGGGCTGACCTCAAGTAAAGTGCTCAGGACCGGATTGCCCGAACTCAGGAATGCCATACAACTCAAGGCTGACCTGGTCCAGAAATTCATCGCCGAAAACCGGAGCAATAAGGCTGTACTTCAGGAACTGGTCAAGACAGCGACAGAAATCAATTCTCAAATCCAGGGAAGAAAGTCGTCGCCGGATCGCACGCTGGCGTTGAGTCAGCTGAACGAGGTTGCCCCGCAATATTTTTTGCATGGGACGCCGGGCCAGCGGGCCAGCTTGCAGGACACGGTTGCTCAACTGGGCTCGCTGCAGATGACAGACGAGGAGCGGAGCAGGATAGAGAAATCCGTGCAGACCCTGCTGGAAAACGTGCCGGTCGAGCTGGACCAGTTTGCACAGCTTGAGAGGCTGAGCACCGGGCCACGCCTGATCAACCTGACGTTGTCTTTCAACAACGAACTGGAGCAAATGCTCCAGGAAAAAGAGCGCTATCGCGTATATCTGGTTTATTACGCATCGGCCCTGCTGATCCTGCTGATGTATTCCGGGGTCAAACTGAGAACGGCCAACCAGACCCTGGAGCACAGGGTCGATGAGCGAACCCGCGAATTGTCGGCCGCCTTGAAACACCTCAAGGAATCGGAATTGCAGTTGATCCAGTCCGAAAAGATGTCTTCGCTGGGACAGATGGTGGCCGGGGTTGCGCATGAGATCAACACACCGCTGGCCTATGTGAAAAACAGCTTGGGCCAGGTTTCGGAACAGCTGCCCGCTATCGGCAGCACTCTGAATCACTGCGACAAATTGCTGGAACTTCTGGAGGCCGGAAACGACCCGGAAGGGTTGTCCCGTGAATTCCAGAAAGCGGCAGAGCATCTCGGTATGCTCAAACAGCAACATGTCATTCAGGAGCTGGGTTCGCTGGTCAAGGATGGGCTGTTCGGTACCGGGCAGGTGTCCGAGATTGTGGGCAACCTGAAGAATTTCAGCCGGCTCGATCGCAGCAAGGTTGCCCACGCAAATCTGAACGAGAGTTTGAGCAATACGCTGTTGCTGGCAAAACACCTGCTCAAATCGGTTACCGTGAACAAGCATTTCGGTGACATTCCTGAAATCACCTGCGCGCCTTCCCAGATCAATCAGGTCTTCCTGAACCTCATCACAAACGCCGTGCAGGCGATGCCGGAAGAGCGGGGAACCATCACGCTGACATCGCGCACAGAAGGCGAGGGAGTGGCAGTGGATGTTGAGGATGACGGGTCAGGCATTCCGCCCGAAGTTATGTCCAGGATCTTCGATCCATTTTTCACGACCAAGGAGATCGGCAAGGGCACGGGCTTGGGTTTGTCCATTTCCTACAAGATAATCCAGGAGCACGGCGGAAAGATCAGCGTTGAATCCAGCCCCGGTCATGGTACAAAATTCAAGGTGTGGCTTCCGCTTACACCCACTGCTGAAGCTGTTTTGGAGAGCTAGTCCATGAATGCACCAGTCAAGAAAATCGGCAAATACGAAATCCAGGGCGAACTCGGCGTGGGCAGCATGGGCGTCGTCTATAAAGGCTGGGATCCGGCCATCAAGCGGGAAGTGGCCATCAAGGGAATCGACAAGACAGCTTATCCGGTCGGCGAAAGGGAGAGCCTGCTCAACCGTTTTCGCCAGAAAGCACAGGCAGTCGGCCGGTTGGTCCATCCGCGGATTGTCCAGATCTATGACTTTTATGAAGACGATCAGTCCGCTTTCATTGTCATGGAACTGGTGCATGGCAAGGCGCTGGCGAAGTATCTGGAGGGCAACGAAAAATACGGTCTGTGGGAAGTCGGTCAGATCATCACCCAGGCGCTGGACGGGATCGGTTACGCGCATACCCAGGGGGTGGTGCATCGTGACATGAAACTGGCGAACATCCTTATTAATAATGACGGACGCATCAAGATCAACTTTTTCGGGATCGCCCGTATTGAAACCCCGACAATAACGAAAGTCGATGATTTGATCGGCACCCCGTATATGGCGCCAGAGCAGTTTGCCGGGGGCGAAATCAGCGGGGTAACCGACCTGTATTCGATCGGCGTGATTGCCTACGAACTTTTCACGGGCAGGCAACCGTTTTTCGGGAATGTGGCGACACTCATACAGAAGGTGCAGTATGAGACACCGGAGAAGCCGTCCTCGCTGAATCCCCAGCTTTCACCCGAGATCGACAAGGTCTTGCTCAAGGCGATGGCAAAAGACCCTGCCGAGCGATATCAGTTGGCAAGCGAGTTTTCAGACGCCCTGAAGAGGGCGGTCAGCCTTTCGCTTGGCCTTGTCGACCGCAGGGCAACGGCCTCCCTGCCCGACGCAGCCAAGTTGCTGGACGCGGCACGCATGCTGCAGAGGGATATGCTCGAGGAAAGCATCGAAAGTACGCTGACGAAAACGGAAGAGGACAGGTCCATACAGATCAATACGGGGATCAAACAGGCCCGCCTGCTGATCATCGACGACGACGAACGCATCCTTGCCGCGCTGAAATCGATCTTCAGGCAGCGCTATCACGTTTTCACCACCACGGACGGCAACAAGGCGCTCGATTTCATCACCCGGTACCATATGCATGTCATCATCAGCGATCAGCGTATGCCCATCATGCTGGGAGTCGAGCTTCTGAGACGATCGCGCGAAATTTCTCCGCGCAGCGTGCGTATTCTGTTGACGGGCTATTCGGATCTGGCCGCCATCGTGGGTTCGGTCAACGACGGAGAAGTGTACCGGTTCATCAGCAAGCCATGGGACAACCAGGCATTGCAGTCGGTGGTGGCCGAGGCCTCCACGATCGGCCTGGAGCTTGCAGACACCAAGGCGGCGGCGGTGGCACTGCCGAACAAAATCAAAGCAGGAATTCTGGTGATCGACATCGACAAGGAAATCTTCAATGTCGTCAGGGAACTCATCGGCGACCTGTGCCCGGTGCATTATGCCGAAAATACGGAGTCGGCATTGGGCATGCTGAATAAACACGAGATCGCTGTCGTGATCGCCGATGTGGAGTCAAGGCTGGAAGAGTTGACCGTGATGCTCAAGCTGCTGAAACAGAAATACCCGCAGATTCTTTCCATCATTGCAACCAATGCCAAGGATGCCGACCTGGCGATCGAACTCATCAATCAGGCCCAGGTGTTCCGCATCCTTCACAAGCCGATCAACCTTGCGACCTTGAAAGCGCAGGTGCATGCTGCGTTGCAACGTTTCCTGCTATATCAGCAGACCCCGCAACTGGTTCAGGCGCATAAAGTCGAGGCGCCCGAAAAAGTCCACACTTCCAGATTTGCCAAGAACATCCTGAAGGGGCTGGAGATGCTGCGCGGCTAGGCAGCAGGAACCGGAAAGTAAGACGCCGCTTGTCACTTTGGTCAAAATACGGTGAAATGCGGCAATGGAAGATCCCTCACACTATCGCATCAAGATTTCCGTGCAAGTTCGCTACCTTGCCGACCAGTCCGACGAAGCCGATAACCGCCACGTTTTCGCGTACACCATCACATTGGCCAACGAAGGCGATCACGCGGTGCAATTGCTGAGCCGCCACTGGATCATCAACGATGCCAACAACCACGTGCAGGAAGTGAGGGGCAAGGGCGTGGTGGGTGAGCAACCCGTCATCAGGCCGGGCCAGAGTTTTGAATACACCAGCGGTACGGTGTTGGCGACGCAAGTCGGCACCATGTCCGGCAGTTACCAGATGCAGGTGGTGGACGGCGGTGAATTCTCCGTGCCTATCCCGCAATTCGTGCTGAGCGTGCCGCGTGTATTGCATTAAGGAAAAATGTTAAAGAGCAAATCTGTTCGGCTGGTACTGATATTGAGTGTACTACTGGCTTCGTGCAAGACCCTGCCGCCACCCCAACCTCCAGTCGTAGCGCCTCCCCAGGTCGGAAAAATTTCGCCTGAATTCATGGTGAGCAAGTGGGAGATGTTGCCCGGTTGGCTCACACAGGACTTGTCCTCGTCTTGGCCCGCCATGCAGCAAAGTTGCCGTGCGCTCAGATTCAAGCCGGTGTGGTTGCCCATTTGTGCCGCGGCCGCGAAAGTGGGCAGCGACGATGTGGCGGCACAGCGGGCCTTTTACGAAACCTGGTTCACGCCTTACCAGGTATTCAATCCGGATGGCACCGACACCGGGCTCATCACCGGCTATTACGAACCGTTGTTGAAGGGCAGCCGCACGCGCAGCAAACGTTTTGCCTACCCGATCTACGGGCCGCCGGATGACATGCTCGATGTGGACATGGGCGATCTGTTTCCGCAGTTCAGGGGCCAGCACGTGCGGGGACGCCTGGTCGGCAAGCGCGTCGTACCTTATTTCAACCGGGCCGAGATCGATGCGGGGCTGGACCCGGCACTGAAGGGGCACGAACTTTTCTGGGTGGAAAACCCCGTCGAACTCTTTTTCCTGCAGATACAGGGTTCCGGCCGTATCGAACTGGAAGACGGCAAGCGCGTGAAGATTGGTTATGCAGAACAGAATGGGCATAACTATGCCTCCATCGGCAAAAAACTCATCGAGATGGGCGAGCTGAAACCGGAAGAAGCATCCATGCAAGGCATCAAGAACTGGGCGGAGAAGAACCCGGAAAGGCTGTTCACGCTGCTGGGGCAGAATCCGAGTTATGTCTTCTTCCGCGAACTGCCGGACACGCTTTCCGCCCCGCTCGGCGCGTTGGGCGTGCCGCTTACCAACGAATACAGCATCGCCGTCGATCCGCGCACCATTCCGCTTGGCATGCCTGTTTTCCTTGCGACCACGCAACCCAACAGCCAGGAACCGCTCAACCGGCTGATGTTCGCGCAGGACACGGGCGGCGCGATCAAAGGTGCGGTGCGGGCGGACTTTTTCTGGGGATTTGGCGAAATTGCGGCGGTGCGCGCCGGGAGCATGAAACAGTCAGGGAAGATGTGGGTGCTGTTTCCCAGAGGCGGAGAGCCGACGCTGAACTGAGGCCGGAACCGGAAACGACGTGCGCCGGCGGCGCTAGATGAGTTTCACCGAAGCCGGTTTTCCGAACAGCCATCCTTGACCATAGTCGCAACCGAGTTCCAGCAGGGCGAGGCGCTCTTCTTCGTTTTCTATGCCTTCCGCAACCACATCCATCTTGAGCGAGTGCGCCAGTTCGATCGAGGACTGGACGATTTTCGCGCTTTGCGGCGAGGAGAGCATCTGGCTGACGAAGGCGCGGTCGATTTTCATGGTGCCGATGGGATAGCGGTGCAGGGCATCCAGGCCGGAATGCCCGGTACCGAAGTCATCCAGTGCGAGGGTGCTGCCGGATTCGGTGAGTCTGCCGAGGAGCTGCAGTGCGAGTTCGGGATTGTTGATGATGACGGTTTCGGTCAATTCCAGCTTGAGCTCCGATGCCGGCATCCGGTGCCTGTCGATGACGGCCTTCACCTCGTCCACGAACCCGTCCCCGGTCAGTTGCGAGGGAGACAGGTTGACGCTGACGAAGGGAGTATGACGATTGATGCGCTGGCGCAAAGAGGGCCAATCGAGGCAGGCTTGCTCCAGCGTCCACAATCCGATCTCCCGTATCTGTCCGGTCTGTTCGGCCACCCACAAAAAATCCATCGGCGAGATCAGGCCGTCGACCGGATGGTGCCAGCGGATCAGCGCCTCGAATCCGGCCATGCGTCCGCTGGAGAGGTCGCATATCGGCTGGTAGAACATTTCGAACTGTCCTTCGCGCAATGCCTCGGCGATGTCGTGCGCGAGCCGCAACTGCTGCGTGGCGACACCGCGGGTCGTATCGCGCTTGAAAATGGTGGAACGCGATGGATCGAAAACCGGTTGATTGCGCGTGGAGCGATAGCGCTCAAGAATGGTCAGCAGCAAATGGCGTACCACCGGGTCGGTTTTTTCCAGCAGCTCTTTCACGAGTTTGCGCGGGATGGGAATGAGTACCGTGTGTTCGACGGCGCGCACGGTGGCAGTGCGCGGTTGTTGGTCGATCAGCGCGATCTCGCCGAACAGCTCGCCTTTGTTGATGCGCGTGCGCTGCGTACTGCTGACGCTGACCTCGACACACCCCTCCTCGATGATATATGCACCATCTCCCGAATCGCCTTCCCTGAAGATGATCTCGCCGGCAGGATAAGTCTCACGATGCAGGTTCTTTAGCATGCTGCTCCCCGTTTAATTGCACCCGAGCTAAGCGGGCACGATAGCTGCGTCAATATTCAAATGGTATGGCCGGCCGGACGACAGGATCACTCGTTCCTTGAAACAAGCACCAGTGCTATGCCGAGCAAACTCTGGATCAGATAGAGAATGCCGGAGACGGCGTGCCAGGTTGTGAACTGGGATGCGAGAACGCTGCTCATCACGTCCAGGGGTAATGCCCGCGCCTTGAGGCCTGCGAGGACGGGCTGCAGGACGAACTGTCCGATCAGGACGAATGACAACATCGCGGCGACAATGCGGAAAGAGGCTCGACGCCATGCGGTGCGTCCGAACTGCTTTAACTGATACGCGAGCAGATACAGCGCGCAGGCGATGCCGACGTAAGCCAGCGAGGTGAACAACTGGCCGGCCAGCATGCCCGCAAGCTGGCGATCGGGCAGTATCCTGAAGAGTGCAGGCACGACCACGTAGCCGAGCATCCACGTACCGCCCACCCAGAAAGCGACACACAGCGACGCAAGATATCGGGGCAGGTGACGTACGATCATTTGCTGTTGCTATCCAGGGCTTTCTCCAGCTCGGCAGCGGGCAGATAGCCGGGATTGACGACGCCATTGGCGAAGATCAGGGCGGGTGTACCGTTCACTTTGAGATGCCTGCCCAATGCCATGACCTTGTCGGTGGGCGTGTCGCACTTGGCCACAGTGGGAGGCTGTACCCCGTTCAGCATCAGGTCTTCCCAGGACTTGGCCCTGTCGGCGCTGCACCAGATATTCTGGACCTTCTCCGCAGAGCCGTCGAAGATGGGATAAAGGAACAGATACAGCGTGACATCGTTGACGCTCTGCAGCTCATGCTCAAGCTTCTTGCAGTAGCCGCAGTTGGGATCGGCAAAATAGGCCATCTTGCGGCTGCCGTTTCCTTTCACTCTCTTTACCGCGAGTTCAGGCGGCAGTTTGCTGAAGTCCACGGCGAACAGGACGCGCGCGCGCGCTTCGGTCAGATTGCGCCGGGCTTTCAGGTCGAACATGCTGCCGTCGATCAGGTACTGCGCGGTCTTGTCCGTATAGAAGATGTGGTCCCCGGTGATCACTTCATACAGGCCGGAGATGGGCGATTTGTTGACCTGGTTGACCGGGCCGATCAGCTGCTCATAGTTCTTTTGCAGGGTGTCCTTGATGGCGGCGGCCGTCTTGTCGGTTTCGGCAGCATGCGCCAGGGAAATGGATAGCAACAGCAAAGCCAGAGTCTTGAACATGTTCATGGTTCCAAAAAATCAGTTAAGGGCGTGGCGTACCAGCATTTTCTTCAGCGGCACGAACTTGTTGGTCGCTGCGAGCCCGGCGTTGCGCAGAGTGCGCAGCAGCGGGTTGGCATTGACGAACAGATTTTTCAGCGCATCCGTGGTGAGTTGCATGGACATGATGTCACCTTGGCGTGCCTTCTCGTAGCGGCGCAACAGGCCCAGGTCTCCGCAGTCCAGAGCGCCGCGTTGCGACAATACCTTCACCAACTCGCGGACATCGCGCAGGCCGAGATTAACGCCTTGTCCCGAGAGGGGGTGCACATTATGCGCGGCATCGCCGACCAGGACCAGTCGCGGCTTGGTGAGGTGGGCCAGATTCAGTACGCGCAGGGGGAAGGCGGCGGGCGGAGTGATGACTTGCAATTCGCCCAGCGTATGGTCCGACGCCGCGGATACCTGAGCGGAGAAATTCTCGTGAGTGAGTGCCAACAGTTCTGCAGATCGCTCCGGGCTGACCGACCAGACGATGGAGATGCGCTTGCCCGGCAAGGGCAGCAGCGCAAGGATACTTTCCGGCTTGAACCACTGATATGCAATACCGCGATGTGCTTTGCCGATACTGAAGTTGGCGACCACTCCGTGCTGATGATAAGGCGTGGCGACTTCCGGCATGACGGCCTGATGGCGCGCCCAGGAATCTCGACCATCCGCACCGACGATGAGCTTGGCGCGAATTTCGCGGCCATCCTTCAATTTCAGAAGAGCGGCCTCTTCCAGCAACGACATTTCTGCGCATTGAGCGGGCTGCAGCAGGGTCAGGTTGTCCTGTTTACTCAAATCTTCCCAGAGGGCATGCTGTAACAATCGGCTTTCCATGATGAAGGCCAGTTCCGGTGCGCCGATCTCATAGGCGCTGAAATTCAGCCTGGAGCCGGTATCGCCGAACACGCGCATTTCTTCCACCTGTTGCACGCGCGACATATCCAGTCGCTGCCAGGCGCCGCATTCCTTGAGAAAGCCCACATTGCCGGGGGTGAAAGCGTATATGCGGCTATCCCACCCGGAATCGATCCCGGGCAAGGGCTGGCCTTCAATCAATGCCAGTCGCAGTCCGCTGTTTTTGAGCGCGGCAGCAAGGCTTGCGCCTACCAATCCACCGCCGATGATAACGATATCGAATTCCATGCCGAAACTTCATATCCTGCAGAAAAATCTTTGAGCATCATAGCATGGGCAGGTTGATTAATTTATAATCGCCGCCCCCTTTGGAAATCATCATGCAAATCGGACGCTACAAGCTCAAGAACAACCTCATTGTCGCACCCATGGCTGGCGTCACGGACAGGCCGTTCCGTATGCTTTGCAAACGTATGGGCGCGGGCATGGCGGTGTCCGAGATGGTGGCTTCCAATTCCCTGCTGTACGGCTCGGAAAAGACCATGCGCCGCGCCAACCATGAAGGCGAGGTCGATCCGATTTCGGTGCAGATCGTTGGTGCCGATCCCAAGATGCTGGCGCAGGCCGCGCGCTACAACGTGGATCACGGCGCGCAGATCATCGACATCAACATGGGCTGTCCGGCGAAGAAGATCTGCAACGTCATGGCGGGTTCCGCCCTGATGCAGAACGAGAAGCTGGTGTCGGAGATTCTGGAAGCCGTCGTCGGCTCCGTGGATGTGCCGGTTACCTTGAAGATACGTACCGGCTGGGACAAGACCAACCGCAATGCGGTCAATATCGCGCGTATTGCCCAATCCAGCGGCATCCGCGCGTTGGCCATTCATGGCAGGACTCGGGCATGCGCCTATACCGGCGATGCCGAATACGACACCATCCGCGCCGTCAAAGCCGAAGTGGATATCCCGGTCATCGCCAATGGCGACATCACCACGCCCGAAAAGGCCCGCTTCGTGCTGCAACACACGGGAGCGGATGCGGTGATGATCGGCCGTGCCGCACAAGGCCGTCCCTGGCTGTTCCGCGAGATCGAGCATTTCCTGCAGACAGGTGAGCACCTGCTGTCGCCGCAAGTCGGCGAAATACAGGCCGTGCTGATCGGCCATCTCGATGAGCTCTATGGTTTTTACGGGGAGCATACCGGGCTGCGCGTGGCGCGCAAGCACATCTCCTGGTATACGAAGGGGTTGCCGGGTTCGGCTGTGTTTCGACACCGCATGAACCAGCTGGAGAGCGTGGACGAACAGATGCGGGCAGTGACGGATTTCTTCGAGGAACAAAAGGCAAGCAGCGAAAGACTGCTTTACGAAGGGGAGCTGGCAGCATGACACCAGGCTGCATAGCAGCTTGCATGCGGGGCCGGCGCAGTGAATAACAAGGGGGCAGCATGACCGAAGATTGCAGTATCAACGAGAACGACATCGCCAGGCATGTGCGCAAAGCGGTGAACGACTATTTCAAGGACCTCGACGGCGAAGAACCATCCTGCGGGATATACGATATGGTGATCTGTTGCGCGGAAAAGCCGCTGATCGAGACCGTGTTGCACCATGCAGGCGGCAACCAGACGCGCGCCGCCGAATTGCTGGGCATCAATCGCAATACCTTGCGCAAGAAGATGCAGGACCACCGAATCAAATAAAAATCCAATTTTCGTCGCTATGCTGCGTTACTCACAAAAAATTACTCCTTACATATTCCATCGATATGCTGCGTCGCAATTTTTCGTTCGCGCCTTGCCTAGCTTAGAAACTTGAATTTTTAGAGATACTCTAATTAAGGAAAGAATCCAGATGGCCATCAAACAAGCACTCATCAGCGTGTCGGACAAGTCCGGCGTCCTCGAATTTGCCCAGGGACTGCATCAGCTCGGCGTCAAGATCTTGTCCACCGGGGGCACCGCCAAGCTGTTCGCCGACAACGGCGTCCCGGTCACCGAAGTGGCCGACTACACCGGATTCCCGGAAATGCTGGACGGGCGTGTGAAGACACTGCAACCGAAAGTGCATGCCGGCATCCTGGCGCGCCGCGACCTGCCCGAACATGTCTCCACGCTGAAGAAGCACGATATTCCGACCATCGACCTGGTGGTGGTGAACCTGTACCCGTTCGCGGCGACCATCGCCAAGCCCGGCTGCATGCTCGAAGACGCCATCGAGAACATCGATATCGGCGGGCCGGCCATGGTGCGCTCCGCCGCCAAGAATCACGCGCATGTCGCCATCGTCACCGACCCGGCCGACTACGCCGACGTGCTGGCCGAGATGCAGACCAACCAGGGTGAAGTCTCTGCAGCCACCAAATTCGACCTGGCGAAGAAGGCGTTCTCGCACACCGCCGCCTACGACAGCATGATCAGCAACTACCTCACCGCCATCAACAGCGATGGCAGCAAGAGCGAGTTTCCGGCGCAGATCAATTTCAATTTCGCCAAAGTGCAGGAGATGCGCTACGGCGAGAACCCGCACCAGAAGGCCGCGTTCTACCGCGACCTCATCACCCTGCCCGGCGGTATCGCCGGCTACACCCAGTTGCAGGGCAAGGAACTCAGCTACAACAACATCGGCGATTCCGATGCGGCATGGGAACTGGTGAAGACCTTCGACGAACCGGCCTGCGTCATCGTCAAGCACGCCAACCCCTGCGGTGTCGCGATCGCCGACACCGCGCTGAACGCTTACAAACTGGCCTACGCAACCGACACGACCTCCGCGTTCGGCGGCATCATCGCCTTCAACCGCGAGCTGGATGCCGAGACCGCTACGCAGATCACCACCAACCAGTTCGTCGAAGTCATCATCGCGCCGAGCGCCACCGAAGCCGCGCTGAAGGTCACCGCCGCCAAACAGAACGTGCGCGTGCTCAGCGTGCCGCTCTCCAACGCGCACAACCAGTTCGACTTCAAACGCGTGAGCGGCGGCCTGCTGGTGCAAACGCCGGATGCGCTCAACGTGCAGGCCTCGCAGCTCAAGGTCGTCACCAAGGTGCAGCCCACCAAGGAACAATTGGTTGACCTGCTGTTTGCGTGGCGCGTGGCGAAGTACGTCAAGTCCAACGCCATCGTATTCTGCAAGGACGGCCAGACGCTGGGTGTCGGTGCGGGGCAGATGAGCCGCGTGGATTCCACACGCATCGCCAGCATCAAGGCGCAGAACGCAGGCCTGAGCCTGACCGGTTCAGTCGTCGCGTCCGATGCTTTCTTCCCGTTCCGCGATGGTCTGGACGTGCTGGCGACAGCGGGCGCGAAAGCGGTCATCCAGCCCGGTGGTTCGATGCGCGACGAGGAAGTGATCGCTGCGGCAGATGAACACGGGATTGCGATGGTGGTCACCGGTTTCCGCCATTTCCGCCACTAAATTCTTTGAGAAGGGATAAGGGAGAAGGGGGAAGGGTAGAGGCCGCAGGAAGCGCTGTGGTTTTACCCTTCTCCCTTCCCTCTTCCCCCTTCTCTTTCTTGAGAGAGCATCGGCATGAAAATTCTAGTCATCGGTAACGGCGGTCGCGAACACGCTTTGGCCTGGCGTCTGGCGCAGGGAGCCAAGGTGCAGAAGGTCTATGTCGCACCCGGCAACGCGGGTACGGCTCTGGAAGAAGGCGTGGAAAACGTCGCGATTTCTTCGATACCGGACCTCATCGAGTTCGTTAAACGCGAGAACATCGAACTCACCGTGGTTGGTCCCGAAGCGCCTCTTGCCGCCGGTGTCGTGGATGCGTTCCGTGCGGCAGGGCTCAAGATATTCGGCCCGACCAAGGCCGCAGCACAACTGGAATCCTCCAAGGATTTCGCCAAGCGCTTCATGACGCGCCACAACATCCCCACTGCATTCTTCGAGACCTTCAGCGACATCGCTGCGGCGAAGGCTTACGTCGAGAAGCACGGCGCACCCATCGTCATCAAGGCGGACGGCCTCGCCGCAGGCAAGGGCGTGGTGGTGGCGATGAGCAAGGACGAGGCGTTCGACGCCATCGACATGATGCTATCCGACAACAAGCTCGGCGACGCCGGTGCGCGCGTGGTGATCGAAGAATTCCTGGAAGGCGAAGAGGCTAGCTTCATCGTCATGGTCGACGGCAAGAACGTGCTGGCGATGGCGACCAGCCAGGACCACAAGCGCCTGCTGGACAACGATCAAGGGCCGAACACCGGCGGCATGGGTGCCTATTCTCCCGCGCCGGTGGTCACGCCGACGATCCATGCCAAGGTGCTGCGCGAAGTGATCCAGCCGGTGGTGCGCGGCATGGAAAGCGAAAGCATCACCTACACCGGATTCCTGTATGCGGGCCTGATGATCTCGCCGGACGGCGGACTCAAAGTGCTGGAATTCAACTGCCGCATGGGCGATCCCGAAACGCAACCCATCATGTTGCGCTTGAAGAGCGATTTCTCCGCCATCGTCGAGCATGCCATCAACGGCACGCTGGACAAGGTGGAAGCCGAGTGGGATCGACGCACCGCGCTGGGCGTGGTGATGGCCGCGGCCAACTATCCCGACACGCCACGCAAGGGCGACATCATCACGGGCTTGCCGAAGACGCTGGAAGATGCGCATGTGTTCCATGCCGGCACGGCCATGCAAGACGGCAACGTCGTCACCAGCGGTGGGCGGGTGCTGTGTGTGGTCGCACTTGGGGATATGGTGAAAATGGCGCAGAAACACGCGTATGACATCGCCGACACCATCCACTTCGATGGCTGCCAGATGCGGCGGGATATCGGCTATCGCGCCATCGGCCGGAAATAAATTCTCCCTCTCCCGCGCTGCCGCGCACCCCTCTCCCGCTGGCGGGAGAGGGGATGGGGGGAGGGGCTCAATTCGGAGAGAAGTGCTTGCCAAATATCGCTGTCCCGGCGCGTCGACTTAACGCCCACCTCAGACGCGGTGGCCTCATCGCTTATCCCACCGAATCCTGCTACGGCTTCGGCTGCGATCCGGATAACCGTCGTGCGGTGCTGCGTCTTCTCAAACTCAAGCAGCGCCCGCAACGCAAGGGCCTGATCCTCATCGCTTCGCACTATCGCCAGGTGGCCCGCTATCTGGCGCCACTCACGCCTGCCGAACAGGCCAAGCTGCAGCACGATGGTGCACAGGCCATCACCTACCTGATGCCGGTCCGGCCTTCCTGCCCGCGCTGGCTGCGCGGCGAGCATGAGACTTTGGCGGTGCGTCTGACCGCGCACCCCCTGGCCAGGCAGTTGTGTCGCAGTGCGGGTAGCGCTCTGGTTTCAACCAGTGCCAACCTGAGCGGACGGCGCCCGGTCAAGACCTATGCGGAATGCCAGCGCCTGTTCGGAAAGAAGGTCTGGGTGCTGCGCGGCAAGGTGGGCAAGCGCAAGCGGCCTTCGACGATACGCACCTGGATGGATGGTAGAATCATCCGAAACTAAAACAGAACCAAGGGAGAGGGTCATGAGCAACGTCAATTCCGCCGCCGTAAAAGAATACCTGCTCGAACTGCAGGAGCTCATCGTCGAACGTCTGGAACAAGTGGACGGCAAGAAGTTCCTGCGCGACAAATGGGAGCGTGCCAGCGGCAGCGGCGGCATCGGCAAGGGCGAAGGCATCAGCTGCATCATCGAGGAGGGCAACGTGCTGGAGCGGGGCGGCGTGGCGTTCTCGCATGTGCAGGGCGACAAGATGCCTGCCTCCGCAACGGCGCATCGTCCCGAACTGGCCGGCTGCAGCTGGGAGGCGATGGGAGTGTCGTTGGTGATGCACCCGCGCAATCCCTACGCACCGACTTCGCATGCCAACGTGCGCATGTTCATGGCGCACAAACCAGACGGCGAAAAAGTGTTCTGGTTCGGCGGCGGCATGGACCTCACGCCTTACTACGGTTTCGAGGAGGATGCGAAACATTTCCACCAGATCTGCAAGAACTCGCTGGCGCCGTTCGATCCCGCGCTGCATCCGCGCTTCAAGAAGTGGTGCGACGATTACTTTTACCTCAAGCATCGCAGTGAGCCGCGCGGCATTGGCGGCATCTTCTTCGACGACCTGAGTGAACCGGATTTCGACAGCTGCTTCGCGATCCAGCAGAGCGTCGGCGACCACTACCTGTCGGCCTATGTGCCGCTGCTCGAAAAGCGCAAGGACACGCCCTACGGCGAACGCGAGCGCGATTTCCAGCTCTATCGCCGCGGCCGCTATGTCGAGTTCAACCTGGTCATCGATCGCGGCACGATCTTCGGCCTGCAATCGAACGGGCGCACCGAATCCATCCTGCTGTCCATGCCGCCGTTGGTGAAATGGCGCTACGACTGGCACCCGGAAAAAGGCACGCCGGAATCCGAGCTGTACGACAAGTATCTGGTGCCCAAGGATTGGGTGTGATGTAAAAGAAGCCTCCAATAATTTGGATTATTGGAGGCTCCCCAAATTCAGGAGGTCGCTATGCAACCCGGCAAAGAACATTGGGAAGCCGTCTATACAACCAAAGCCACCGACGAGGTGAGCTGGTTCCAGCCCCATGCGCAGCTATCGCTGGATCTGATCAAGGCCGCTGCCGCCGACCAGGATGCCGGCATCATCGATGTCGGGGGTGGTGCGTCGACGCTGGTGGATGACCTGCTGGCAGAGGGATACCGCGACCTGACGGTACTCGATCTTTCCGCCGCCGCGCTGCACGCGGCGCGCCGGCGTCTGGGCGCGCAGGAAAGCATGGTGCGCTGGATCGAGGCGGACATCACCGAAGTCGACCTGCCTGGCAAACGTTACGACGTCTGGCATGACCGCGCGGTGTTCCACTTCCTGACGACAGCACAACAACGCGATGCTTACGTGCGCACGGTGTTCAACGCGGTCAAGCCCGGGGGGCATGTCATCGTCGCCACTTTCGCCGAAGACGGTCCGCTGCAATGCAGCGGTCTTCCGGTGATGCGCTACCGTGCGGATCAACTGCATGACGAATTCGGTGACGCGTTCACCCTGCTGAAACACCAGAAAGAAGAACATCACACGCCGTCCGGCAAGGTGCAGCAGTTCGTCTACTGCTATTGCCGGCGGATCAACAGCTAACGAACATGGCTGCATCCATTCAAGTCAACGACATCAGCCAGTCAAATTCACTGCGCGGCATGTGAAGAACAGATCAGCGCCTGTCTTTTCAGCATGCAAGCTGGCGATGCTATACCTTGCGCCACTGGTCCGGTTTTCCGCCCGGCGTATTGCGAACGCGCTCAACCACAGGCGAAGCGCCGGGATTCAGTTCCTTGGCACGTTTGATCGCTTCAGCCTGCGTGGGCAAAACATCGCTGGCCCGTTCCGAATTTGATTTCCTGACTGCATAGTCACCCTCGGGGCGGCGTTCCACAAATAATCTCTTGTCGCTCATATAAACTCCTGTTGGCATGTGTGCTTGCGGATATTTCATACTCTGGCGGAACCGGCGCCTGAACGGCCTGTTAGCCGGTACCACAAGCAGGATATTCGCACTTGCTCAGGATATGCTCTGTGCGCTGATGCACACAATGGCGACTTGCCCGAAAGGACTGGTGGATACCGATACAGACCGGGTGTCACCCGCCGGTACGCGACATGAAGCGCACGATACTTGACCCGGATTGGGTCAGATCGAAGGTATGAGCCTTGGGTTTGAGCCCGGCGGCCTGGGCGATCAGATCACGCACGCTGTCTTCGTCGCTCGCACGCACCGCAGGCAGCAAATCCACCATGCCTTCATTGCCCAGGCAGGGAAACAATTCTCCGCGTGCAGTCACGCGCATCCGGTTGCAGTCCGCGCAGAAGTTGTGGGAGTGGGGAGAGATGAAGCCGATGCGCGATTCGTGACCGGATAGACGCCAATAGCGCGCCGGACCACCCGTGCTTTCCAGGCTCGGGAGAACCTCGAAATGCTGCTTCACCTGCTCCAGCATCTCGGCGTTGCTGTAGTACGAGTCGGCATGGTGATAGCCGGTCTCGCCCAGCGGCATCTGTTCGATGAAGCTGATGTCTATGCCGCGCGCCAACGCGAACCGGACCAGGTCGTTTGCCTGGAGATGATTGATGCCGCGGATCAGCACGGTATTCAGTTTGACGCGACGCGGTCCCCATGCCTCTATCGCCGCGTCGATTCCCGCCAGCACCTGCGGTAGGTTCCCGGTCCTCGTGATGCGGTGGAAGGTGTCCGGCTCCAGGCTGTCCAGGCTGATATTGACGCGATCCACGCCGGCCTGCACCAACGGTTGCGCAAACTTCGCCAGCTGCGAACCGTTGGTGGTGATGGTCAATTCGCGCAACCCGGCAAGCTCGCGTATGCGCGAGGCCAGCCATGGCAGGTCTTTACGCGTCAGCGGCTCGCCGCCAGTGAGGCGGATCTTGTCGACCCCCAAGCCGACGAAAGTCTTGGCGACTTGCAGGCACTCTTCCAGCGAGAGTATCTCGCTGCGCGGTAGGAACTCCATTTTTTCGGACATGCAATACGTGCAGCGGAAATCGCAGCGGTCTGTCACCGACAGGCGCAGGTATTTCACTTTCCTGCCGAATGTGTCTTGTATGTCGTTCACGGCCATTGCACCAGTTAAGTCAGAACGTCAGCCGGCCTTTTTTACCAGCACGAAAGCTTCCCGCACCATGGGCGACAGCTCCACATCGCCGGCTTCGCCGATATGCTGGAGCAGTGCCGCGCGCATGCGAGGGTCCCAGCTTCTCTGGATGTGGCCGGCGATGTCCTTCACCGCCGGTTCATGGTTGGGCATGGCTTCGAAGAAGGCGCCAATCTGGTTGGCCATCTTGATCAGGTTGGGGATGTTCATGTAGTGCTTCCTTGAAGGCGTTTCGCATGGGTATAGATCGAGCAGTTCGCGCCGCGCAAAAAGCCGACCAGGGTGAGATTGAGCCTGTCTGCCAGGCGTATCGCAGCGGCGGTCGGCGCCGAAACGGCGGCGAGGACACCATAGCCCATCGCGGCAGACTTCTGCACCATCTCGAAGCTGGCGCGGCTGGTGATGATCAGCGCTCCCTCGGGGGCTGCATCGACAGCGGCCAGTGCACCCAGCGTCTTGTCCAGCGCGTTGTGGCGGCCGACATCCTCGCGCACATGGCTGATGCCGCCATCGGCAGTCACGCGGCAGGCCGCATGCACGGCGCCGGTGGTTTGCTGCAGGGCCTGCAAAGTAGGCAAGCGGTGCATGCCTTCATGCAGTGCCGCGAGCGGGAAGGGCGTACCGTCGGCGACGGGCGGCAGGTCGCGCATGACCTGGGTCAGGCTTTCCGCGCCGCACAGGCCGCAACCCGTGCGTCCGGCCAGGCTGCGGCGGCGCTCCTTGAGACGGGCGAAGGCGCCGCCCGCGATCTCCAGATGCAGGGTGATCCCTTCTTCCGCTTCCTCGACCTCGATGTCGAACACTTCGCTGCGCCGTTCGACGATGCCTTCGGTCAAACTGAAACCGAGTGCGAAATCCTCGAGGTCGGCGGGCGTGGCCAGCATCACCGTGTGCGAGATGCCGTTGTATTCGAAAGCGACCGGCACTTCCTCGGCGACGGTGTCGAGCTGCGGCGCATACCCCGGACGTTGCACCGTCAGTTGCAGATTCGAGTGCATTTTATCCAGAACGATCATTTTGCCGTGGCGCCGGCCAGCAAGCGGCGCTGTACCTTGTCTTCGTGCGCATTCCGCAGTTGCCATTCCGACGGCTGGTCGACGTGCACCAGTTCCACCGCCGTCACCTTGTACTCGGGACAGTTGGTGGCCCAGTCGGAGTTGTCGGTCGTGATCACATTGGCACCGGACTCGGGGAAGTGGAACGTGGTGTAGACCACGCCGGGTTGCACGCGCTCGGTCACCGTCGCGCGCAGCACCGTGTCGCCAGCTCGCGACTGGATACCTACCCAGTCGCCATCGGAGATGCCGCGTTCTTCTGCATCGTGCGGATGGACCTCAAGCCTGTCCTCTTCATAGAAGCGCACGTTCTCGGTGCGCCGCGTCTGCGCGCCGACGTTGTAC
>DAIDAJ010000123.1 GCA_027310665.1 Sideroxydans sp. | reverse complement strand
GCCGGCAACCTTCGAATACAACGTCAATGTCAGCCGTAGCGTCGTGGAAATGTCGCACGCTGTCGGCGTTTCGGTTGAGGGCGAACTGGGATGCCTGGGTTCCCTGGAATCCGGCCACGGCGAAAAGGAAGACGGCCACGGCGCCGAAGGCAAGCTGACCCACGATCAGCTGTTGACCGACCCGAACGAAGCTGCCGAATTCGTGAAGCTGACCCAGGTGGATGCACTGGCCATTGCCATCGGCACATCGCACGGTGCATACAAGTTCACCAAACCGCCCACAGGCGAAACTCTGGCGATCAGCCGCATCAAGGAGATTCACGCGCGCATTCCCAATACCCATCTGGTGATGCACGGTTCTTCGTCGGTGCCGCAGGAGTGGCTGGAAGTGATCAACAAGTTCGGCGGCGCAATGCCGCAGACTTATGGTGTGCCGGTCGCTGAGATCGTCGAAGGCATCAAGCACGGCGTGCGCAAAGTCAACATCGACACCGACCTGCGCATGGCATCCACCGGCGCTACGCGCCGCTACCTGGCCGAAAATCCCAAGGACTTCGACCCGCGCAAGTTCCTGGCTGAGACCACCAAAGCAATGAAGGCGATTTGCAAGGCGCGTTATGAAGCCTTTGGATCTGCCGGCCAGGCTGCCAAGATCAAACCGATTTCGCTGGACGCAATGGCAGCTCGTTATGCCAAGGGCGAATTGAACGCGATCATCAAGTAAGCGCAGCAAGCTGCCAAGAAAAAAGCGACCTTCGGGTCGCTTTTTTTGCCTTGGGAAATGAATCCGGAACTCGCAAATTCAGTCGATATCGCTGAAATTCATCGTCATGATCTCAGGTGCCCGGTCAATCCGGTACAAAACGATCAGCATCACTATGGTTGCCGCAAGCATGAAATGCGGGCCAAACAGCCAGAACACCAGCGGTATCAGATAATAATAGGAACGCATACCCAAGCTGTAGAAATAACCGGCGCGATTGAGATGGGTCGCGACATGTGCCGGCGTGATCATTTTGTGATTCAGCCTGACCGGAACATTGATCATGAAACCGACATGGTTGTAGATACGGATAGACATTGAAAAGCTGAAGAAAGCGACAAACAGATCGAGCAGCAGCAAGAGCAGCTTCACCATCCAGAGTTGCGGATTGATCGCGCCTATCATGTTAAGCGAATGCCAGTGAGCCTCAAGCTTCTCTCCTTGTTCACTGAGGGTCAGTACCCCGATGATCAGGAGCATTGAAGTCGAAGCGAGAAAAGTCGCGGCCATGGTGGAATTACGCAACGTTTGCACCGCCAGCACCCCATTCTTTTCATCTTCCATGATGGTCTCTACCCACGCAGTCCTTGCGATCATGTTTACGGACTGCACGGTGTAGGCCGGGTTGATCTTGATCTTGTGGCGAAGAAAGAGATGATAAGCAGCAATGAGCGACGCGCTCATCAGAAAACTTAAAAGATCATTCGTCATTGGGTTCAGCAGTGTAAGGATATCCATGTAGCGTGCAAATTATCAATAGGCAGAAAAAAATAAGAGGACCGCTTGAAGCGGACTGTTCATAATAAACCTTTCCACGCTTCCGTCTGTAGCCTGAAAGGGTAATACCGGCCATTGGCGAACCCAGGTTCGGCTTCCCGCCAAGAGAAATCTATTCCACGGAAGTCGCGTTCTGCATTACCAGGCCTTGGGATTCCTCCAGCAAGAAGAGTTCAAACTCCTGCGCTGCGGTTGATGGCCGTTTGTCTTTGCGGTGCACGATATACCAGTGGCGCACGATTGGAAAATGGTCGACATCCAGCACAACCAGACGATTGGTTTCCAATTCCAGTTCGATGCCGTGCCGCGAAATGATTCCGATGCCCATACCCGCTTGTACGGATTGTTTGATGGCTTCATTGGTGTCCATTTCCATATGCGTTGGTAGTGCAAGATTGTGGCTGGCAAAGAAACGTTCCACGACACCGCGGGTACCTGAGCCCAGCTCCCGCAACAGGAAAGTTTCGCTTGCCAATTGTTTTGGCTGGATCTTCTTCGCGTGGGCAAGCGGGTGCCCGGGTGCGGCGATCACCACCAGGGGATTCTGCATGAAAGCATCGGCACGCATTTCCGTTCCGGGAGGGGGTTGGCCCATGATGGCCAAGTCGGCAATATTCTCGGTGAGTTGCCTGATGACGGCATCACGATTGGCGACGGACAGGCCAACCTGGATCTTGGGGTGCGCCTGAATGAATTTGGCCAGCAATTGAGGCATGAAGTAATTGGCTGTACTGACCACAGCGATGTTCAGTTGCCCGCGTTCCAGTCCTTTCATTTGATCGAATACAGATTCCATCTCAAGCATCAGCTGCAGCATCGAGCGGGCGTAGTGCAGCAACTCGTTGCCGGCAGTGGTGAGATGGATCTTTTTGCCTACCTGTTCGAACAAGGGTAAACCGACCGCACTCTCTGCCTGCTTGATCTGCATCGAAACGGCAGGCTGCGACAGATACAGTTCGGCCGCTGCCCGCGAATGGTTCAGATTGCGGGCGACACTCTCAAAGACCTGTAATTGACGAAGCGTAATGGGAAGCATGGGATGCTATATATCATAAGTAATACTTATATATCATATAAAAACAATTGACTGTTGTTTATGGTTCATGGAGGTATAGTTCGCTCCGCAGTTTCAGAGAACGAATTCAATACCAACGAGGAGAAGTAAATGGATCAGTCCAATCGTTATTCCAACCTTGATCTCAAGGAAGCCGACCTGATCAAGGGCGGCAAGCACATTCTGGTCGCCTACAAGATGAAGCCCAAGGAAGGGCATGGATATCTGGAAGCGGCAGCCCACTTTGCAGCCGAGTCCTCTACCGGCACCAACGTGGAAGTTTCCACCACCGACGATTTCACCAAGGGCGTGGACGCGCTGGTGTACTACATCGACGAAGCTACCGAAGATATGCGCATCGCCTATCCGATGGAGCTGTTCGACCGCAATGTGACCGACGGCCGCATGATGCTGGTCTCCTTCCTGACGCTGGCGATCGGCAACAACCAGGGCATGGGCGACATCGAGCACGCCAAGATGGTCGACTTCTACGTTCCGGAACGCGCGATCCAGCTGTTCGACGGTCCGTCCAAGGACATCTCCGATCTGTGGCGTATCCTTGGTCGTCCGATCAAGGACGGCGGCTACATTTCCGGCACCATCATCAAGCCCAAGCTGGGTCTGCGTCCCGAGCCGTTCGCCAAGGCTGCATACCAGTTCTGGCTGGGCGGCGACTTCATCAAGAACGACGAACCGCAAGGCAACCAGACTTTCTGCCCGCTGAAGAAAGTACTGCCGCTGGTGTACGACGCACTCAAGCGCGCCCAGGACGAAACCGGCCAGGCCAAGCTGTTCTCCATGAACATCACGGCTGACGACCACTACGAAATGTGCGCACGCGCCGATTTCGCACTGGAGACTTTCGGCCCCGATGCGGACAAAGTGGCTTTCCTGGTCGACGGTTACGTCGGCGGTCCCGGCATGGTGACGACCGCACGCCGTCAATATGCAAGCCAGTACCTGCACTACCACCGCGCCGGTCACGGCGCCGTGACGTCGCCATCGGCAAAGCGCGGTTACACCGCATTCGTGCTGGCCAAGATGAGCCGCCTGCAAGGGGCTTCCGGCATCCACGTCGGCACCATGGGCTATGGCAAGATGGAAGGCGAAGGCGACGACCGCAACATCGCCTACATGATCGAACGCGACGAAGCACAGGGTCCGGTCTACTTCCAGAAGTGGTACGGCATGAAGCCGACTACCCCGATCATCTCGGGCGGCATGAACGCGCTGCGTCTGCCGGGCTTCTTCCAGAACCTGGGCCACGGCAACGTGATCAACACGGCTGGTGGCGGATCTTACGGCCACATCGACAGCCCGGCAGCAGGTGCGATCTCCCTGCGCCAGGCTTACGAGTGCTGGAAATCGGGCGCCGACCCGATCCAGTACGCAAAGCAGCACAAGGAATTCGCCCGTGCGTTCGAATCCTTCCCCAAGGATGCGGACAAGCTGTATCCGGGCTGGCGCGAAAAGCTGGGCGTACATAAGTAAGCTCGGCAGTAATGCAGCAAAAATGCGCCCCCACACGATGGGGGCGTTTTTTTCCAGAACCTTGTCCCGTTCGCACTGCACGGGACAGGCCCGAACGAAGGAGTCGCAATGGACAACAAGGAACAGTACAAGGTCCGCAAGGAGCCGTTCTATCAGGCACAGCGCAACGAAGTCGCGTTGTATGAAGCGGCGTATGCAGCGCGCCTGCCGGTGATGGTGAAAGGCCCGACCGGTTGCGGCAAGTCGCGTTTCATCGAATACATGGCGTGGAAACTGAACAAGCCGCTGATCACGGTGGCTTGCAACGAGGACATGACCGCCAGCGACCTCGTGGGGAGATACCTGCTCGACGCCGGCGGCACGCGCTGGCTGGACGGCCCACTGACCACCGCAGCGCGCATCGGCGCGATCTGCTATCTGGATGAGGTAGTCGAGGCACGCCAGGACACCACCGTGGTGATCCACCCGCTGACAGACCATCGCCGCACCCTTCCGCTAGACAAGAAAGGCGAGCTGATCGAGGCGCATCCCGATTTCCAGCTCGTGATCTCGTACAACCCGGGCTACCAGAGCCTGATGAAGGACCTGAAGCAATCCACCAAGCAGCGCTTCACGGCCTTCGAGTTCGATTATCCGGAAGCGAGTGTCGAGGCCGGCATATTGAGCAAGGAAGCGGATATCGACCCGGGCTTGGCCGGGCAACTGGTGAAGATCGGCCAGGCAGCGCGCAACCTCAAGGGGCACGGCCTGGACGAGGGTATCTCCACGCGCCTGCTGGTGTATGCGGCCACCCTGATCAAGGGCGGCGTCGAGCCCAGGGACGCCTGCCGGATGGCACTGGTGCGCCCGATCACCGACGACGCGGATATCCGCGACACGCTGGACCACGCCATCGACACGACCTTTGCATGATGCCATGAGCGTGCAAGCGACCGACATACCGGAAGAGTTGCAGCCCTACTGGAAGGAGCTCGCCTGCGGATTTCCACGGGTGGCCGAAGTGTTTGCCGACCACATGCAGGCAGCGTTGGCGACACTTTCCGATGCGGGCGTGGACGCCTATATCGAACAGGCGCGTTTTCTGGGCAGGATGGGGCGCGGCGCAGAACCGATCCTGATCTTTCTTGAGGAGTGGCCCGACATCGCCGCAATCGTCGGGGAAGAAGCGTTGCCCGACATCATCGCGTTCGTCCGCAAGATGTGGAAATCGCCGAACGGCACGGCCATCGTGCCGTTCCTGCAATCGCTGCCCGCAACCGCGCGGCGGCTGCAGACTCACGAGCTGCTGGCCGAATACCTTGCTATCGCGCTCGACCTGATGGAGCGCACCACCGGATCGGTACATGGCATCCACCAGACCTTTCCCAGCCCCGGCCTGCCGGAGATGTGCAAGCAGGTCCCGGCATTGCTGACGCAACTGTCGCTGGCCGGCCTCAAGAACTGGGCAAACTACGGCATCCGCTATTACGAGGACCATCCGGAACGGCAGAAAGACTATTTCAGCCTGCAATCGGCCGACAGCCGTGCGGTGCTGCAACGCGAGCGGCACGGCACGCTGCTGGTGGATAACGAGCGCAAATTGAGTCTGTACCTGCGCGGGTTGTGGCAGGACGACGACATGCTGATCCCCTATTCCAGCATGTACGACGAATTGCGCAAACCAATTCCCTACTATGACAAACTGGGTATCCGCCTGCCCGATGTGTACGACGATGCGCAGGGTGTCAGCGGGCTGGATCGGTATCGGGCCACGCTGGCCCACATCGCCGGACACCGGCGCTGGACCACCGCCATCATTGCAGACAACCTGAGCCCGTTCCAGCGCATGGCGGCAGAATTCCTCGAAGATAGCCGGGTGGAATGCCTGGTGATGCGCGAATATCCGGGCCTGCGCCGCCTCTTCAAGGCCTTGCACCCGGTGCCGCAGGAGCAGGCGTGCGATGCGGAAAAGGAATCGACCGTGCGCCACCGTCTGGCAATGCTGTCGCGCGCCATCCTCGATCCGCAACACGCATACCGGAATGCCGCGACCATCGAATTCGCACAGCGCTTCCACGCCTTGCTGGAAAACGGTGAGGCATCCACCCAGGATATGGCGGACCTCGGAATTGCCTTCATCACAAAGACACGTTTGAAAAGCGATAACTTCGCCAACACGCACTTCAAGGACACGGTGATCGATTATCGCGACGATAACCGCCAGATGTGGAAGTTCATCGAGGAAGGCGACGAGGAAGAGGCCTTCGACGAGCCGCGCAAGGTCGAGCCGGGCGAGGAATTGAAAGGCCTGCCGCCGCGCCACTACCATGAATGGGACTATCACAATCAGAGCTATCGCCCCGACTGGGTCAGCGTATACGAGGGACTGCATCCGCAAGGAAATGCCGCAGACATCGATCGCCTGCTCGAAAAGCACGCGGGGCTGGCCAAACGCCTGAAGAAGATGCTCGACCTGCTGAAACCGCAGAACAAGGTGCGCATCCGTTATCAGGAAGAAGGCAGCGAACTGGACCTGGATGTCGCGATCCGCTCGCTCATCGACTACAAGAGCGGTGCCCAGCCCGATCCGCGCATCAACATGAGCCACCGCAACGACGGGCGCAGCATCGCGGTGATGTTGTTGCTCGACCTGTCGGAATCGCTGAACGAAAAAGCATCCGGTAGCGACCAGACGATTCTGGAATTGAGCCAGGAAGCGGTGTCGCTGTTGGGCTGGGCGGTGGAGAAACTGGGAGACCCGTTCGCAATTGCGGGCTTCCATTCCAATACGCGGCACGACGTGCGCTTCCTGCACATCAAAGGCTATAGCGAGAAATGGGACGACCAGGTGAAAGGCCGCCTGGCGGCGATGGAGGCGAGCTATTCCACGCGCATGGGCGCTGCGATGCGGCATGCCGCGCATTACCTCGAGCAGCAGCAGGCGGACAAGAAGCTGATGCTGATCCTCACCGACGGGCAGCCGTCGGATGTGGACAGCAAGGATGGTGAGTTGCTGATCGCCGATACCCGACAGGCTGTCAAGGAATTGGACCAGCAGGGAATATACAGTTACTGCATCAATCTCGATCCCAAAGCCGATGAATATGTGGCGGATATCTTCGGCAAGCAATACACCATCATCGACAAGGTCGAACAGTTGCCGCAGAAACTTCCCGAGCTGTTCATTTCCTTGACCAAATAGCCGTAGAGCGCAAAACGCAAAACCTGTAAAATCCGGTAGTTGAAAATTTAAATCAGAGGAGAGTAGTAATGAGCAAGAGTTTGATCCAGTTCATCATCGAAGAACAACGCCACATCCCGAATGCAAGCGGCGATTTTACCGGCTTGTTGAGCGACGTCGTGTCCGCTTGCAAGCAGATCGCCCATGACGTGAACAAAGGCGCGCTGATCGGTGTGCTGGGTAGCGCGGGCAGCGAAAACGTGCAAGGCGAGACCCAGAAGAAACTGGACATCATCACCAACGAAGTGTTCATCAAGGCCAACGAATGGGGCGGTCACCTGGCCGCGATGGCCTCTGAAGAGATGGATGATATCTATCCGATCCCGGCCAAATATCCGAAGGGCAAGTACCTGATCACCTTCGACCCGCTGGACGGTTCTTCCAACATCGACGTCAATATTTCAGTCGGTACCATCTTCTCCATCCTGCGCTGTCCGGAAGGCGTGACCAACCCGACTGCAGCCGATTTCATGCAGCCCGGCACCAAGCAGGTCTGCGCGGGTTACGCATTGTACGGACCGAACACCATGATGGTGATCACCACAGGCCATGGGGTCAACGGTTTCACGCTGGATCGCGACGTAGGAGATTTCTTCCTCACCCATCCGAACATGACCATTCCGGAAGATACCGCCGAGTTCGCCATCAACATGTCCAACCAGCGCTACTGGGAGAAACCCGTGCAGCGTTACGTCGAAGAGTGCGTGAAGGGCAAGGACGGCGGTCGCGAGAAGAATTTCAACATGCGCTGGGTGGCGTCCATGGTTGCCGAAGTGCATCGTATCCTGACCCGCGGAGGCATCTTCATGTATCCGTTCGATACCAAGGATCCCTCCAAGGCGGGCAAACTGCGCCTGATGTATGAAGCCAACCCGATGTCGTTCATCGTCGAACAGGCAGGCGGGATGAGTTCTACCGGACGCGAGCGCATCATGGAATTGAAACCCACCGGTTTGCATCAGCGCGTGCCGGTGATTCTCGGTTCGAAGAAAGAAGTCGAGCGCGTCGTGGGTTACCACAAGGGAGCCTGATCCATGTCCGGTCCGCTCGTTTCGATCGTGATGGGGAGCAGCAACGACTGGGAGATCATGCAGCAGTCTGCAAGAGCTCTGCAGGATTTCGGCGTGGCGTTCGATGCGCGCGTCATCTCGGCGCATCGATCTCCCGACATGCTGTTCGACTACATCAAGGAAATGAGCGCGCAGGGCGCACAATGTTTCATCGCCGGTGCTGGCGGTGCGGCTCATCTTGCCGGCGTAATCGCAGGAAAGACCACGCTGCCGGTGCTGGGTGTGCCGATTCCGTCGAAATATCTGAAGGGCATGGATTCGCTGCTATCGATCGTGCAGATGCCGAAGGGCATACCGGTCGCCACCTTCGCCATCGGCGAAGCGGGTGCGGCGAATGCCGGCCTGTTTGCCGTTTCCATGCTGGCATTGAACGACAATAAATTGGCGCAAAAACTGGCCGATTACCGCAAGAAACAAGCTGAACAAATCGCTGCAACCACTTTACCTGCCTTGAGTTGATTATGAGCGCATTACACGAATCCAATCTGCCCAGCCTGAAATTCCTGCACCGCGGCAAGGTGCGAGACCTGTACGAAGTCGATGCAGATCATCTGCTCATCGTTCAGACGGATCGCCTTTCCGCATTCGATGTGATACTCCCCACGCCGATACCCGGCAAGGGCGAAGTACTGACGGCTGTATCCAATTTCTGGTTCAAGAAATTGGGCGATGTCATTCCCAACCATCTTTCCGGAATCGACCCCGAATCCGTTGTGAAGACTGAGGCGGAAAAGGCGCAAGTGCGCGGTCGTGCCTTTGTCACCAAGAAGCTCAAGCCATTGCCGATAGAAGCGATCGTGCGAGGCTATCTGGTCGGCTCTGGCTGGAAAGATTACAAGAAGACCGGTGCCGTGTGCGGCATAGAATTACCAGCGGGATTGCAGGAAGCGCAAAAACTGCCGCAACCGTTGTTCACACCGTCGACAAAAGCGGCCGTAGGCGAGCATGACGAGAACATCTCATTTGAGGAAGCGAAGAAACTGCTGGGTGCGGAAATGGCCGAACAAGTGAAGAACGCCACCCTGGAGCTTTATACACAGGCTGCAGATTATGCACTGACACGCGGCATCATCATCGCGGATACAAAGTTCGAATTCGGCGTGGACAAGACAGGCAAGCTCTATCTGATTGACGAGGCACTGACGCCGGATTCCTCGCGTTTCTGGCCTGCAGACCAGTACAAAGTCGGAAGCAATCCCCCCAGTTTCGACAAGCAGTTCGTGCGCGATTGGCTGGAGACCTCGGGTTGGAACAAGCAACCGCCGGCTCCCCAGGTGCCTGCGGATGTATTGCAGAAGACCGCGGACAAATATCGCGAAGCGCAGCGGTTGTTAACGGGAACATGAACACAATCCCGCGCAAACTTCTCGAGGGCTTTCAGCGCTTCCGCGAGCGGCATTTCAAGAGCGACGACAGTCTATACCAGCAACTCGTAAAGGAAGGGCAGACACCCAGGACGATGGTGGTTGCCTGCTGCGACTCGCGAGTGGATCCGGCACTGGTGCTGGATTGCGAGCCCGGAGATCTGTTTGTCATCCGCAACGTTGCCAATCTCGTCCCGCCTATCGAAGGCCGCGCCGGGCATCACGGGACGACCGCCGCCATCGAATACGGGGTGCGCAACCTTGGTGTCGAACACATCATCGTCTTGGGCCATGCCCAATGTGGCGGCATAGGTGCCCTGGTGAGGAGCGGTGGCGTGAGCAATCCGGGGTCGTTCATTGATGACTGGATGTGCCTGGTGGAAAGCGCACGCAGAAGTGTAATGGAAGAGATGCCGAACGCAACCCTGAAAGAACAGACCCGAGCTTGCGAGCAGCGTGCGATACTGGTTTCACTGGACAACCTGATGACGTTCTCCTGGGTTCGCGAACGGGTCGAAGCAGGAAAGCTCAGGCTGCATGGCTGGTATTTCGATATAGAACACGGGCAATTGCTGCGTTACGACGAAAATGCCCGTGCCTACATTGCGCTGTGATTACCTGGTTCCGGAACTGCCGGCAGAGGGGTTCTTCAATTCACGATAACGCAGCTTGTCAGCCTCGTAGCGTGCTTTGACTGAAATCATCTCTTTCTGACTGGCATCAAGGTTCTTTTGCAGGTCGGCAACCCGCGCTTCGGCGGCGGCGATGTCTTCGGTGAGGGATTGAGGAACCTTGTGTCCTGTTTTGATACGGGAATCGCTTTCACGATGCAGGTCGTCAAGGGAAGCCTGCGCTGACTTCAGCACAGTGCTATAACTATTTACGCGGGCCTCGACCTGCATCAGGTTGCGGTCACGAGCCAGGTCGATCTCCTTTTCGTTGCTGTAGCTGTTCAGCAATGCCTCGTCATGACGGCGGGCTTCCAGCGCAGCCTTGTCGGCTTCCGTTTCGACCTTCGTTGCTTTCAGTTTTTCCGCGTCGAAATTCTCGTTGCGGTCAGTGAGGCGCCCATGTTCGAGCTGCTTCGCATCACGATTGGCGTATTCGGGCGGGATGGTCTCGCCGTAATGCGTCGTACCGCTATCGTCCACCCATTTGTAGAGTTTGGCCTCGGCATTGAGGCAGAATGCACTGCATAACACTGCACCAGCCAGCAAAAACTTAGATTTGATCATTCTTGACTCCATAGCGGTCTCGATAAGCCTGCACCGCGCGCAGATTCTGCACCAACTCGGCTTGACCTTGCAAATAGCCGAGTAGATCATCCAGTGCAGAAATGGAAATCACGGGAAGTCCGAAGTCGCGCTTTACCTCCTGCACCGCCGAAAGTTCACCTTGGCCGCGCTCCATCCGGTCAAGCGCGATGACAACCCCGCACGGCGTTGCTCCGCCAGCGCGGATAAGTTCTATGGATTCGCGGACGGAAGTACCCGCGGAGATCACGTCGTCGATGATGAGCACCTTGCCCTGAAGCTTTGCCCCCACAGTACTGCCGCCCTCGCCGTGATCCTTTGCCTCCTTGCGGTTGAAACAATACGGCACGTTACGGCCCATCTCAGACAAGGCGATGGAAGTGCCCGCTACAAGGGGAATGCCCTTGTATGCGGGGCCGAACAGCATGTCAAATTCAACCTTGGACGCAAGAATAGCCTGGGCATAGAACTGGCACAGCTCGCGCAATGCAGCTCCATCCTGGAACAGGCCGGAGTTGAAAAAATAGGGCGACAAGCGCCCGGCTTTGGTCTGGAACTCCCCAAAGCGCAGAACCTTCTGCGCGACGGCGAAGCGGATGAAATCCTGGCGGTAAGCGTGCATGAGAAGCAAGTGTACGGATTAATGAGTGCCGCTATTATAATGCGCAGACCTATCCAACGAGAGACTACATGCGCATCATCACCCTCAACCTGAACGGGATCCGTTCTGCCTGCAACAAGGGCATGCTGGAATGGTTCGCCAAACAGAATGCGGACGTTCTGTGCGTGCAGGAACTCAAGGCACAAGCCGCTGATATGGCACCGGATATGCTCTCTCCGTTCGGTTACCATGGATATTTCCACTACGCCGAAAAGAAGGGCTACAGCGGCGTTGGCATCTACTGCAGGCGTAAGCCGGATAACGTGATCATCGGCCTGGATATTCTAGAGTTCGATGCGGAAGGCCGGTACATCGAAGCACAGTTCGGCAACCTGAGCGTGGTGTCGCTGTACCTGCCTTCCGGCTCCAGCGGCGAGGAGCGCCAGGCCGTGAAATTCAAATTCATGGAAGCCTTCATGCCGCATTTAAGGGCGCTTTATGCCAGCGGACGAGACATCATCGTCTGTGGCGACTGGAACATTGCCCACACCGAAAAGGATCTGAGGAATTGGCGCGGCAACAAGAAGAATTCCGGCTTCCTGCCGGAAGAGCGCGCGTGGCTCACCGAACTGTTCAATGAAGTCGGATTCGTTGATGTGTTCCGCAAACTGCACCCCGAGCTCGAGGCCTACACCTGGTGGTCCAACCGTGGCCAGGCTTGGGCCAAGGACGTGGGTTGGCGTATCGACTACCAGATAGCCACACCCGGCATGGCCGGAAAGGCAGTAGCAACGGGCATCTACAAGGAGCAGCGATTCTCCGACCATGCGCCGCTGATGGTGGATTACAAGGATTAAGAATAGTGTAGGGTGCGCTTGCGCACCGTCGCGCATGGTGCGCAAGCGCACCCTACTGGAAATAGGTTGGATAAATGAACAAGCTCAACGAACCTTCGTTCCTGCTGCTGACCGGCACCTTCCTGCTCGTCATCACAGCCATCCAACCGAACGACTACACCACCTGGTGGATGGAAACCGCCCCCATCTTCATCGCGGCTCCCATCTTCGTTGCTACCTATAACAGCTATACCTTGACGCCGCTGGTCTATCGCCTGCTGTTCGTGCATGCCATCATCCTTATGGTCGGCGGGCACTACACTTATGCCGAAGTGCCGCTGGGCTACTGGATGGAGCACTGGTTCGGGTTCCTGCGCAACGATTACGACAAGATCGGGCACTTCGCACAGGGCTTCGTACCAGCCCTGCTGTTCCGTGAGTTGCTGCTGCGCAGCTCGCCGCTGCAACGCGGCAAACTGCTGTTCACGCTCGTAACAGCATGTTGCCTTGCCGTCAGCGCCAGCTACGAACTTGTCGAATGGGCGGCAGCGATCACCATGGGACAAGGTGCGGAAGCGTTCCTCGGCACGCAGGGTGACCCGTGGGATACACAGACGGATATGTTGATGGCGTTAATCGGGGCGGTTTGCGCGCAAATGTTGTTGGGGAAGGTGCAGGACAGACAGCTTGGTCAAAGTCACAAGTAGGGTGAGCACAAAAGCGTGCCCACCCTACTTGTCTTAAATCTATAGCTGGGAATCACCGGAGGGCACCTTCCATGGCGCAACCTTGAGCAACAGCAACATACCCGGCACAGCCAGCAGCGCGCAAAGAAAGAAGAAATTCGTCCACCCCATCGTCTCCACCAGCCAGCCCGTCGCCGCATTGGCGAAGGTGCGCGGCATCGCCATCAAGCTCGTAAACAGGGCGAATTGGGTTGCAGTGTAGGCCGGGTGGGTAGTGCGCGCCATGAACGCGACGAAAGCCACCGTGCCCAGCCCGACCCCCAGTGCTTCCATCCCGATGACCAGCGCCAACTGGGCACGCTCGATCACGCTGATCTCGGCGTGATGGCCTACCGAAGCCAGCCAGGCGAAGCCGAAGATTGAAACGACCTGCACCACCCCGAACAGCCATAGCGCGCGGTTGATGCCGATCTTCACCATCCAGAGTCCGCCGAGCAGGCCACCGATGATGGATGGCCACAGCCCGGCGTTCTTGGCGATCAGGCCGATATCGGATTTGGAAAAGCCCATATCGAGGTAGAACGGCGTCGCCAGCGCGGTGCACATGCTGTCGCCGAGCTTGTAGAACAGCAAGAAAGCGAGGATCAATAATGCGCTATTCCAGCCCTTGCGGGTGATGAACTCGTGGAAAGGTTCGACCACGGCTTCGCGCAGGGTCTTGGGTGGCGATGCCCGGTGCGGTTCCTTTACCATCATCGTCATTGCCATGCCGGGCAGCATGAACAGAGCGGTGATGATGAACACCAGGTTCCACGGCAGGTGGTCGGCAAGGATCAGCGACAGCGAGCCGGGCACCAGCCCGGCGATGCGGTAAGCATTGACGTGGATCGCGTTGCCCAAGCCCAGCTCTTCATCACTCAACAGTTCGCGGCGATAGGCATCGAGCACGATGTCCTGCGTGGCGCTCAGCACAGCAAGCAGTGTCGCCACCCAAGCGATTGCAACCAGATCTGTAGTCGGCGAGAAACCACCCAGGGAAGCGATCACAGCAAGCAGGCCGATCTGGGTCAGCAGCATCCAGCCGCGCCGGCGTCCCATCACGGGCACCGCATAGCGATCCAGCAAAGGCGACCAGAGAAACTTCCAGGTATAGGGAAACTGGATCAGCGCGAACAGGCCGATGGTCTTCAGGTCGACGTGCTCGCTGCGCAGCCACGCCGGCAAGAGATTGAACAGCAGGAACAGCGGCAGGCCGGATGAGAAACCCGTGAATACGCAGATGAGCATGCGCTTCGTAAAGAGTTGCTCCCAAACCGTCATGGATTAAACGTCGAGACGGAAGCGATATACCGCGGTGCTTCCGAGCAGGTTAGGCATTGCATGCACGTTCCTGCCGCCCGCCATTACATGCCGTCCGAGCACACGAATATGCAGGTGCGCACAAAGGAATTCGAAGTCGTCCAGCGTGCACAGGTGGACGTTGGGCGTGTCGTACCACTGGTATGGCAATTCGTCCGAAACCGGCATGTTGCCCAACAGTACCTGCAAACGGTTTTTCCAGTAGCCGAAGTTGGGGAAGCTGACGATGCCTTCGCGCCCCACACGCACGATTTCATTCATCAGCGCCTCGGTATGGCGCGTTGCCTGCAATGTCTGCGACAGGATGACGAAATCGAAAGACTGATTTTCGAAATCGGCGATGCCGGACTCAAGGTCGCTCTGGATCACGTTGACGTTGTTGGCGATACAGGCCGCAATGTTGGCGTCGCTGATTTCCACACCGTACCCCTGCACCTCGCGCGTCTCGCGCAGGTAGCGCAACAGGCTGCCGTCGCCGCAGCCGAGGTCGAGTACGGACGAACCCTGGGGTATCCAGGCTGCGATGGCCGCGAAATCCGGGCGCGATTCGATGATGGAGCTATTCATGCAGCCCCTTCCTGCGCCACGCGATCCAGATAATTGCGCATCACCGAGAAATATTGTTCGTCATCCATCAGGAATGAATCATGCCCGTGTTGTGAAGAGATCTCCGCATAGCTCACATCCAGCTTGTTGTGCAGCAGCGCATGCACGATCTCGCGCGAGCGCCCCGGTGAAAAACGCCAGTCGGTGGTGAACGACACCACGAGGAATTTTGCCCTTGCTGCCGAAAATGCGCGATTCAGGTCGCCGTCGAGCTCGCGGGCGGGGTCGAAGTAGTCCAGTGCCTTGGTCATCAGTAGGTAAGTGTTGGCATCGAAATAGGCGGCGAACTTGTCACCCTGGTAGCGCAGGTAAGACTCGATCTGGAACTCGATATCGAAATTGAAATTCAGCTTTCCAGAGCGCAGCTCGCGCCCGAATTTATCCGCCATCGCATCGTCGGACAGATAGGTGATATGTCCGAGCATGCGCGCCAGGCGCAGGCCGCGCGTGGGCACCACGCCGTGCTGGTAGAAATCGCCGCTGTGAAAATCCGGGTCAGTCAGGATGGCGCTGCGCGCCACGTCATTGAAGGCGATGTTTTGCGCGGTGAGATGAGGCGCCGAAGCGATGGCCAGCACATGCCGCACGCGCTCGGGATAAGACAATGCCCATTGCATCGCCTGCATGCCGCCCAGGCTACCGCCGATCACGGCGGCAAACTGAGTGATGCCAAGGTGCGTGGCAAGGCGCGCCTGGGATTCCACCCAATCGTCTACCGTGATGACAGGGAAATTCGCACCATAAGGCTTGCCGGTCTGAGGGTCTATGCTGGAAGGGCCGGTCGAACCGTGACAGCCGCCGAGGTTGTTCAGCCCGATGACGAAGAATTTATCGGTATCGATGGGCTTGCCCGGTCCCACCATGTTGTCCCACCAGCCGATGTTCTTCTCGTTGTCAGCGTAGAACCCGGCAACATGATGATGGCCGGACAGTGCGTGGCAGATCAGGATCGCGTTGGATTTGGCTGCGTTCAATGTGCCATAAGTCTCGTACATCAGTTCATAGCGCGGCAGCACCGCACCGCTCTTGAATGTGAGCGGTGTATCAAAGGATGCGCGCTGTGCGCTGACGATGCCAACCGAAGCGTTCAATGGAACTCCAAAAAGAAAACCCGCACAGCTTGAGCTAGAGCGGGTCTTCTCGCTTTAGCTGGTATGTTTAACGTGCCCCGCAAGCTGAACTCAAATCGGCACATGGCTAAAGTGTCTGTGTTTTGGTGTATCGTGTCAACCCCAGCGACTGCGCGGGGTTTGGAGGTACGGGGTAAGAATCCAGATGCACTGCCGAACAGTCATTCTTTCAACCATCGTGCTGCATCAAGGGCAAAATAAGTCAGTATCCCGTCTGCGCCGGCACGTTTGAACGCCAGCAACGCTTCCAGTACACAGGCCTCCTCGTTCAGCCAGCCGTTCTGCGCTGCAGCTTTCAACATGGCATATTCGCCGCTCACTTGATAGACGAAAGTAGGCGCCTTGAATTCGTCTTTCACACGCCGCACGATATCGAGGTAAGGCATGCCGGGTTTGACCATCACCATGTCGGCGCCTTCCTGCAGATCGAGGCCGACCTCCCATAGCGCTTCGTCGGAGTTGGCCGGATCCATCTGGTAGGTGTACTTGTTGCCCTTGCCCAGATTGCCGCTGGAACCGACCGCATCGCGGAACGGGCCGTAGAAGCTGGAGGCATATTTGGCGGAATACGCCATGATGCGGGTGTAGATGTGCTTGTGTTCATCCAGCGCCGCGCGCACTGCGCCGATGCGTCCATCCATCATGTCGGATGGGGCCACGATGTCTGCGCCGGCAGCAGCATGGCATTGTGCCTGCTTTGCCAGTACCACCACAGTCTCGTCATTCAGGACATAGCCGCTGTCGTCGATCAGGCCATCCTGACCATGGGTGGTATAGGGATCGAGGGCGACGTCGGTCATCACGCCCAATTCCGGGAAGTTCTTCTTCAGGGCCGCAACCACGCGCGGTACAAGACCGTTCGGATTATAGGCCTCGCGCGCATCCAGGCTTTTCAGCGGCGCATCGATGACCGGGAAGATGGCCATCACCGGAACGCCCAGCTTCATGCATTGCTCCGCATCCTTGAGCAACAGATCCAGCGTCTTGCGTTGTACGCCCGGCATGGACTTTACATCCTCGGCTTTGTTGCCGCCTTCAAGCACGAAGACCGGGTAGATGAAATCCTTCGGAGTGAGTATATGCTCTCGCATCAGATCCCGTGAAAATTGATCACGGCGCATCCTGCGCATTCTGCTTTGGGGAAATTGTCCGAGTGTTTGCATGGCTATTCCTAAAATTAACAAAATTTCCGGAACTATTTTCGCACAGTCCCGTCTGACTCTCCGAGTAGCGAAAGCTGCTTCCCGTTTCTCCTCCCTGAGCGGGCGTCTTTACCCTGTAAAGACTTTTGATGCCCCTGACCTCCCCCTTTGGTTCAGGGGCGTTTTTTT
>DAIDAJ010000119.1 GCA_027310665.1 Sideroxydans sp. | reverse complement strand
AAGTCGTCGAACACTGCCGCCGCTTCGGCGAAATCCTGGCGGTGCGTGTAGGGGTTGGTGGTGACGTAGGTCTTGATGCCGGCTGCCAGTGCCGAGCGCAGGCCGTTGTTGGAGTCTTCCAGCGCGATGCAATCCTGCGGTGCGAGCTTGAGTTCGGCCAGTACCCAGTTGTAGATGTCCGGCGCGGGCTTCTTGTGCGGCACGATGTCGCCGCAACCGATGGCATCGAAATGTTTCTCCCAGTCCTTGTCGAGCCCGATCTCCAGCAGGGCGGCGACATTCTCCGGCGAAGTGGTGGTGGCGATGGCCAGCTTGAGGTTGGCCTTGTGCGCATCGCTGATGAGTTGCTTGATGCCGGGGCGCAACGGGATCAGTCCATTGCGCAGCATCGCCGTGTAATGGCCGGTCTTCACGACATGCAGGTGCTTGACGAAGGCGTCATAGTCGGCCGGTTTGGCAAAGCCCGGCAGGTAGCTCTCGACGTAGTGCTTGATGCGCTCCTTGCCGCCGGTCACTTTCAGCAGCTTGTCGTACAGCGCCACGTCCCAGTTCCAGTCCAGCCCGTTCTCGGCAAACGCCTTGTTGAATGCGATGCGGTGTGCGTCTTCGGTATCGGCAAGCGTGCCGTCCACGTCGAATATGATGGCTTTGATCGTCATAACGTTCCTGTATTGATAGAGAGTCGCAATCTTGATTTTCTTCTCCTGCAAGCGGGAGAAGGAAATCAGTAATTGGTTAACGCATTCCGGGCAACTTGCCGGCCATGCCGCGCATCATCTTCGCCATGCCGCCCTTGCTGCTGAACATCTTCATCATCTTCTGCGATTGTTCGAACTGGTTCAGCAACTGGTTCACGTGCATGACCTGCACGCCCGCACCGGCCGCGATGCGGCGTTTGCGCGAGGCTTTGATGAGCTCGGGATGGGCGCGCTCGAACGGTGTCATCGAGTTGATGATGCCTTCGGTGCGGTTGATCTGTCGTTCGTCGACATTGGCGCCCGCTGCCGCTTTGGAAAGCTGGGCAGGCAGCTTGTCCATCAGCGCGGACATGCCGCCCATCTTCTTCATCTGCACGATCTGCATCTTGAAGTCGTTGAGGTCGAAGCCCTTGCCGCTGTGCATCTTCTTTGCCAGTTTTGCGGCCTCGGCATGATCCACGTTGCGTTGCGCTTCCTCAATCAGCGACAGCACATCGCCCATGCCGAGGATGCGCTGTGCCATGCGCTCGGGGTGGAATGCCTCAAGGCCGTTCGGTTTCTCGCTGACGCCGACGAACTTGATCGGCTTGCCGGTGATCTGCCGCACCGACAACGCCGCGCCGCCGCGCGCATCGCCGTCCAGCTTGGTGAGGATGATGCCGGTCAGGGGCAGTGCATCGCCGAACGCCTTGGCGGTATTCACCGCGTCCTGGCCGGTCATCGCATCGACCACGAACAGGGTCTCGACCGGCTTCAATGCGGCATGCAGTTCCTTGATCTCCGTCATCATCGCTTCATCCACAGCGAGGCGTCCGGCAGTGTCGACGATCAGCACTTCATGATGGTGTTTCTTCGCAAAGTCGTGGGCGGCGAGGGCGATGTCCAGCGGCTTCTGGCCGGCATCCGAGGGAAAGAAGTCGGTGCCGAGTTGCTGTGCCAGTGTACGCAACTGTTCGATCGCGGCGGGGCGATACACGTCGCAACTGACCAGCAATACTTTCTTTTTGTTCTGCTCGCGCAGCAGTTTGGCCAGCTTGCCGCTGCTGGTGGTCTTGCCCGCACCCTGCAGGCCGGCCATCAGGATCACGGCGGGCGGCACGGCAGCAAGGTTGAGCGCATCGTTGTGCTCGCCCATCAGCCTGGTAAGCTCGCGGTTCACCACGCCGATCAGCGCCTGTCCCGGTTGCAGGTTGCCGATGACTTCCTGCCCCAGCGCGGCTTCCTTCACCTTGGCGATGAACTCCTTGACGACCGGCAGCGCAACGTCGGCCTCCAGCAGGGCGAGGCGCACTTCCCTGAGGGCGTCCTGGATGTTGCCCTCGGTCAGCCGCGCCTGTCCGCGCAGATTCTTGACGATGCCTGTGAAGCGTTGTGTAAGGTTATCCAACATGATTTAAATCCTGGAAGTTTCAGTCGGCACCGCTGCAGACACATCGGGCGGCGCTTACTGTAGAATCCGCACAGTCTAAAACATCTGCACTGTCCATGTCGAACCAAGCTCTTCATCTGCTCACGTTTGCCCTTTATTCCATATTGGCTATTCTGTTCTGGCGCGCCCAGGCGGCGGGCGATGCAGAACAAAAGAACAGAGGCGTATTGGGCTTCGCAGTCATCGTGCCTCTGGCATTGCATGGCTGGCTGCTGTACGACACCTTATTTATATGGGGCGCGTTGAATCTGGGCCTGGTCTACGCGCTGTCGCTGATCCTGTGGCTGACTGTGCTGATATATTGGCTGGCACGCTACTTCTATCCCGTGTCCAGCCTGCAGACCCTGGTATTGCCCCTGGCTGCCGTCAGTACTGCATTGCCGGCGATCTTTCCGGATGTACGCATCCTGTCCCAGCCGGCGTCGGGCCTGTTCGATACCCATGTTCTGGGCGCGATGCTGGCGTATAGCCTGTTCACTATCGCCGCATTGCACGCGGGTCTGATCTCGTTGGTTGAAAAGCGCCTGCATCACGCCAAGATGCCCAGGGTGCTGCGCAATTTGCCGCCGCTGTTGACCATGGAATCGTTATTGTTCCGGGTCATCGGCGTGGGCTTCGTGCTCTTGAGCATCACCATAGCGTCAGGAATGTTATTCTCCGAGAAGATATTCGGCCATCCCTGGCAATTCAGCCACAAAGTGCTGTTCGGGATGCTCTCCTGGGGCGTATTTGCCGTATTGTTGATGGGGCATCGCTTTTATGGCTGGCGCGGCCACACGGCGGTGCGCTGGACCATGAGCGGCTTCGGATTCCTGGTGCTGGCCTATCTTGGCACCCAGTTCGTACTGGAAGCCATCCTGCACCGCTGATCCCCTCCGGATTTTCCTGTCAAAACAGTCCTTGCCAGAGATTGGCAAGGTATCGTAGAATTCGCGCCCTTTTGGCATTGGCCGAAATTTAAACTATTGGGTAATCATTATGGTAGTCATTCGTCTTTCTCGTGGCGGCGCGAAGAATCGCCCGTTCTACAACGTGGTGGTGGCGGACTCCCGCAACCGTCGTGACGGTCGTTTCATCGAGCGTATCGGCTTCTACAACCCGCTGGCCGCTGAAGGCGCCGAAGGCCTGCGCATCCAGCTGGATCGCGTGACGCACTGGCAAGAGCGCGGCGCGCAGCTGAGCGAGACTGTAGGCCGTCTGGTCAAAAAAGCCGGTGCAGCAACCAAGGCCTGACGGACATAGCCGTTTCCCCCACCCTAACCCTCCCCCGGGGGGAGAGGGGACAAACGAGGTGAAACGTGATGAGTGTTAACGAGGCAGGTCCCATGGTCGTCATGGGGAAGGTGGTCGCGGCGCAGGGCATACAGGGTTGGGTGAAGGTTCAGACCTTTACCGAGTATCTGGACAGTCTGTTGGACTACCGAACTTGGTACGTGGGCAACGAGCAAGCCTGGCGTCCGCTGGAAGTTCTGGAAGCGAACGTGCATGGCGGCAAGGTACTGATCGCAAAATTGCAGGGCATCGTTGACCGCACGGCAGCCGAGAAATGCAAAGGTATGTTGATCGCGGTTCCACGCGCGGAATTGCCGGAGCAGCCGGAAGGCGAGTATTACTGGTCGGACCTGATCGGACTGTCGGTGGAGAATCTGGCGGGCGTATCGTTCGGAGTAGTGGATTCGCTGCTGGAGACCGGCGCCAACGATGTACTGGTGGTCAAAGGAGAAAGCGGCGAGAAGCTGATCCCGTTCATTGACAGCGTCATCAAGCAGGTGAGCCTGAAAGACAAGATGATCCGGGTGGATTGGCAGGCGGACTACCTCAAATGAGGTTCGACGTCATCACGCTGTTCCCGGAGATGTTCGAAGCGCTCACCAAGTATGGCGTGACGCGGCGGGCGGCAGAGCAGGGCAAGTTTGAGTTGCAGACGTGGAACCCGCGTGATTTCACAACCGACAACTACCGCACCATCGACGACCGTCCCTACGGCGGCGGGCCCGGGATGGTGATGTTGGCGGAGCCGCTGGAAAAGGCGATCAGCGCAGCGAAAGCAGCGCAGGCGCAAAGCGGCAAGGCGAAGAGTTGCGTGATCCACCTCTCGCCGCAAGGCAGGCGGCTCACCCACGAAGTGGTGATGGAACTGCTGGCGCGGGATGAAGGATTGATATTGCTGGCGAGTCGTTACGAAGGCGTGGATGAGCGCCTGTTGCGCCAGCAAGTGGATGAAGAGCTTTCCATCGGCGATTACGTATTGTCCGGCGGCGAGTTGGCGGCGATGGTGGTGATGGATAGCGTGGTGCGGCAGATCCCCGGCGTATTGGGCGACGACGCATCAGCGCAGCAGGATTCCTTCGTGCAGGGACTGCTGGATTGCCCCCACTATACGCGGCCCGAGGTTTATAACGGCGAGGCGATCCCGGAAGTCTTGATGTCCGGGCACCACGCCGAGATAGAGAAGTGGCGATTGAAGCAGGCATTAGGCAGGACTGCGGAACGTCGCCCGGATTTGCTGGCAACACGCCAGTTGACTAAACAGGAAGCTGGGCTACTGGCAGAGTACCAGCAGGAACAAGCTTCCGTACAAGAAGAGGAAACAAAATGAATCTGATCGGCATTCTCGAAAAAGAAGAAATCGCGCGTCTGAACAAGACGATCCCCAATTTCGCACCCGGCGATACCGTTGTGGTCGGCGTGAACGTGGTCGAAGGCGACAAGAAGCGTACCCAGGCTTTTGAAGGCGTGGTCATCGCCAAGCGCAACAAGGGGCTGAACTCCAGCTTCATCGTGCGCAAGGTTTCCTCCGGCGAAGGCGTGGAACGTACCTTCCAGACCTACTCCCCGAGCATCGCCAGCATCGAAGTGAAGCGTCGCGGTGATGTGCGCCGCGCCAAGCTGTACTACCTGCGCGACCGTTCCGGCAAGTCGGCACGTATCAAGGAAAAACTCGCTGCACGCAAAGTTACAGCGTAAGCAACGGCAGTATGCAACACGGAAAACGGGAGCTTCGGCTCCCGTTTTGCATTTCAGCTATGATGTGCGCATGAAATTCCAGGCCATCATCTCCGCACCGTTCGGCAAGCTCGGCATCCGCTGTTCAGACACGGATCTGCTGGGTATTGAATTCCTGCCGGGGAAGACAAAAACGCAGCCGCCAGTGGGTGAAATGGCGAAAGCGATCTGTGCCGATCTGGAAGCCTATCTGGCCGATGCAAAACATGAGATCGACCTGCCTTTCGAACTCGACGGCACGCATCATCAGTGCAATGTGTGGCAGGCGATGCTGGCCATTCCCTGCGGGCAGACGCTGAGCTATGGTGAGCTCGCGAAGAAAATTGGCTCAAGCGCCCAGGCGGTAGGGCAGGCCTGCGGCAGCAATCCGATTCCCGTCGTCATTCCCTGCCACCGTGTGGTGGGCAAAACCGGGCTAGGCGGCTTCATGAAGCATGCCGATGGCGAGTCGCTCGACATCAAACGCTGGTTGCTCGCGCATGAAGGCGTGCTTTGAAGTCTGTTCGTCCCGCCTCTTTCAACCCCGTTCGTCCTGAGCCAGTCGAAGGAACGAACGGCGCTCCGAGTTAGTGTACATGGGCGACACCGACTTGCTCGACGAATTCAGCGACGCTCTCTGGCTGGAAGACGGCCTCTCCCGCAACACTCTGGAAAGCTATCGCCGCGACCTGAACAAATTCGTCGAATGGCTGCAAAAGCAGCGCGGATATGGCCTGCTGGAAGCATCGCACGCCGACATACAAGGCTTTCTCGCGCACCTGGTGAGCGGCGAAAAAGCCAAAGCCACTTCCACCTCGCGTGCCATCTCCAGCCTCAAGCGCCTGTACCGCTACCTGCTGCGCCAGAACAAGATCGCCGCCGACCCGACCCTGCAGATCGCCACACCCAAGCTGCCGCGCAGCCTGCCCAAGAGCCTCACCGAAGAAGATGTCGAGCTGCTGCTGAATGCGCCCGATGTGGATACGCCGCTAGGCATGCGCGACCGCACCATGCTGGAAGTGCTGTATGCCAGCGGCTTGCGTGTGTCGGAACTGGTTGGTCTGAGCGTGGCGCAGGTGAGCCTGGACATGGGCGTGACGCGGGTTATGGGTAAGGGCAGCAAGGAACGCCTGGTACCCTTGGGCGAAGAGGCGCTGGACTGGGTCAAGAAATACCTCGCGGAAGCCCGTCCTGCCTTGCTCCAGGGAAAACTTACCGATGCGCTGTTCGTCACCCAGCGCGGCGAAGGCATGACGCGGCAGATGTTCTGGTACCTCATCAAGAAACACGCGAAAGAGGGTGGTCTGCACAAGCCGCTGTCGCCGCACACCCTGCGCCATGCCTTCGCCACGCACCTGCTCAACCACGGCGCGGACTTGCGTGTGGTGCAGATGCTGCTGGGACATTCGGATATCTCCACGACGCAGATCTATACGCATGTGGCGAGAGAGCGGCTCAAGGCCTTGCATGCGACGCATCATCCGCGAGGCTAGCGAAATGCGGGTAACACCCGATCAGGGGGCAGCGCCTGGGTCAAAGCTGGAAAGCCAGCCATAACATCAGACCTTCGGCGAGTTCACGCCAGAAGCCGGGCGGCTGCGCGCGATAAGGCACGGCAGAGACTTGCTGACGCTCGATCCATTCTGCAATCCCTCTGACCGCATTCCGCTCGTAGAACGCAACCATCAGTTCGTAATTCAGGAACAGGCTGCGCTCATCCAGGTTGGCCGTTCCGGCCAGGGCAAGTTCGTCATCGATCACTACCCCCTTGGCATGGATCATCCCGGGCAGGAACCACACATGCGCCCCCGCCGAAGCAAGTTCCCGCAGCGCGCGGTGGCGGGAAAGATCCGCCAGAAGATGGTTTGATTTCCTTGGCATGATCAGATCGACCCTGACACCGCGGCGTGCTGCGAGCACCATGGACATCAGCAGTGTGGTATTGGGGACAAAATAGGGAGTGACCACCAGGATGCGTTTGCGGGAATTGAAAAAACCGGAGACGAGTATTGTGTAGAGCGTATCGTCCGTCTGGTCCGGGCCGCTGGCGATCAGTTGCCCGATGGCAGATCCCGGCGACAGCTCCCGACTGATCGGCGGAGCTGCATCAGGAAGTGCGCCGCGGGTTGCGAATGCCCAATCCTGCTCGAACTGTTGCCGTGTTTGCAGCGCCAATGCGCCATGCAGATCGAAACTCAGATCGATCCAGGGTGGATGGGCTGAGGCGGTGCCACCTTCGAAATACTCGGCCGCAAGATTTCTGCCTCCGCACCACAACCATTCGCCGTCCGCGACAACCATCTTGCGGTGATTTCGAAGATTGGTGCGTCCCCGCAGCGACGAACGCAAAGGCGGCACGAAAAAAACTACCTGGACTCCCGCATCGGACAGGCTTCTGAAGTCGGTCAGTCCACCGAGATAGGCCCCGATACCGTCCACCATCAGCCGTACCTTGATCCCTTCCCGTGCGCGCCTCATGAGTCTGCTCGCCAATTCGTTTCCCAGTTCATCGCTTGCGAATACGAACGTGCTCAGTTCAATCGTATGCATTGCACTGTCTATCATGCTGCGCAGCACCTGAAGTGATTGGGACCCATCCTCGTGAATGTTCAGCTGGTGGTAGGGTGAGGCGACCGGGAGCGCCATGACAACGGCGAGCCGCCGTGTCCGCGCAGCGAGCGTGTCAGAACCGGAGTCCTGCGTTGCAGATTCAGATACCCTGACAAACGAATGGGCACTCTTCACCTTGCGTATCCCGAACATCAGATAGAGCGGCAGAGTGATATAAGGCAACAAAACAAGCGCCACGACCCAGGCGATAGAGGCCGAAGGATGGCGGCGCAAATGCAGCGTATGCGAGGTGGCGACATAAATGGACAGCCCCAGCATCACGAAC
>DAIDAJ010000099.1 GCA_027310665.1 Sideroxydans sp. | reverse complement strand
CGGCCTGGTGATTATCGACTATATCCAGCTCATGTCGTCGCCTTCCGGCAAGGCGAGCGAGAACCGCGCGACCGAGATTTCAGAGATATCCCGCTCGCTCAAATCCCTGGCCAAGGAATTGCACGTGCCGGTGATCGCGCTATCACAGCTCAACCGCAGCCTGGAGCAACGCCCCAACAAACGCCCGGTGATGTCCGACCTGCGCGAATCCGGCGCTATCGAGCAGGATGCCGACTTGATCCTGTTCATCTACCGCGACGAAGTCTACAACCCTGATTCGCAGGAAAAGGGCACAGCCGAGATCATCATCGGCAAGCAACGTAACGGCCCGATCGGTACGGTAAGACTTACCTTCCGTGGCGAGTACACAAGATTTGAAAGTTACGCATCAGGTCAATACTGATTAAAGGCGTAACTTCGGCGAGAGGTTACCGTACCCGCAATAATTTCTTGGCTCTCCGAATCTGTTCGGTTACAATGCGCGGCCTTTTACAGGCGCGTAGCTCAGCTGGTTAGAGCACCACCTTGACATGGTGGGGGTCGTTGGTTCGAGTCCAATCGCGCCTACCAATTTAATCCTTACTTCTCCTTAAACGAACAAACATAGAGAAGTCCCATGTTTACATTAAGTCTGCATGGAGAAGAAGGTACCCAGGCCCTGCTGCAATCGGGCTATTCGTATTGCCTCGTCGTTCGTTCAGAATCCCAGCGCACTGCGTTACTCCAGAATCTGGGTGACCAGTCTGGTGTGGTCATCGTGCCGCACAACGGTGGCTTGATCAGCAACCTGCGCGTGTGGGAGAACATCATCCTGCCGGTGCGGTATCATGGCATCGAAGTGGCAGGAAATATTGAAGATCACGTGGCCCAGTTGCTTGTCCAGTGCGGCGTGCAGGACGAGAACGCCGTGTCCGAATTGTTGCTTAAACTGCCTGATCAATTGTCGTTATATGAGAAGCGCATGGTCGGATTCGTGCGAGCCATGTTGATGAGTCCGGAACTGGTCATTTACGATTCCATGAACGAGGGGCTGTCGCGCAAGGAGTTGGCACGCGTGGTCAAATTCGACAAGGTATTCCGCTTATACTTCCCATTTCGTACGTCGGCGCTGGTAAGCTTTGAAGAATACAGCGACAAGGACGATCCGAAGCAGCTTGTGATTCATCTATAACCATGATTACAGGATGAAACTGGCCACCTACAACCTGAGATTGCAGAACATCGAAAAGCGTACCAGGCAGTTCATGCTGGGTGCGATCGGCGTCATGCTGCTCGTGCTGGCCATGATCGCGTCCAGGCAGGATTATTTCCATCGCAGCACCTCGATCTACTTTTTTACTCCCAACGCCCAGGGCCTGAGCAAGGGCATGGCGGTCAAGTTCATCGGTTTCAAGGTCGGCAGCGTGCAGGATGTGAGCATGCAGCCCAACGCGACAGTGCAGGTCAAGGTGTCGCTGGACAACGAATATGTGCACCTGATCGGGCAGGATGCGAAAGCCAGGCTCATCAAGGAGGCGCTGGTCGGCGAGAGCGTCGTGGAGATCATTCCCGGTTCCCAGCAGGTGAAGCAGGTGTCGCAGAACAGCGTGCTCGCATTTGAGCGGGGACAGGATGCCAGCACTGTCGTCGAAACACTGGCGGCGCAGTTGCAGCCTATCCTGAGCGATGTTCACCAGATCACTTCTTCCATCAACAATCCCAATGGCGACGTCCAGCAAACACTGAAGAACCTGAACCAGGCTTCGGGAAGTTTTCGCGAGACCGTGAACCAGTTCACGCAACTCGGCGCGAGCAGCAACAGGAAACTGGATGGGGCGTATGGAAAGATCGACAAGGCACTGGATAGCGTCAATTTGAGTCTGGCGACGCTGGACAAAGCGATCCCCAGGCTGGTGGACAAAGCCGATACGACCTTTGAGAACGTGCAGTCGGCCACGGCAGACATCAGGAAGGTCACGAATGAATCTGCTGCAGAGATTCCAGCGCTGGTGCGCAACACCAATTCCCTGGTCCAGGATGGACAGGAGACTCTGGGTGGCGTGAAGAAATCATGGCTGTTCAATGGCATGTTCCCCAAACCGGAAGAGCAGATGCTGCCTGTTGACGGCTACGTTGCGCCGAGGCAACCGTGAGAGGAACGGGAATGGGCTTCCGCTCACACGTTGCGATCCTGTGCAGCCTCGTGCTTCTGTCTGCCTGCAGCCACATTGAGGAAACGCGCAGTGCGCGGCAGGAGCGGGCTACAGAATTCAACCAGCGGGCGCAGCGCGCATTCCTGCGCGGCGAATATCAATCCGCAGCCGACCTCTACGGGAACGCACTGCAGCTGGATGTTGCGATCGAGAACGTGAACGGCATCGCAACCAATATGCTCAATCTCGCCCGGGTGTATCAGGTCCTGGGCAAGCCGGCACTGGCTGAACGCTATCTGGATAGCCTGCTGGAAGACAAGGCACTCCACTATGCGCCTGCGCAGCTTGCCGCGGCGGCAGTTCAAAAATCCCTGTTGCGCTTGCAGGAGAACGACGTGGCCGGTGCCACGGCCTGGGTGGAAAAATCTGCCGGGTATTGCGGGCCGGATTGCACGCTTGCCGGCGTGATCGATAACGTGCGAGCCGGCATCGCATTGTGCGCGAACGATGCGGACAGGGCTTTGCAATGGAGCGAGCATGCCGCCTCGGAAAACAAGGGCAGTTCGCAGCTGGAATACGCCAACTCCCTGCGCCTGACGGCTTCCGCCAGGCTGATGAAGCACGAATATGATGCCGCACTGCACCTGTCGGAAGAAGCGTTGGCCATCGACAAGACGCAGGGCCTGCCGGAAAAGATACGTCAGGATCTGCTTCTGTCGGCAGAGGCACACGATAAGCTGGGCCACGCAGAACAAGCGGCGCAGTTCCGCGACAGGGCGGCGCGCATTGCAGCAACAGCGTTGAAGTGAGGCCGTGATGGAAGTGCTGAAGCGGCTGGGCGATCCGAAAATCAGACTGCTGCTGGGCTTGTGTGTCTGCCTGTTGTCGGCATTGCTCCTGGATGTTTCCCGGGCAGGCAAGACGCTGAGCCGCATCGTGCTGGACGATCAATTCGGTTTCCTGCATCGTTACGAAGCACATCCTGTGACAAACGATGTCGTTATCGTCGGTATCGACGAGGATTCCTACAAGGCGTTCAAGGAGCCATTCGCCTTGTGGCATCCATATCTGGGCAAATTCCTGCAATCGATGGCGATCGCAAAACCTGCCGTGGTCGGCCTGGATATCGTGTTGCCCGAACGCTCCTATGAGTTTTTGATCCCGCAATACGATCAAAGCCTCCTGCAAGGCCTGCAGACTGCCCGGGCGCAGACACCATTGGTGCTGGCGCAGACGGTGGAGGTCAACGGCGAATTTCGCAAGGTGTATGAGCCTGTCGTTGCGTCGTCGGGGGGCAATACACTGGCATCGGTGATGGTCTGTGCGGACGATGATGGCGTGGTGCGGCACTTCGATCCCAACCGGTGTACGGTGAATGCGCACGGCTCGATGCTGGTCGAGAAAATGGCCGAGCATCTGGCCAATGCCAAACCGGGCACGGGACTGGTGGATTTCGGCGCGGGTCAGTCATTCGAATACATCCCTTTTGCCAAAGTGCTGGAATGGCAGGCACAAGGCAATGCGGCACAACTGACAGGGAGTTTCGGCGGCAAACCGGTACTGCTGGGCGTGGTGTCGCCGCTGGGCGAGCGAGTGAACTCGCCCGTCCCGTTGGCCGCCTGGGATCCGTCCCGGCACCGTATCCCCGGCGGGCTGATGCAAGCGCAAATGCTGCGTTCGATGCTGGGCGGCGGCATGATCCGCGAAGCGAACGACTACGCGGTTCTGGCATTGGCTCTGCTCGCAACGTTGTTCTGGCTCGGGCGCACAGGCTGGCTAAAACTTGTTGTCCTGTTCGCTTTCCCGCTATTGCTGGTATCGGCTTCGACATGGCTATTGGAGCAGGGTATTTACGTGCCGATAGGCACCATCCTGCTTTCCGGCCTGTTTTCCTTCCTTGCGCGTCTGGCGTATGAGGGGGTACTGCAAGTGCAACAGCGCAAATGGCTGCGCGGCACGTTTGGCAGCTACGTCAGCCAGGACGTGCTGCATGAGATCATGGCCGGCAA
>DAIDAJ010000097.1 GCA_027310665.1 Sideroxydans sp. | reverse complement strand
CCTCTTGCGGGTGTAAGGGGTGGGGATGAGGGGTGGTGGGCTGAATCAAAACGGTTTTCAACTCAACAGCCCTCACCCTAACCCTCTCCCGCCTGCGGGAGAGGGGATGCCACCGATTCACTATTGATTGAGAAATGGAATTACAACCACGGCCTACTTCACGCGGGTGTAACCCAACAGCATTTTTAAACAATGTTGGGTTACGCGAAACCCCCGCTAACCCAACCTACATAGTTTTGGATGTACCCCAAGCACAATGTTTCATTATTTATGATTTTCGGTACTAGCTAGAACGCCTGGTCCCAGCGCAGCGACAAGCGGATCGCGGCATTGATCAGCCCGACCATGCTGTAGGTCTGCACGAAGTTGCCCCATTGTTCGCCGCTGTTCGGGTCGATGTGTTCGGCCAGCAGGCCGTGGCGATTGCGGCAGGCCAGCAGTTTCTCGAAGAGCACGCGAGCTTCTTCGCGCCGGTCCAGCGCCGCCAGCGCATTGACGTACCAGAACGTGCAGACGAGGAACGCATTCTCGGGTTCGCCGAAATCGTCCTTCTCGACATAGCGGAAAATGAAATCGCCGCGGCGCAGATCCTGCTCGACGGCACTGACCGTGGCGGCGAAGCGGGGGTCGGTCGCATCGAGGAAGCCGAACTCCGCCAGCAACAGCAGGCTAGCGTCCATCGAATCGCCGTCGAAGGTGGAAACGAAGGTGCCGCGCCGTTCGTTCCACGCACGCCGGCAGATGGTTTGATGAATCAGTTGCGACTGGTCTAGCCAATAGTCTGTGCGTTCCGCCAAACCCAATCGACCGGCAATCTTGGCCAAACGATCGCAGGCTGCCCAGCACATCACGGCCGAGAAGGTATGCACGCGCGCACTGCCGCGCAGCTCCCACATGCCTGCATCCGGCTGGTCGTAGCAGCGAACGGCCTGTTCGCCCAGAAGTTCGAGACGGCGGAACAACACTTCATCGCCGCGTCGGGTCAGGCGGCGGTCAAAGAAAATGTGGGTTGCGGCAAGGATGGACGACCCATAAACATCATGCTGGACCTGGCGATAGGCGAGATTGCCGATACGCACCGGCCCCATGCCGCGATAGCCTGTCAGCGCGGAGACTTCACGTTCTTCCAGTTCCGTTCTGCCGTCGATGCCATAGACCGGCTGCAGCGGTTCGCCGCCGGAATCGGCGGCGATATTGACGATATAGCCGAGGTAGCGCTCCATGGTGCGGGTCGCGCCCAAACGGTTCAGCGCATTGACCACGAAATATCCGTCGCGCAACCAGCAGTAGCGGTAATCCCAGTTGCGCGCGCTACCGGCAGCTTCGGGAATCGAAGTGGTCATGGCGGCGATGATGGCACCGGTGTCGTCGTAGGCGTTCAATTTGAGCGTGATCGCGGCGCGGATCACCGCTTCCTGCCATTCGTAGGGAATGCCCAGCGAACGCACCCACTCGGTCCAGTACTGCGCAGTTTCTTCGAGGAAGCGACGGCCCACTTCGCCCACTGCCTCGTGCACGGTTTCGTCCGCGCCAAGCAGCAGGGTGATATTGTCCTCAAGGAAGAACGGAGTTTCCTGCAGGAGCGCAGTCAGTGATGCGTCGGTGGTCAGCCTGAGCGCGAGCGTTGGCGCAACATAGCGGATGTGGTTGCTGCCCCAGGTGACTTCGGGCCGTCCGGCTCCATCATTGCAGGCAGGCCGCAGACGCAGGGTGATGCGCGGGCTGCCGGAGAGCCGCTTGACGCGGCGAACCAGCATCATGGGACGGAACGTGCGTCCGTACTGGCCGAAACGGGGGGCGAAATCGGTGATCTCGATCGCTCCGCCATGACGGTCATAAAGTTGCGTCACCAGGATCGCGGTGTTTTCCAGATAGTGCTGTTCGGTGCGTTCGCAATCCGTGAGCTCGATGGAAAAAAATCCATAGTCGTCGGTATCCCTGAGCAGGGAACAAAATACGGGATCGCCGTCGAAACGCGGGAAGCAGCCCCAGGTGAAATTGGCGCGCGCGTCGACCAGCGCGCCGATGGTGCAATTGCCAATCAATGCCAGATCCAGATTTTTCATGTGTTTCCTTTCAGGACATCGCCCAGCCATCGTCTGACCGCAACCACATCGGGCAGGCGGAAGCGGGCGCAACTTTTCCCCTTGCCTACCTTGATGGAGATACCATCCAGCCTGTTCACCTCGGCGAAGCCGCGCTCGTCGTTGAGATCGTCGCCGATGAATACCGGGCGCCGCCCCTTGAAGGGCGACTCCGCAAGATATTCCGACACCGCCGTGCCTTTGTCGATACCCGACGGTTTGACTTCCGCCACGCGTTTGCCGAACTGCACTTCCAGGCCCGCATTGGCCTCGTTTGCGATCTTCCACATCAAGCGACGTGCGTAAGAAGCCAGGTGCGGCGCCAATCGATAGTGCAGCGCCAGTGTCAGCCCCTTGTCCTCGAGCAGCAAGCCCGGATGGCGTGCCAGAACCGGTGCCAGCTCCTCCTTGATGGCGCACTTGGCCGCCGGCGGTGCGGCATGTATCCACAGGCGCCCGGCGGCATCGCGCCGTTCCAGTCCGTGCTGTCCGGCCAGTGGCAGGCGCAACGCACCGAGGCGGTTTTCCAGGTCGGACAGCGCGCGGCCGCTGACCAGTGCCATCGCACCTCCGCTTGCCCGATGCAGCCGCGCGATCAGTTCGAGCAGCGCGGTATCGACATGTGCGGCAGCCGGTGTCTCGGCGATGTCGATCAGGGTGCCATCGACATCGAGGAAGTAGGCCCATTCGACGCAGGCCGGAGGCGGGGAAGCGGGTCGTATCTTCATATAGCCTCGCGGCCGGTCTTGTCGATCAGACGGCTGCGGCGCCGCATCGCGGCGGCGTCCAGCAACATGCGTCCGGCCCACCGAAAGACATTGAACTCGGCCACCAGTCCGCGCATCAGGCGCATGCGGGCGCGCTGTTCTTCCGTCGGCATGGTCAGTGCAATATGCATGGCAGCCGCGCACTGGTCGGCGTCGTAGGGGTTGACGATCAGGGCTTCGGGCAACTCGCGCGCGGCACCGGTGAATTGGGAAAGGATGAGCACGCCGCGATTATCGTCGCGTGCCGCGACAAATTCCTTGGCGACCAGGTTCATGCCGTCGTGCAGGCTGCTGACAAAGCAGAGATCGGCCGCGCGGAAATACTCGTATACCTCGCGCGGTTCGTGGTACTCCACCTTGAGCACGATCGGGGGAGGTCCCTTGCCGTCGAAGCGGGCATTGATGCGGGTGGCCATTTCCCGGACCTGTGTCTCGTGATGCCGGTATTCCTCGATCCCCGATCGCGTCGGCGCGGCGACCTGGACAAAGGTGAATTGGCCGATCCATTCGGGATTCAGTTCCAGCAGGCGTTCGATTGCACGGAAGCGTTCCATGATGCCCTTGGTGTAATCGAGGCGGTCGACCCCGATCCCTAGCTTGTGCGCCGACGGAAGATTCAGCATTTGCCGTATGTTGCTGCGGCAGTCCGGCACGGGCTTCTGCAGCATTTCAGCTTCCGGCGGCCACGCGATGGAGATCGGGTAGCGGCGCACGGCGGTGAGCTTGCCGCCGAAGGAAACGGTGAACGATTCGCGGTCGACGCGCGCTTCGATGAAGCGATCCACGGTATCGACGAAATTGTTGCAGTGAAACTGCGTATGGAAGCCGAGGATGCTGCTGCCCAGCAACCCTTCGAGTACCTGGTCGCGCCATGGACATATCGCGAACGATTCCGGGTTGGGCCAGGGGATGTGCCAGAACGCGATGATCGTCGCATCCGGAAGTTCGTCGCGAATCATCTTCGGCAGCAGGGCGAAATGGTAGTCCTGCACCAGGACGATGGGATTCTTCGTTTTGGATTCGCTTACCACGGCCTTGGCAAACTTGCGGTTCACGGCGACATACTGGTCCCAGTCGCTCGTCCGGAAAGTGGGACGCACATGGGCGATATGGCAGAGCGGCCATAGCCCTTCGTTGGAGAAGCCGTAGTAGTAGCCCGCCTCTTCTTCCTGCGACAACCAGACGCGGCGGATCTGGTAGGCGGGCTTTTCTGGGGGGACCGCGACGCGGTCGTGCTTGTCCACCACTTCGCGGTCGGCCGAACCGCTGCCGTGCGCGATCCAGGTTCCGGAGCATGCGCGCATGATGGGTTCCAGTGCGGTGACAAGACCGCTGGCAGGCCGCTGTATCTCGATGTGTTCTCCTACGCGTTGATGCAGGTACGGTTCCCTGTTGGAAACCACGATGATGTCTTCGCCGCGCAATTCGCTGTGGAGAATGGAGCGCAGGCTTTCCGGCGACCAGGTGACCTGGTCTTCATCGCGCGCACGGGTCTCCGCTTCCAGCTCGCGCACCAGCCGCTGCAGGTCGCGGGCGATAGGCTTGAATTCGGGCATGCTCGGTTGTACGCCCGCCGCCAGCTGCCACAACAATCCTTCGCCGCGCAGCAGGGAACGCACGCCGCTCATCCAGCCCCGCCACGAAAGCTGCGCAACGATCACCGTGATCAGCGAGATCACGAGCGCCAGTCCCATGAAAAAGTAGAACAGGTAGCGCTTGGTCTCTTCGCTGCGGTGGGTGATGAAACTCATGTCGTGCACCAGCACCAGACGACCGTCAGGGGCTGCGCTGCTGGTCATCGGCAATACCGATACCAGCAACGGTCCCTGGGCACTCGGCAACAGGTGCCCGTTCGATCCTGCCCAACGATCGAGATTTGCACACTGGATAACGGATGGAAGGGAACGGCTGACCAATGCCTTTCCGGCCGACGACGTGCAGTAGCCGATAGCATACAGCCGTTCGTCCTTGGTGATGTTGTTGAAGAAATCCACGATCCTGGATTTCCTGTCGGCTTCAAGCAGGTCCAGCAGGGGCTGCTGGATGGTATTGGCGATCAGTGATGAGCGCATGTCGAGATCGCGCATGAACCAGCGCAGGGTCAATTGGTCGACGAGCGGCGCGACGACGTAGGCGATAGCCGCAAGAACGAGGATCAGGGGCAGAACAAAGCGTAGCGAGAGTTTCATTGCTTCCTCATTTTTTCAGTGAAGCAAACACGTTGATTGTTCACCCAGACTCCGAGTCTCCAGATCGCAAAGGAACTGGTACCAGACAGATCGTTTGTGGCGAAGTTGCAATTTATGCCGCCACTCATTGTACGAAACGAAAACGACAAAGGCAGGGGATTCCTGCCTTTGTGAAGTTTGCGTAAAGAAATCTATTTTTTGGGAGTGTCTTTTGCAGCGGTCTTTTTGGCTTTCATCGCTTTTGCGTTGTGCTTTACGACCGCATGCTTTGCCTTGGCGGTCGATTCCGTCTTGGCACCGGGCTGGGGGGCATCCGCTGCGGTGGCAGACAGGGACATGGTGGCAAATGCGGCAACAATGAGTGCGGATAGAAGTTTGTTCATGGCGCATCCTTATTTTGATTTATACGAGTGATACCAGATCGCCGGCGGAATAAATTTCCACGCGGCAATGTATCAACCAGCAACCGCCATGCCAATTATTTGAGGTATGTAAAACAACCACTTACCCTGGCGTTAAAGAGGGGGGAAGGACAGTTACCGTCTCCGGCAGGAGACAGTCTTCATGGGTGAAATCGCAGTGCGTTGATATTTAAAGTTTAACTTTGTCTCCGAAAGGCAACGCTTTTTGCCTTTTTCCAACAGTAGTCGCTGATGAGACAATGCGATCAGTTGGAATCGATCAGGGAAGAATGGATATGAAGGATGAGGGCAGACGAATGTACTGGGGGCTCGGCGCGCTGTTCATTGTTGCGATGTTGCCCATGCGTGTCTGGGGAGAGGGGTATTCAATCGATGAGTCCGAAGCGGGATGGGAGAAGTTTGTGTTGGGCTTTGCATCCGGCATCGTCGCCCACGAGGCAGGCCATGTCTTCGTCGCAACGACCAAGGGATACAGCGTCAGCCACGACGGCCTCTCCCTTGTCTATCCGGGTGCGAAACTTAACCCGGCCGCACAGCTGCAATTGGCTTCCGCCGGATTCCAGACGCAGTGGGTGCTGTCGGAATTCGTGTTGCGCGACAGGAGTGGCAATGAGCATATCAAGCCGCCCGGCGATTTCGGCGCCGGGGTCGTGTGTTCATACCTGGGCGTTTCCTTCGCGTACCTGACGTTCTTGAAGAACCAGTATCAAGGCGATGTGTACGGGATGTCCCAGGCGAGCGGCTATTCGCGCGACCGCATCTCCCTGATGCTGGCCGTTCCGGCGGTGCTGGATACCTGGCGATTGTTCGGAAACGACGTGCCCGGATGGGTACCCGCGCTCTCCGTGATGAGCAAGGGGCTAGGCGCGGCCTGGATATGGAGTTATTGAGGTCGCGCCTATCGATCCGGCAATCGTTATTCAGGACTCCGTTCGCATTGAGCTTGTCGAAATGTGAATGGATTTTTGTGCTTCGACATAACCAGCCACTTGGTTGTCGTCTTTTGACAACCTGGTGGAATGGCTATAACCAATGACTTGGCAGCTTGCTGCCTTAGTCAGATGGCTAGTAGCTTCACCAGTAGTTCCTTCAGGCTCAGCACGAACGGCAACGAGGTTCAAAGCGTGCCGGATAGATACCCGGTCATTTCCTGCGGTAAGTCACGAAATGGAAGTCCAGCGGCTGCGGCGTCATCTGTGAGTTGACCACGCGCGACGTCTCCCGCCATGCGCCTTTATCGAACTCGGGAAAGTGCGCGTCGCCTACGACCTCTTGCTGAACCTCGGTGATGTAAAGCGTGTCCACCAGCGTGATGGCCTGGCGGTAAAGCTCGGCACCACCCACGATAAAGATCTCCTCATCCCCGGCGCAGGCGGCGATCGCGGCTGTCAACGAATGCGCGATCTGGCAACCCTCGATCTGAAGATTGGCGTTGCGCGTGACCACCACCGTGGTGCGGCCCGGCAGCGGCTTGCCGATGGAGTCGAACGTCTTGCGTCCCATGATCATGTGGTGCCCCATGGTCAGCGCCTTGAAATGCTTCAGGTCCTCGGGGCAGCGCCACGGCAGCGTGTTGTTGATGCCGATGGTCTGATTGTGTGCCATCGCGACGATCAAAGACAAGGACGAGGATTTTGGATTTGGGATTTTGGATTTGGGTGGTGGGATTGCGGGCATGGTTATTCCGATTGGTTGGATATGGATTTTCTCAATCCACCGAGCATCCTTCCTATTTCGTTGCTTTGAGATAAAAGAAGCGTACAAGTGCTTTCATCGATGAAATTCAGGCGCAAAGCGATTTGTATCTGCGTTTCGAGCTCCATCACAGAACCGAGGGCGATGGAAATATGATTGAGATAGGCTCCTGTCGCTTTGCGCCCATGACCTTCCGCAATATTGGAAGGAACAGAAACGGCAGCGCGCCGGATTTGGGATGTCAGCCCGAAGCGTTCTTCATTGGGGAAGATGGCAGTGATCATATAAATGGAAGTAACCATATCCATCGCTTTTTGCCAGACAACCAGATCACAATATTTCATCCGCCGCCCCTAAATCCAAAATCCCAGTTCCCAAATCCTAAACAGCTACTGGCGCCTTGATCGCGGGATGCGGGTCGTAGCCTTCCAGCGTGAAATCATCATATTTGAAGCCGAAGATGTCTTTCACGGCCGGGTTGATCTTCATCGTCGGCAATGTACGTGGCTCGCGCGACAGTTGCAGCGCGGTCTGTTCCATGTGGTTGGAATACAGGTGCGCGTCACCGAAGGTATGCACGAAATCGCCGTATTGCAGCCCGCACACTTGCGCCATCATCATGGTCAGCAGCGCATAGCTGGCGATGTTGAACGGCACACCGAGGAAGATGTCGGCGCTGCGCTGGTAGAGCTGGCACGAGAGCTTGCCATCCGCCACGTAGAACTGGAAGAAGGCATGGCAGGGGGCCAGCGCCATCTTGTCGAGGTCTCCCACATTCCAGGCCGAGACGATGATGCGGCGTGAATCGGGATTGCCCTTGATCTGGTCCACCGCGACCTTGATCTGGTCGATCACGCGGCCGTCCACGGCCTCCCACGAGCGCCACTGCTTGCCGTAGACCGGGCCAAGCTCGCCGTTCTCGTCCGCCCATTCGTCCCAGATGGAGACCCCATTATCCTTCAGGTACTTGGTGTTGGTGCTGCCCTGCAGGAACCATAGCAGTTCATGGATGATGGACTTCAGGTGGCACTTCTTGGTGGTGACCAGTGGGAAGCCCTCTGCCAGGTCGAAGCGCATCTGGTAGCCGAACACGCTGGTGGTGCCGGTGCCGGTGCGGTCGGATTTTTTCGTGCCGTGGTCGAGGACGTGCTGCATCAGATCTAGATATTGGCGCATGTGAGCCTGGATAAAATCAGTTCAAGCCACAGAGGACACAGAGATCACAGAGAAAGTGGAGCAGCGCCGGGGTTTCTCTGTGATCTCTGTGTCCTCTGTGGCAAATGGTTTTCTACGAGATAATGACAACACACATCATTTATCGAGGACGTAATGCTAGCACAACTGACCCTGATTCCTTCCCTGCCCGAGACACGGAAAGCCACGCATCTGCTGGTGCTGTTTCCAAAATCAAAGGCGATCCCCAAGGATGTTCCGTATGGCGACCTGCTCGCCAGTGTGTTCAAGCGCCGAGCCATGAAAGCGGACGAACTGGCGAAATCATTTGTGTCTGCGAATGCGCCTGATGGCGCATTGGTGTGCTGGGCGATGATCGATTTCGACAAGGACACCTTCAGCCAGCAGGTGCAGGTGCGCAAGGCGATGCAGCCGTTGCTGGACGAGCAGCCCGGGGCGGTTGCGATCTCGGTGTCGGGCGATGCCGCACTGCGGCAGCACATGGCCGAACTGGCCGTGTATGGCGCATGGGTGAACGGTGCGCTGTTGCCGGTGCACAAGAAGAAAGACGAGCGCAAGCCGCTGCAAAAGATCGAGTTGTACGGCCTTCCTGAGTCCCTTCCCCCGGGCAGGGGGAAGGCCAGGAGGGGGGTGGAGTCGCGGAGTAACAAGATGGCTACCCCCTCCCTAACCCTCCCCCTCCAAGGGGGAGGGAATGTTGGTGCGTTCGATGTGTTGAAAGCGCAGGCCGCCGGCAACCTGCTGTGCCGCGAACTGACCGTGCTGCCGCCGAACGAACTTACGCCGGGCGCCTACCGCCAGCGCGTGAAGAAGCTCGCGCAGCAGAACGGCTGGAAGCATCGGGAGTTGGATATGAAGGCCTTGCGCAAGATGGGCGCAGGCGCCTTCGTCGCGGTGGCGCAAGGTAGCGACCCGGAGGATGCGGCCATCGTGCATCTTTCGTACAGGCATCCAAAGGCGAAGCAAACGATCGCGCTGGTGGGCAAAGGCATCTGCTTCGACACCGGCGGTCACAATCTGAAGCCATCGCGCTACATGCACAACATGCACGAGGACATGAACGGTTCCGCAGTGAGCCTGGGTATCCTGCTCGCGGCGACGCAGCAGAAGCTGGCCGTCAACATCGACTGCTGGCTGGCGCTGGCGCAGAACCACATCAGCCCGAAAGCCTACAAGCAGAACGATATCGTCAAGGCGCTCAACGGCACCTGCATCGAAGTGATGCACACGGATGCCGAAGGTCGCATGGTGCTGGCGGATACGCTCACGCTGGCATCGCGTGCGAAACCGAATCTGATCATCGATTTCGCCACGCTGACCGGCAGCATGGCGATGGCGCTGGGCGCACGCTATAGCGGCGTGTTCGGTACCAGCGACGAGCTGGCACAACGCGCGGTGAGTGTCGGCAGGCAAGTCGGTGAGCGCATGTGCGCGTTCCCGCAGGACGAGGATTACGAAGCAGCGCTGGATTCAAAAGTGGCCGATATCAAGCAATGCACGCTGGACGGCGAAGCCGACCATATCCTTGCAACGCGCTTCCTCAAGCGTTTCGTCGAGCACGACACGCCGTGGCTGCATGTGGACCTGTCGGCCAGCCGTTGCGAGGGCGGGCTGGGCAGCATCGCCGCCGACGTGACAGGCTTCGGCGTGGCATGGGGTTTGCGGATGTTGCAGGGCTGATGCGATGGCGGTGAACGACGAATCTGCATCGATGTCGCCACGCGCCAGAGTGTTCATGGCGCTGGCCTTTTTCTTTTTCGGCGGATTCCTGTTCGCTTTCGTCTTAGATTGGATCCCGTCGAAACATGTCGCCCCGCTCTGGGTGATTGCCGCTGCCGCGATGATGTTTTCCCTGGGTGGTGCGATGATCCTGCTGATCGAGAACGAGCGTATGGCTTGGCTGCGCAACCTGGTATCGTGGCTGTTCGTCGTGTGCCTCGCCATTCCTTTCAACTGGGTCGCGTTCGGAGCGGGAGAGCGTCAGTTCAGCAGTTCGTCGTCATTCCTCGGTATCACCACCGGTGGTGCGTCGGGTGAGATCGAAGGACGTGTCGCCTTCGGCTTTTTTGCCGTCTTGATGGATCTGATGGTCGTGTTGGTTCCGCTGCGTTTATTGAAGAACCGGAAGCAGGAGTGAGCCCATCGTTCCATTGCCGGGAACGGGCGCGGTCTTTTTCACCGCTGACTACTTCAGGAATTCGAATTCCGCGATCAGGATATGGTGGTCCGACGCCCGCGTCGGCTTCACGTCGTAGCTGACCTTGTGCAGGTGCCCGCTGTGGAAGATGTGGTCGAGCACGAACGGGCGGTGACGCCAGGTGACCTTGGTGGTTTGCACCGGCTGGTAACCCGCATCGGCGAACTGGTGGATCAGCGAATCCCGGTTGCTGACGTTGAAATCTCCCCCGATCAATGTGGGTCCCTGCGTGCGGCGCAATTGTTCGACGACAAGTTGACGCTGCTGGTTATGCTGTTCACTCGATGAATTGAGCATGAAATACGCCAGCAGGTGCGTGTTGAACAGTTGCAGCTCGTGCCCGATCAGCGTGGTCTTTGCGCCGATGAGCAGGCGGTCGGTGGGCGTCGTCTTCTCGCCGTCGAATTCGAATTCGACGGGTGAGGAGGGCAATTCGAGCCGGAACGTGTCGCGCAAGGGTGTCCTAGAAAAAATGGCCAGACCGATGCCGAAGGGTAGTTCGCGCGGGTCGGCTTTGGGATACGAGAAGTAGCCGTGATACCCCTTGAGTGCCGCCTTCAGCCGGGTGTAATTCGGGGGCGGGTCGAGCTGCACGCCGCCGGGCTGCGCATGTTCGACTTCCTGCAGGATGACGATGTCGGCGTCACAGCTCAGTATCTCCGCGATGGTCAGGTCGAGATCGATCGGCGCACGGTCGGCATCGGCCTCATCCCATATCTGGCCGAACTGCATGTTGAATTGCATGACTTTGAATGTCTTCATGGGTACCTATGATGCCATTGCTATCGATTCGCGCAAAACATTGTGCAATAAATGCCTTTTGGATCGGACATTAAATCCGACAGACGAAGAGGGCGGGAAACTCCAAGCCGGCATAAAAGGCCCAGCGCGCAATGGGTTCGAACGCGATCGCATCATATCGATCAAAACACGGTGCCGACGAACGGTAACGGGGCCAGCGTCGACAAGGGCGCTCCATGACCTTCCTTCATTCAACTTTCGGGTCGGCAATTAACGTGTTGTCTGGCATGGTCAATTCTATTTTTGCATTTTTTCGGCCAGCATTTTTTCAAAATCTTCTGCTGGCACGGGCGGGCTGGTGAGATAGCCCTGATACATGTCGCACCCTTTTTCTTTCAGGAATTCGAGCTGCTCGGCGGTTTCCACGCCCTCCGCCAGTACCTTGAAGCCCAGTATGTGTCCCATCGCGATGATGGTCGAGGCGATTTCCATGTCGTCCTGATGGAAAGGGATGTCGTCGACGAAGCTCTTGTCGATCTTCAGGATGTCGAGCGGGAAACGCTTGAGGTAGGCGAGCGAGGAATAGCCGGTGCCGAAGTCGTCGATCGCAAGCCGGATGTCCTGCGCGCGCAGCAGGTGCAGCATCTTGACGGCATCTTCCTCCTGCTCCATCAGCGCGCTCTCGGTCAGTTCCAGTTCCAGGCGGTCAGCCGGGAAGCCGGTCTGGGCCAGCACCTTCGATACCAGTTCCACGATGTTGCCGCGCATGAATTGGTGCGGCGAGAGATTCACTGCCAGCGTCAGGAACGGCAGGCCGGCATCGATCCAGCGCTTGCCCTGCAGGCAGGTCTCTTTCAGCACCCACTCGCCGATGGCTCCGATCAGGCCGGTCTCTTCTGCCAGCCGGATGAAGTTCACGGGCTGGATCAGGCCGCGCTCGGGATCCTGCCAGCGCACCAGCGCTTCGGCGCCGACGATATGGCCGCTGGCGATGTCTACCTGCGGCTGGTAATACACGCGCAACTGGTTCGCCCCGATCGCATGGCGCAGCCGGTTCTCCAGTTCGAGATGCTCGCCGGCGGCGCGTGTGAGCGCATCGGTATAGAAGCGGTACGTGTTGCGCCCCTGCTTCTTGGCCTGGTGCATGGCGGCATCGGCATGCTGGATCATTTGTTCGGCGCTGTCGCCGTCGTTGGGGTAGATGCTGATGCCGATGCTGGCACCGATGAAGATTTCCTGTCCGCCGGGCAGCACGAACGGTTGCGACAGCAGTTCGAGCAGCGACCTTGCCACGATGGCAGTGTCCTCGGGGCTGTTGATCTGTTCCAGCACCATCAGGAACTCATCGCCGCCCAGCCGGGCCAGCATGTCCTCGCTACGCATGTGCATGGTCAGGCGCTCGGTCAGGTTGACCAGCAACTCGTCGCCGACCAGGTAGCCCATGCTGTCATTGATGTTCTTGAAACGATCCAGGTCGATGTACAGCACGCCAAGCTGGGTGCGGTGCCGCTGTGCATGCGCTAGCGCGTGGGCCAGATGCGACTGCAGCAGCAGGCGATTGGGCAGGTCGGTGAGCGGGTCGAAATGCGCCAGGTGCTCGCGTTCCGCTTCGGACTGCTTGAGCTGGCTCAGGTCGGAAGAGATGCCGACGTAATGTGTCGTTACGTCCTGGTCGTTGCGCACCGCACTGATGGCAAGCCATGTCGGGTAGACTTCGCCGTTCTTGCGCCGGTTCCACACTTCGCCCTGCCAGAATCCGGCTTCCAGGATATTGGCCCACATCTTCCTGTAGAAATCCCTGCCCTGACGGCCCGAGTGCAGGATGCGCGGGTTCTTTCCCAGCAGTTCGGCTTCGGCATAATCCGTGTGCTTCACGAAAGACTGGTTGACGGCCACGATGTTTCCCTGCAGGTCGGTGATGATGATGCCGTTGTGGCTGTTCTGGAACACGGTCGCGGCCTGGCGCAGCGCGTCTTCGTTCCGCTTGCGCTCGGAGATGTCGCGGAAGTTTCCGATCAGACTGAGCTTGCCGTTGATCGTGATGGGCGAGGCGCTGATGTCGGCGTAGAACACGGATCCGTCCTTGCGCTTCACCGACACATTGTGGGTGGAGCGGCTTTCACCGGACAGGCGTCTGGTGAATTGGGCCAGTACATCGGGCAGTTCTTCTGCAACGTGGATATCGTCCACCTTGAGCCCGAGCAATTCCTCTTCGCTATAGCCCAGCATGTGCTGGACAGCGGGGTTGCTCATGATGAACTTCCTGGTGACGGCGTCCGCCAGCAGGATCCCGTCATTCGCGCTGTTGAAGATGTTGCGGAAGCGGTTCTCGCTCTCGCGCAGCGCCTCGTCTGCGCGTTTGCGCTCGGTAATATCGTCGTGCACGACGACGAACTCGCCCGGTGCGGGACTGTAGATCGAGAAGGAGAACCACTTGTCCAGCGCGGCCAGATAGTGTTCCCAGCGTGCAGGCTCGCCGGTCTGTGCGACCTTGCCGAAGACCTGGAGCGAATCCGGATTGGCCTCGGCATATCCGGGAATGATCTCGCTGACCTTCTTGCCGACGACATCCCTCAGGCCGGTAGTTTGCTCGAAGGCTGGGTTGACGGCGATGAACTCGTAATCCACCGGGACGCCGTCGCGGAAGATCATGCGGTAATGGGCAAGGCCGTTCAGCATGTTGTCGAACAGGGAACGGTAAGTCGCCTCGCTCTTGCGCAGTGCCAGTTCCGCCCGTTTGCGCTGGGTGATGTCATCAATCAGTGCAACGATATAGTTGGCCTTGCCGTCGGGCCCTCGCGTGCATTTGACATTGATGGTGGCATTGATGGGACTGCCGTCTTTCCGTATGAAGCGCTTCTCCAGTGTGTAGCCGTCGACCTCGCCGGCCTTCATGCGCTCGAATTGCTCGACGTTGCCATCCAGGTCGTCCGGGTGCGTGATGTCCGCCCAGGTGGTTTGCTGAATTTCGGCCCGGGTGTAACCGAGCATGTCGCACAAACGGTCGTTCGTGTAGAGCCATGCCTTGCTGTCCGGAGAGCTGATGGCCATGCCGATGAAAGGCAGGTCATGGAAGAGCTTGAGTTGCTTGTCCCTGGCTGTCGCCTGGCTGAGCAGCTTGCGCATCAGCAGATAGAGCAGCACCGCGGTGGCGGCAACGAAGAAAAGGCCTTTGAACAGGCTGACCCACAGGATCAGCTCATGGTCCGGGAGGAACAGCGCCAGCAGCCTGTCCGAAGCGAATATCCACAGGGCAGCAAACACCGCGTAGGACAAGGCGATGCTGGCAGGCGTCAGGCGCTTATCCATTGAAAGTCAATTTGGCAGGCATGTCGGAAATGTATTCTGTAAGTCTGGCAGTTGCAACGCCCAATTGATATTTTCCCCACTCGTGAGTGAGGTAATGACGCGCCGGTTCAAAAATGCGCGAATTCCGCGATCACCCAATAGCGCGCGAATTTTCCGACGGCGATGAACAATGCCGCCTTCCACCAGTTGAGGCGCAGCCAGCCCGCGGCGAGGCAGAGCGCGTCGCCGACCAAGGGTACCCAGGCCAGCATCAGCGCAGGCGTGCCGAATTTGCGCACTTTCTCGACATGCTTTAGCTGTTGCGTCTGCGGCAGCATCCAGCCCATGCCGAAGGTGACCATGCCGCCCAGCGTGTTGCCGAGCGTGCCCAGCAGCAGCGCAGGCCAGAACAATTCAGGATGCAGTTTCAGTACGCCGAACAGCACGGCTTCGGAACCGCCCGGCAACAGTGTCGCCGCGAGGAAGCTGCTGATGAACAGTCCCCACAGGCTGAGGTCGCTGGTGACGATGGAGTTCAGAGTGTCCAAATGGCTAGTCCAGGGTGCAGTGGAAAGTCTTCAATCCGAAGCCCGGTACGGCGGCGACGAATTAGAAGGGCCGTCAATTATATTCGCGCATGTGTTCAGTCAATACATGCGGTGCCGGAACAGCCAGCCGGCGATGCCGAACGCGGTCACGCCGATCAGCGCCATCGGCCAGAACTGCGGGATCAGCAGATTGAACGGCACGCCCTCGAGGAACACACCGCGCAACACCAGCAGGAAATAGCGCATCGGGTTGAACAGCGTGATGTCCTGCACCAGCTCCGGCATGTTGCGTATCGGCGTGGCGAAGCCGGACAGGATGATGGCCGGCACCATGAAGATGAACGCCCCCAGCAATCCCTGCTGCTGCGTGGTCGCGAACGACGAGATCATCAGCCCCACGCCGACGCCTGACAGCAGGAACAGCGCGATCCCCGTATACAGCGTCAGCAGGCTTCCCAGCAGCGGCACCTTGAACCAGAACACCGCCGCCAGCATGATCACGCTGGCCTCCGCCATGCCGATCAGGAAGCCCGGCAGGGTCTTGCCGATCAGGATCTCCACCGGCCGCAATGGCGTGACCAGTAACTGGTCGAACGTGCCCTGTTCGCGTTCGCGCGCGACCGACAGCGCGGTGACCAGCATGGTGAGCAACAAGGTCAGGATGCCGACGATGCCGGGCAGGAAGAACCAGCGGCTTTCCAGGTTGGGGTTGAACCACGCACGCATCTCGATGTGCGCGGGCGGCGCGGCACCGCCATGGCTCTGCGCCCAGGCCGTATTGAAACGGTCGACGATCACGCTGGCGTCGTTGATCGCGAGCATGGCAGTATTGGAGTTGCGCCCGTCGACGATCACCTGCAGCGGCGCCGGCCGTCCAGCCGCCAGCTCGGCGCTGAAATTGGGCCCGGCATGGATCACCATCAGCACCTGCTTGCCGTCAACGAGCGGCGCGATCTCGCTCTCGTGGGTGATCTCCGCCACCGGCGTGAAGCTCGTCGCGCCGTCGAAGTCGGCGAACAGTTCGCGCGCAGCGGAGCCGCGATCTTCGTTGTACACCGCGAACGGCACGTTCTTCAGGTCGAAGGTGGCCGCGTAGCCGAACACCATCAGCTGGATCAGCGGTGGGCCGATGAGCACTAAACGCGTGCGCTTGTCTTTCAGCAGCGTCAGGAATTCCTTCAATACCAGTGCAAATATGCGTCCGAACATGTCGTCACTCCAGTCTCTTGTGCGCATTGCGCCAGGTCAGGCCGAGGAACACCGCGGCCAGGACCGCAAGCGCCAGCGCGTTCGGCAGGATCACGCCCCACACGTTGCCCGCCAGGAACACCGTCTGCAGGATGGCGACGTAGTAGCGCGCGGCGACGATATGGGTGATGACCTGGACCACAGTGGGCATGCTGCCGATATCGAAGATGAAACCGGAAAGCAGGAAGGCGGGCAGGAAGGTGGCGATCAGTGCGATCAGCCCGGCGACGAACTGGCTGCGCGCCACGGTGGAGATCAGCAGTCCCATGCTGAGTGCGGTGACGAGGAACAGTGCGGACGCAGCGAACAACACCCAGAGTGATCCGCGCAGCGGCACCTCGAACAGGAACAGCGACATGCCGACGGCCAGCACCAGGCCGCCCATGCCGAGGATGAAATACGGCAGCAGCTTGCCGATGATCACCTCGCGCATCGACAGCGGTGTGACCAGCAGCGCCTCCATCGTGCCGCGCTCCCATTCGCGCGACATCACCATCGCGGTCAGCAAGGCACCGATCAGCGTCATAATGACCGCGACCAGCCCCGGCACGAGGAAGTTGCGGCTGCGCAATTCGCTGTTGAACCACACGCGTTGCTGCATCTGCACCGGTACCTGCAGAACCTCGCCACGTTTCTGTGCCGCATGCGCCAGCCAGCTGCCCCACGCGCCCTGCACATAGCCGGAGATGATGCGCCCGGTGTTCGCGTCCACACCGTTGACGATCAGCTGGATAGTCGCGCCGTCGCTCCGGCGCAGCGTCCTGGCGAAGTCCCGGCGCAGCACCACGATGGCGTTGACGCGCCCGGCCATCATGGCCTGTTCCGCCTCGCGCGTGCTGGCATAGTATGAAGTCACGAAATATTTCGACTGATCGAACTCGGCGGTGAAGTCAGCGGTATCCGCATTCGGCTGTTCCACCACCAGCGCCAGCGGGATGTGCTCGGAATCCAGCGACACGCCGTAGCCGAACAGCAGCAGAAGGAAGATTGGCATCAGGAAGGCAATTGCAATACTGCTCGGGTCGCGCACGATCTGCAGGAATTCCTTGCGGATCAGCCCGCGCAGCCGCATGCGGGAGGAACCGGGGCGCATGTCGCTGTTCATGCCGCCACCCCCTGTTGTTCATGCGCCAGGATCAGTCCGACGAAAGCGTCTTCCATGGTGGGCTCGGGCTGTGCTGCGGTACGCGCCTGTGCCTTGATGCTACCCGGCGTCCCCATGGTCAGGATCTCGCCCGCCGCCATGATGGCGAGCCGGTCGCAATATTCCGCTTCTTCCATGAAATGCGTGGTGACCATCACGGTCACACCCTGTCCGGCCAGCGCGTTGATGCGCGACCAGAATTCGCGCCGCGCCAGCGGATCGACGCCGGATGTCGGCTCGTCGAGGAACAGAATCTCCGGCTCGTGCATCAGCGCGCAGGCGAGCGCCAGGCGCTGCTTGTAACCGAGCGAGAGGTCGCCGCTGGTGAGTTCCGCCATCGATGCCAGTTCGAATTCCTGCAGCGCCCAGTCCATGCGCTGCCTGCGGCGCGCGCCGGACAGGTCGTATGCGCTGCTGAAGAAACGCAGGTTCTCGGCCACGCTGAGATTTTCATAGAGCGAGAATTTCTGCGACATATAGCCGATGCGCGCACGCGCGGCCGCTGCCGCATGGCGCAGGTCGGCACCCGCGATGCGCAGCGTGCCGCCGCTCGGCGGCAGCAGGCCGCACAACATGCGGAAGGTCGTGGACTTTCCCGCGCCGTTCGCGCCGAGCAGCCCGAACACCTCGCCCCGGCTGACCGTGAAACTGATGTTGTTCACTGCATAGAAACTGCCGAAGCGGCGCTGCAGGTTGTGTACTTCGATCACCGGCCTAGCGGACTGGTCCTGTCCCCTCTCACCCGCGGGGAGCGGGTTAGGGAGAGGGGGAACATTGGGTCTCTGTTGCACTTGATTCGTATCAACCCTCTCCCTAACCACAGCCGCAAGGGGTACGCCGGCGGGTACCCCGCCGCTTTGTGGCGACCCTTCCGCAGTCGCCCTGCCAAGGGGAGGGGATGTGGTGGTTGTCATCTGTGCGGATGAAACCTCATCGCCACGAGTCTTCGCCTTGATCAGCGCGACGAAACTGTCCTCGAAACGCGGCGCCACCGCTGCCGCCTCGATGCCAACCGCGGCAGGGCATAGCGCGGCGAAGTCGACAGGCGCATCGCTTTCCATCACCACGCGCACGTGGTCGCCCTGGATCAGCGCGTCCATCACGCCCGGCGCCTGCGCGATGCGGTTCTGCAGCACGCGCTTGTCCATGCCGGCCACCGTGACGCGGTAGGTGTGGCCGCGCATGGTTTCGCGCAGCACGGCGGGCGCGCCCCGGTCGAGCAGCCGACCCTCGTGCAGCAATACCACATCGTCGCAGCGTTCCGCCTCGTCGAGGTATGCGGTGGTGAGCAGCACGCTGGTGCCCTGCTCGCGCACCAGGCGATAGACGATGTCCCACAGTTCACGGCGCGACAGCGGGTCCACCCCGACTGTGGGTTCGTCGAGCAGCAGCAGCGCCGGTTGTCGCACCAGCGCGCAGGCGAGGCCGAGTTTCTGCTTCATGCCGCCGGAAAGCTGGCCGGCCAGCCGTCTGGCAAATGGCTTAAGCCCGGCCATGTGCATGAGTTCGCGGTAGCGTTCTGCGCGCGCCGCTTCCGGCACGCCCTGCAGGTCGGCGTAGAGGTCGAGGTTTTCCTGCACGGTAAGGTCTTCGTAAAGGCCGAAGCGCTGCGGCATATAGCCGATGGTGCCCTGTACGGCGAGCGACTCCGTGGCGGCATCCATGCCGAGCACGCTGATGGCGCCGCTATCCGGCACCAGCAATCCGGCGGCGAGACGCATCAGCGTGGTCTTGCCGGCCGCGTCGGGGCCGACCAGCCCAGTGACCACGCCGTAGCGCACGCTGAAGCTGACGTCATGCAGCGCCTGTATCCTGCGTTTGCCGATGAGGAAGGATTTGGAGAGTTGGCTTACAACCAGCGCGACCCCGTTGTCCCGGCTCGCGGGAGCGGGTGGCGCTGTCACTTGATTGACCGCGTTCACGCCGACCTCACGGATTCGGGCAATGCTCGTTGTCGGTGGCGGCGGGTTGGCCTAGCGCGATCGTTACCGTGGCCGGCATGCCGAGGCGCAATTCGCCTTGCGGATTGCAAACGAAGATGCGCGCCTGATAGACCAGGCTGCTGCGTACCTCGGTGGTCTCGACCGATTTCGGCGTGAATTCCGCGGTAGGCGAGATATAGCCCAGCCAGGCGCTGTAGCGCTTGTCCGGGTAGCTGTCGGTCGCCACTTGGGCGCGCATACCCGGCCTGATCTTGCCGAGATCGCTTTCCTTCAGATAGACGCGTACCCAGAGCGGGTCAGTCATTGCAAGCGTGTAGACCGGGAGTTGCGGTGTAGCCATATCGCCCGGTTCGAGGATGCGTTCCTGGATCACGCCGTTGTCCGGCGAGTAAAGTGAGGCATCGACCAGTGCCTTGCGCGCCAGTTCCAACCCGGCTTGGGCGGCGTGGAGCCCAGCCTGCGCCGCATCGGATGCGGTTCGGGCATCGTCCGCCTGCTGCTGCGCCACGAAGTGTCTGTCGACCAGCATTTGGGTCCGCCGGTAAGTGTTCGCCGCATTGATTGCAGCGACGCGCGCGGCCTCCCTGTCGGCCTCGGCTTTGCGGACTTTCTGCCGCAGCGTTTCTGTATCCAGCGTCGCCAGCAGCTGGCCCTTTTTGACTGGGTCTCCTTCCTTCACCAGCATCTTCGCGATGCGCTCCGAACCGTTGAAGGCAAGCTGGACCTGCCTGATGTCGACGTTGCCATACAGCGTCAGCGTGTCGCCGTTTGCGGAGCGGTGGCTACCAAAATATGCGGCGCCGGATGCACCGAGCACGATCGCAGCGACAAGGAGAAGGAGGATTTTCTTTTTCATGGTCTTGGTCCTATGGCCTCTGGCGAGTCCGAAAGTCGCGGCAGTGCATTGAGCAGCAGTATATTCAAGATCGCGCCCGTTTCACCGGCTTTGGGGTGAGTACGCGAATCAGGGTGGCAACCCCTTCGCGCACTTCATTGGCCGATTCCTTGTTCAGCCGGGCCAGATGCATGACGGCCAGACCGATGATGGTGGCATGGAACAACCGCGCCGCCTCATCGTCAGCAGCGACGCCCGCTTCTTCGAGCAGATGTTGCATGGCAGCACGCACATGCCGGATCAGCTTGCGCAGCAGTTTACGGATATCGGGATCGCCGTCGGCGGCGACGATCAGGCCGATAAACACGCGTGGCGGAAAGCCTTCGATCATGATCTTCGATACGGCATCCGCCAGTGTCTTGCCCTGCGGCTTCGCCTGCAACTGCACGGCCACATTGTCCATTGCGCTGAAGATCGTGAACTCGGCGATCGCCAGTAAAAGATTGGCGCGAGTCGGGAAGTAGTAGGTCAGGTGGCTTTGCTTGATATTGGCCGCTTGCGCGATCTGCGGCTGCGTCAGCGCCGTCACACCCTTTTCGCGTAACAGGGTTGAACCTGCGCTCAGAATTTCTTCCTTGATGCCCATTTCGCCACCTGCGAGTCAACCGGTTTGGTAAGGCTACCAATTTCGAGGTCCGACAGCAAATGCCGGATAGGTCGGGCAGCAGGGTTCGACAGTCAGTTGGACTCTTGTGACAGGCAGGAATCGGCTGCCGGCAACGGTCCTTCGCGTGGCCGAAGCACGCAACACTCGCGATTGGCGAAGAACGTCTTTGTCACATCCTTCATGCCCATGACAACTCATTCGGGCTATAAGGATCAGAACATTATCAACCCCTTTGGGCTACTTCTTCAGGTTACGGTCATTTTTTTGTCATTCTGTGTAGGATAAACATGGGATATCGATGTGTTACCAGAAAGCCCGCATCCTGCTAATAATGGTTCCTGCATACCTCTTTGTTCGCAGTCAAATGCAATTGATTTGGCTCGCATGCGGAGCTTTGAAAGAACCTCACAGGGAGATAATAAATGGATATTGATGTCACCACTGTTCCAAATATCCTGGCTATGCCAGTTATGCTCTACTGTTTATATTTGATTCTATCGCTCAAGTTTCGCATCCCGGGCGACATGGCAGGTAAGTCGATTCTGAATCAACCGCGGAAATTGAAAGTATGATCCCCTTGTTCTCTGAACAATGGATGGTCGACCTGAAGAATGAATGGAACTCGGCGCCCCAGGTCTTCGAGCCCTTGCGGAAGGCATCGTTTTCTTCCCGTGTCGGTTACGGTTTCATTGGGGAACCCCAGCCGCGGGGCGTACTCGTCATCGAACACGGAATGGCGACTTCGACGCTTTCCGGAATCAGCAGCAGCGAAGTCGATTGGGATTTGCGCGCAACGGAAGACAACTGGAAGAGCTGGATCGAAAACGGATTCTCCCTTTACAACCTGGGCATTGCATTCGCCACCCATCAGTTGCAGTTCCAAAAAGGCGATTACGCCCAGATGCTGAAGAACCCGCTGCTGAGCCGGCCCTTCGTCAGGCACTTTGAACTGTTCGAGAACATTCAG
>DAIDAJ010000072.1 GCA_027310665.1 Sideroxydans sp. | reverse complement strand
GTCCCGAATAGCAGGGATAGCACAAAGGCTACAAGCGCAGCGGCAACCGCCCACCCGATCGAAAGCAACATCACCCACGCCAGAGCGCCGATCACACCTCCGACGATCAATCCGCTGGGAAGGCGTCCCAGCAACTGGCGCAAAATGATGTTGCCCATCATGAAAATGACGAATCCGGCGCCGATCAATTGACCGAAGTTGTCCGATCCGTCGCCCGACTGCGACGATGCCCGCTGTGCAGGAGGCGGCAGCGGTTCACCTTCGATCACCTTGATGATCGCGTCCACGCCGGCATCAATGCCCTCATAGAATGATCCTCGCTTGAATTCCGGACCTATGATCTCCGACACGATGCGTTTCGCCGTCGCGTCGTTCAGGGCTCCTTCCAGGCCGTAACCGACCTCGATCCTCAATTTGCGGTCGTCCTTGGCGATGAGCAGCAGCACGCCGTCATCCACACCCTTGCGCCCGAGCTTCCAGAAGTCCACAACGCGGATGCCGTACTGCTCGATCGTTTCTGGCTGCGTGCTGGGCACAAGGAGTACGGCGATCTGCGATCCCTTGCGCGACTCGAATGCAGCCAGCTTGGCTTCCAGCGCTTGAATCTGGCCGGCATCCAGTGTGGAGGTGAGATCGGTTACGCGCTGAGCGAGTTTTGGAACGTCAACCTCTGCTTGCGCTGTGCCGCAAAGCAGCAGCGCAAGCAGAAGAAGCCGCGTCCAGAAATGGCTCATTTATTTTGCCGGTGCTGGCTTGGGTGCCGAGAAATCCACCGTCGGAGCCTTGGACACCGCCTTCTCGTCCTCAACGGTAAAGGAAGGCTTGACGCTGTAGCCGAACATCATCGCGGTCAGGTTGGTCGGGAAGGAACGCGCCAGCACGTTATAGGCCTGCACTGACTTGATGTAGCGATTGCGCGCCACGGTGATGCGGTTTTCCGTGCCTTCGAGTTGCGCCTGCAAATCGCGGAAGACTGCATCCGATTTCAATTGCGGATAGTTCTCCGTCACCATCATCAATTTGCTCAACGCGGAGGTCAACTCACCCTGTGCCGACTGGAATTTGGCGAACGCCTGCGGGTCGTTGATCAATTCCGGTGTCGCCTGAATCGTGCCCACCTTGGCCCGCGCTTCCGTCACGCCGATCAGCACATCCTTTTCCTGCTGGGCATAACCCTTGACCGTATTGACCAGGTTCGGAACCAGATCGAAGCGGCGCTGATACTGGTTCAACACTTCGGACCAGTCGGCCTTGACCTGCTCGTCATTCTTCTGAAAATCGTTGTAACCGCAACCGCTCAACAATACAGTCATCAAAACCATCAACAGAACACGCATTTTCGATCTCCTTAAAGAAACTTGGTTGCATCCGTAAAACGGTCACATTATACGGCTTGCCCGGCGGCATAGCCCGACGCCCATGCCCACTGAAAGTTGTAGCCGCCGAGCTGTCCGGTCACATCCTGCACTTCGCCGATGAAATACAGGCCGGGCACGCCGTTGCACTCCATCGTCTTTGATGATTGCGCATGCGTGTCCACGCCGCCGCAGGTCACTTCCGCCTTGCCGTAGCCCAATGTGCCGGTCGGCGTGACCTGCCAGTTCTTCAGCTTTTCTGCCAGCACGCGCAGGTCCTTCTCCGCATACTGGATGAGGGGCTTATTCTCCATCCATTGAGTTGCAATGATCTCGGCAAACCGCTTCGGCAGGTATTGCGCGAGGAAATTGCCCAGCAACATTCTGCTGCTGCGGTGTTTCGAGAATATTTCGCGCAGGTCGTGATCCGGCAGCAGATCGATGGAAAGCGGCTTGCCGTGCTCCCAGTACGAGGATATCTGCAGGATGGCCGGTCCGCTCAACCCGCGATGGGTGAACAGCAGATTCTCGCGGAAACGCTGCTTGCCGAAGCTCACCACCGCATCCAGGGAGACACCAGCCAGTTCACTGAAAGCCACCCACTCCCCGGGATGAAAGCTTAGCGGAACCAGTCCCGGCTTGAGTTTGGTCACCGGCACGCCAAACTGCTCGGCGACTCTGTAACCGAAGGGCGTCGCACCGATCTTCGGAATGGACAGGCCGCCCGTAGCGATGACCAGGGACCCGGCGCGGAATCTCCCGCGCGACGTCGACACGTAAAAGACATCGCTGTGCTCGATCTTTTCTACGTTGCATGGCATGCACCAATGAACGCCCGCCGCATCGCATTCCCCTTTGAGCATGGCGATGACGGCTTCGGATTCCTCGTCACAGAACAGCTGACCCAGCGTCTTTTCGTGATATCCGACACCATGCCGGCTCAGCATGGCAATAAAATGTTGCGGCGTGAAGCGCGCCAACGCCGAGCGACAGAAATGCGGGTTCTGAGAAATGAAATTTTCCGGCCTGGCATTGAGGTTGGTGAAGTTGCAGCGCCCGCCGCCCGAGATGCGTATCTTTTCCGCGAGCTTCGATGCATGGTCCAGCAACCGTACCGACCGGCCGCGTTGAGCCGCAGTCAACGCGCACATCATGCCTGCCGCACCTGCACCGATGATCAGTACATCAACTGGCTTGTCTTCCATCAGTGCTGAATTGTGCTGTGCTGGACAAATTTGCCGATCGCAGCCTGAAATTCCAACGGGGCAATGATGATGCTGTTGCCGTGCTCCCCGCCTTCGATCAATTTCAATGTCTTCGGCTCCGGCGCATTGTCGTAAAGTCTTTGGCTCATCTGATATGGCACCAGCCGATCCCACGTACCGTGGATAAGCAGTACCGGGATCTTCAGATTGTGCATTTTTCGCAGAGAATCGAAGCGCTGGTTCAGCAGCCATTCGACCGGCAAATACGGGTATTCGAGTTTGGCCATGTCGACCATCGATGTGAAATTGCTTTCGGCGATGACTCCCGCCGCTTCCGGATGATGAACGGCCAGATCGATGGCGATCGCGCTACCCAATGAATGGCCGTAGATGAAGGTGCGCTTGGGATCACTGGCCCGTTGCCTGATCAGGTAGTTCCAGGCCGCTTCGGCATCTTCATACACCTTGGATTCGGCGGGTTCGCCACCTGTACTCTTTCCGTACCCCCGATAATCGACCGTCAGCAGGTTGTAGCCCATGGCATGCAGTCTCGCCACCCTGTCGATGTCATGCGCATATCCGATGTTCTTGTCATTGCCATGCAGATAAAGAAGCGTCGGTGCCCTGCTGTCATCCGCAGGAATCCACCAGCCATACAGATCTCCGTGCTCCGTGCTGCTTCCCGACGGGACATGGATTTCCTCGAATTTCATGCCCAGCCTGTCGGGCATCGTCTGCAATAGCGGCCTGGGGAGGAAGATGTAATGGCGCTGCGCCGCCCACATGTAAGCGCAGGCCAGAAGATAAACCGACAGTAGCAACATCAGCGTCCAGCGGATGCGGCGGGACCATTTCAGGATCACGCCTGTCCTTCCAGTCTTTTCCATACACACGTCCCCTTGCTCGCTTTTTCAATGTCTGCCAACTGCGCGTTATGCAGCGCCAATTCATCCTCGCTTGCAGACAGTACACGTACGCTCAAACAGATTGCCTCGCCACTGGCATCGAATTGCACGCCATCCGCATCGCTGCTTTCTTCGCCCAACAGACTTTCCTGCCCGCGCGTCATGCCCAGATAGACTTCCGCAAGCAATTCAGTATCCAGCAGCGCACCGTGCAAAGTGCGGTGCGAGTTGTCGATCTGGTAGCGGTCGCAAAGCGCGTTCAGGTTGTTCTTCTTGCCAGGGTGCAGTTCCTTGGCGACTTTGAGGGTATCGATCACCGGATTGTCCAACGGTGGCAGTCCGGCCAATGACAATTCTGCATTCAAAAACCCGATATCGAACGGCGCGTTGTGAATGATGAGCTCCGCTCCCGCAATGAATTCCAACAGTGCAGACGCGATCTCGACGAACTTTGGCTCATTCTGCAATCTGTCCAGCGTCAGGCCATGCACTGCCGCCGCGCCTTCGTCTATCTCGCGCTCCGGATTGATGTAACGGTGAAATGTGCGGTCCGAGACTTTGCGCCCGTTCAATTCGATCGCCGCGACTTCGATGATGCGATGTCCCTGCCTGGGATCGAGACCGGTTGTCTCAGTATCCAGTACAACCTGTCTCATGCTTTTTCCTTCAACGTTTCGATTCCCTTGTTGGCAAGCTGGTCCGCCCGCTCATTGCCGTCATGTCCGGCATGACCTTTGACCCAGACCCATTCGACATGGTGCTGCTCCGCGAGGGTATCCAATCTGCGCCACAGGTCTTCGTTCTTCACCGGCTTCTTGTCTGCCGTCTTCCAGCCGCGCTTCTTCCAGTTATGCACCCATTCGCTGATGCCCTGCTGCACATATTTCGAGTCGGTATGCAAACGCACCTTGCAATGGCGGGTCAACGCTTCGAGCGCCGAAATCGCAGCCATCAACTCCATCCTGTTGTTGGTGGTATGCGCCTCCCCACCGCACAACTCGCGTTCCTTGCCCTTGGCCCGCAACAGAGCGCCCCATCCGCCGATACCGGGGTTGCCCTTACAGGCTCCATCGGTGAATATTTCGACTATTTCACTCGTCTTGTCCATTTTTCCTTTGTGTCGCACCCTTGTTCAATTTTGGCGATACCGGCAGCAGATTCCGCACCAAACCTTCGTTCCACCTCGGTTTGATCAGGCGCATGCCAGGCACGCGCTTGATCGCATGCAGGAAATATACGCCACCACTCACCGCCCACCAGCGGTCGCCCGCCTTTTCCATGAAGGAAAAACTGTCCAGCCATTTCGAATGATGCAACGGCGGCGCATAGGCGGCGAAACGTCCGCCGACCACCTCAAAGCCAAGCAGGGCCAGCCAGTCTTTCAGCCTGGGGAGCCTGATAAAGTGCCCGCACCATGGATAGCCTTGTTTTCTGCCCAGCGCGCGATGCATGCCCCAAAGGCTGAACGGATTGAAGCCGCTGATCAGGAGGTTACCCTCGGGTCTCAGCACACGTTCCACGTCGCGCAAGATCTGATGCGGGTTGTCGGCAAACTCAAGCACATGCGGCAACACCACCATATCAAGGCTGTCACAGGCAAAAGGCAATTCGTCGCAGCATATGCGCACGTCGTTTCCAGGCTGATTTCCCGCAGCGAAGCGCAACGGCATACGGCTGCTGCGCAGGAAATCGCATTCCTGCAAGCCCACCTGCATCGCGTTGAAACCAAAAATATCACTCACCGTATGGTCAAAATAGTCCTGCTCGCGCGCCAGCACATAGCCACCCTGTTCGCTGGCGAACCATTCACTCAGACTTTGTGCAGTTAAATTACAATTAGGCATCCGATTCCTGTTTCGATCATGCTGACCATTACCGCCATCCCCGCTTTGCAGGACAACTACATCTGGTTGCTCCACCTTGGACGCCATGCCGTCGCGGTCGACCCCGGCGAAGCGCCTCCCGTACTGGATTTCCTGCAGGAAAACAAGCTGCAACTGGATGCGATCCTGTGTACCCACCGCCACCATGACCACATCGGCGGCATCTCTGAATTGCGTGAAGTATATAACGTGCCGGTGTACGGGCGGAAACATCCGAATAACCCGCACACCACCCACGACCTGCGCGAAGGAGACCGTCTACCGCTCGACACTTTGGGTACCGTCTTCGACATCATCGAAACACCCGGCCATCTTGACGATCATATTGCTTTCATTGCTCCGCAGGCGGTGTTTTGCGGCGATATCATGTTTGGCGCAGGCTGCGGCAAGAACTTTGAGGGGTCGCTGGCGCAGTTGCACCATTCGCTGCAACGCCTGGCCGCCCTGCCCGACGAGACGCTGGTCTATTGTGCGCACGAATACACGGCCTACAACCTGCCTTTTGCGATCGCCTGCGAGCCCGGCAACCCGGACATCCAGCGACGTAATGTCGAAACCAACGCACTGCGCGCAGCGAACCGCCCCACGGTCCCTTTCACCATCGCACTGGAAAAAGCCACCAACCCCTTCCTGCGCTATACCAGCCCGGAACTCATTCGGACCTTGCAGTCTCGCGGCCTGGTCGATACCAGCGAACTTGCCGTATTCACGGCCTTGCGCCAGTGGCGTGATCGTTTTTGATTGCGGTAAAAGGCGTTCTAGTTTATCCTGCGCGCCCTTTCGGAGAGGTGGATGAGCGGTTTAAGTCGCACGCCTGGAAAGCGTGTGTGGGGTAATACCCCACCGCGGGTTCGAATCCCGCCCTCTCCGCCAGTTTACCGTACCCCTAAAATCCCTTTAGTCTGAAAACGGGCGCGCCGCGGCGCCTGCTCGCTCTGGCGGAGCGCCGCATTGGCTTTCACCCTGCCAACTGATAAGAAGCAACGCTGCTTTTGACGTCGCTCCCCGACGACCTCAGGCACGCCGCTAGATCAACATCCGGCTACACAGATCCCGGCGCTATTGAACTCCATTGTCTTGCCGCTGAGTGGAATATGGACCGGCACCTTGACCGCCTTGACGAAAGTGTCGGTCTTGGTCCCCGGCAACACCTTGCCGCCTTTGGTCGCGACTTCGTTTGCGTGCGATGCGATGACGGAAGCTGGCTTGACCAGTTCGTTGATCACATAGGCTGCCTCAGCAGGCCCCGTGGTGAAGGTATCGCCGATGTTGATGACGGCAAGTTTCGCCCGGTAATGACCGCGTATGACTGTCTCCTGCTCGGCGATCATGCCGGTATCGCCCGAAAGGTAGACGACGAGCCCATTGCTGAACTTCAATACATAGCCGGTCGCCTCGCCAACGTAGCCGGCGATTCCCGCTTCCTTCATGTTCTTGCCCAGATCACCACCGACGTAGTCGGGGTCCAGACCGTTGCTGTGCGACGCGGGCACGGTTGCGATCGTGACGCCACCGAGTTTCACGCTTCCACCGAAGCGCGCCAGTATCGAATTCTTGGGGTCGCCGCCATTCGCCTTCAATTTGTTCGCGAAAAAAGGCGGCATCTCGCTGCCCGTAACGATTTTCGCATTCTTGGCCAGAGCGATATTGACGGTGTTTGAATTTGGCAATGCCGACACAGAGACATCAGGAGCTTCGCAGCTGCCGGAGTTCGGCGCCTTGTTGTGGGTGTTTCCAAGATGATCGCCATGCATGTGACTGAGCAGGATTATGTCGATCTTTCCTAATCTCGGATCGTCCGGCCCTGCGACGGTACGACCTGCGTCGTAGAGAATGCGCGTACCGTTGGGATCCTCGAATATCAACGCCCTGTCCTGCGGACAAAACTCGCCGTCCCGACCGCCGAGGGGAGTAACTTTGACATTGGCTGCCAGTGCAGGTAGCGCGGCCATCGCGATGATGCAACCGATGACCAGGGATGAGAACGGCGAATTTATTTTCATATATCTGCTCCAATCGCGTTGCGGAAAATGTTCGGGATAAAGAGTCAATCAGGCGGTGCTGTCAGCCTCCTTCGATAAGTTGCAGAACCAACTATCGACGAGTCGACGATGGTAACTCGCAGCGATTTTACAGCGAGTGGCAATATGCTTCGACCATGTGTGCGGGATGGTCTTGGTAAACGATGATCGGGAAGTATGACGCCACGATTATCCGCGTGCTTTATGTGGCTGCCACAGGCAACACGGGTACAAAAGTAATGCGCAAGCCATCCTTCTGATAAAGAATAAAAACGCCGACGAGCTATCTGGGGGATACCAATTGATATGATGTGGCGAGATGTAATTCCCTGTCACTTCGAATATGTGATCCATCGTAAAGCGCACAAAACGAAAGTGGGGAAGGATCCCTCCTTCCCCACCGTTCAACCAGAACAGGCTGTATCTTCCTGTCAATTCAGATCAGAAGTAACAGGCTTGATGTGACGAAGCTCCAACTGAGCAGCGTGAGATACATCATCGCCGCCCATGCCACCATTCCCGCCGCGAGGATCGAGCCGGACAACAACATGGCATGACCTTCTTCGTCGACCCTGAGGATCGCTGGCACGCAGTAGAAGATCAGTACGCCCGAGGACATCATCGCAGCCGCACCTATCGTAAGATTGACCATGAAGCTGGGAATGAACAAGAACAGTGGCGCGAGCCATAACGGCGTCGGCACCACGACCGCCAGCTTGTATGCATCCTCGAAGGCGGGTTTGATGTCAACCACGCTGCCCAAACGTTGCACGATGAATGCAATGACGAAAGTCATTACCAGCTCGGTCAGGAAGAATGCAACGCCAATAGTCTGCAATTGCATCTCGGTCAGGGTCGGCAATAATTGTCCGCCATACGTGACGCCGGCGTAATGGATCATCATCGGCGGGATGATGGAAAGCGGCAGTGCGTAGAGGAAGAACAGTTTTAAAACGGATATATGACTGTGAGTTAATGTATACCAGCCCTCAAAATGTGGCATGTGGGGCAAATGGAGTTGTGTCATGTTAAACCTCCTAACTTGTGAAGTTTCGGAGCTCTATAGACCACAATGGCAGATAAAAGTTACAGGAAATTTTTAACTGTCAGAACAATAACTTGGTGAGTGATACCTCTCACTCACTCAAGGTAAGCTGACGAATCGGAAACTTGATGCCAACCATACTCAAACGAGACGTGTGAAAGCCACCTATACGCAGGATAAAAATCAAATCAAGACTGGCGCTCACAGGCTTTCTGTTCCTCCTCGCTGAAAAGATAAGGATCCGCCTTTGATTCTTCATCGCGGCGTTGAGCCAGCGCAAGCAGATGCTTCGCATGTTCGATTTCTCTTGCGTTCTCTTTCTTTATTGAAGCAAGAAGCCATTGCCCCAGGTAAAAGCCACCGATCGCGCCCGCAATAGCTCCAAAAAGGCCCAATATCCATTGCCCGATGATTACAGCGCCTACGGAAGATGCGACGGATAAATACCAAGGCTGGCTGTTTGAATTCTCAATTGCCTTTGACACCTCTTCTTTCGCCAAGGCAACATCCAAGTCGCATTTTTGAAGATAAAGCCTATCCAGCTTGCCTGTAGTAACGATCAGTTGCCTCCTGAGTTCGGCATCCGCGACTGAATAATATGCCGCCCTTAATTTATCGGGAGCACCGGACTCCCGCGCCTGCCTGACGGCTTCTGTGATACCCGCCCTGTTTTCAAGTGAGCCGATCAAAATGCCCAGTTCTTTTATCGCCCCGCTAACCTCATCCTCTCCCATTTACAGCCCCCACGTTGATTTTTAGTAAATTCCAGCCTGTGTCGCTTAGCCGATAACTCGCATATTACTTGAAATCACAACTGAGCCAAGGTTAAGCATGGGGGAGATTCTGGGTGCCGGAATTTAGCGGCATCCGTCAACTGGGGCGGATGCAACACTGTAAATATTCCACATAGCGCAATGATTCGAAGACTGGGATTCTGGTTATTTGTTCATGGCATTTTCAGATAGTGCCGCGAGCGACTCTATACAACGCACCCAATGTAAAACTGAGTTACGCCGACCAATTCTGACAAGTGCTGACATTTCGCATTGGTCGGAGCCCTCAGGACGACAGAGAAATTGTTGGAGTTTGTGCTCAAGGACTACCTGGCCCAATTGGCGCATCCCTTCCATACCACATTGGTACGGCGCTTAGGGATTGATACTTTTACGGATATAATCAACAGCCTATATACCAACCTTTTATTCGGAAGACGCATGGGATTCTTAGAGAATAAGCGCATTCTTGTCACAGGAATGATCAGCAATCGCTCAATTGCCTACGGTGTCGCAGGAGCCATGCACAGACAGGGCGCGCAGCTCGCCTTCACTTATCAGGGCGACCGTTTCAAAGACCGCGTAATGGCGCTTGCCAGTGAATTTGCAAGTGAATTGGTGTTTCCCTGCGACGTCTCCTCCGATGCCGAAATCGATCGACTCTTCATCGATCTGGCGGGACACTGGCCAAAATTCGATGGTTTCGTTCATGCTATCGCATACGCACCGCGTGAGGCGCTGGACGGCGAATTTCTCGACGGATTCAGTAGAGAAGCTTTCCGTGTTGCGCACGACATCAGTGCCTACAGCTTTCCCGCCATGGCCAAAGCCGCCTTGCCAAATTTGAACGAAAAGGCAGCGTTGCTGACCATGAGCTATCTTGGTGCAGTTCGGACGATGCCGCATTACAACGTGATGGGAATGGCCAAGGCCAGCCTAGAGGCGAGCGTTCGATATCTGGCAATGGAACTGGGACGCAAGGGAATTCGCGCCAACGGAATTTCTGCAGGCCCGATCAAGACGTTGGCCGCGGCCGGCATTGGCGACTTCAACAAATTGCTTGCTTATAACGCGAAGCACGCGCCGCTCAAACGCAACATCACTGTCGAGGAAGTCGGTAATGTGGCAGCTTTCTTGTGCAGCGACCTGGCCAGCGGCATTACTGGCGAAATCACTTACGTTGACGGCGGTTTCAACACTACGTCACTTGGTTCCACCGAGGCCTGATCATCGGCTCCGTTAAATAAAAACGCCGCTCGATGAGCGGCGTTTTTTTCATACCGTGCCGATTATTTTTTGTCTTCCTGCGCAAAACCCTTGATAGAGATATTTGCACGCTTTTTCGCATCGGACATATAGGCCATCAGCAGCGCATCTCCAGTAAGTTGACGAATCTGCTGCTCATACCGTGCCAGCTTGCTGTCATCGATAGACGCATCGTCTTTCACGGCATCGATACGGGCCAACACATAGCCACTCGAACTATTCACGCCCACATAGGCAGGCAACTTGCTGACGTCAGCACGGAACACCGCTTGCAATAACGCGGGATCGATGCCGGAGCGTTGATTACGCGTTGCCACTTCCGCAGCTTTCCAGGCAACATTTGCCTTCTCGCCACGCTGCAATTGATCCAGAAGTTTTTGGCCCTGCTGCGTCGCCAATTCGGATGCCTGCATGCGCTGCAACTGCTGTTGGATGCTCGCAGAGACTTCCGCCAAGGGGCGTTCACTTGCCGGCTTGTATTCAGTCACGCGTGCCGCCAACAGGGTGTTGGGGGCAACCTCTACTGCAGCGGTGTTGCGCTTGTTCTTCAGCGCATCTTCTGAAAATACGGCCTGCAACGCCTTTTCGGTCCATATCCCGGCTGGGGCCTGCCCCTTGCTCAGCCAAACGCCAGGCTGCACTGAAGTTTTTGCAAGCTCTGCTGCCGGCTTCAGGCTATCGCTTTGCTCATATACAGTGTTGTTGAATTTTTCTGCGAGTTCGGCAAATTTGTCGTTAGCGAGCTGTAATTTCAATCGCTGGGCAATCATGCCCTTCACTTCGCTTAATGCCGGAGTCTTCGCCGGCTTGATTGCCAGCACTTTGATGATGTGATAACCGAAATCCGTCTGCACCAGGCCGCTGACTTCACCCACTTTAAGGCTGAATACACTGTCTTCGAAGGGCTTGACCATTGCACCCCGTCCGAACATACCCAGGTCACCGCCGTTGGCTGCCGACCCCGGATCCTGCGAATACTGTTTAGCCAATGCAGCAAACTGGGATGGAGACTGCCTGACCAGTTGCAGCACCTTCTCGGCCTTTGCTTGCGCTGCCTGCTTCTCCGCATCGGTAGCCTGCTTCGCCACAGTGATCAGAATGTGCGCGGCCTGGCGTTGCTCCTGCGTCCCGAATTCAGCCAAGTGTTCCGTGTAGTACTGTTTGATCTCATCGTCGCTGACCGTCATTTGCGACAACAATGAGTCGGCAGAAAGCACCACGTATTCCACTTTGGCACGTTCTGGCATCTGGAATTCCTGCGCGTTCTTGGTGTAATAGTCACTAACGGCGTTATCGGAGAGTTTAACTTGCTTGATGAATGAAGCCGCATCAAGACTCGCCACAGCCACAACACGCTTCTGTTCGTTCAGACGAATCAGATTTTCTGCCACAGCTTTGGGCGCATAGCCGTTCTGGGTATAAGCTTCATTCAATTGTTGCACGAGCACTGCCTGACGAATTTCCGCATCAAAACCGGCCGGTGTCTTGCCTTTTTCCTTCAATACCGTTTCATACAGTTGCCGGTCGAATTTTCCATCCTTCTGGAAGGCACCGATATTGACAATTATTTGCCCGATCTGTTCGTTGGTGAGACTCAGGCCAGCCTTGTTCGCTTCCATGCCCATCAGGTGCTGGGAAATCAGGCCATCCAGCACCGAGAATTTGATTTCCGGCTTATCAAAAAATGCGGGGTCGAAGTTTGCGCCCGCCATTTCGCGGAAACGTTGTTCCTGTTGGTTCAGCGCATTGTCGAATTCCTGCTGACTGATCTTTTCTCCGTTCACAGTCGCCAGCGGGGCGGCGCCTCCGGATTTGCGGTATGAGTCCACTCCCCAGAAAGCGAAGGGCAAAATGATCAGTGCCAATACTATCTGCACCAGTCGTTTCTTTTCTTGCACGAAATCGAACATAGCAACCTACCCGAATGAACGGACGCCACTTCGGACATCCCATATGAAAAAAGGCGAACTTTCGTTCGCCTCTGTTTGGCGGAGTGGACGGGACTCGAACCCGCGACCCCCGGCGTGACAGGCCGGTATTCTAACCAACTGAACTACCACTCCAAAAACCTAAATGACAACTGGTGGGTGCTGACGGGATCGAACCGCCGACAATCGCCTTGTAAGGGCGGTGCTCTACCAGCTGAGCTAAGCACCCGACAAAGACGACTAGTTTACAGCATCTTTCAGACCTTTACCAGCGCGGAATTTCGGAACCTTAGCAGCCTTGATTTTAATTGTGGCGCCGGTACGAGGATTGCGGCCATTTCGTGCGGCGCGTTTACCAACATAGAAAGTTCCAAAACCAACCAGACTTACAAGCTCGCCCTTCTTCAGAGATTTCTTGATGGATTCGATAGTCGCGTCCAATGCACGACCAGCAGCGGCCTTGGAAATGTCGGCGGATTTTGCAATTGCTTCGATCAGATCAGATTTATTACTCACGCGATTCCCCTTTGCTTGTTAGTTGAGAACACAGGAAAGCCCTGCAGCGGCTTTATATCAAGGGTTTTCGAAAGGGTCAAGCAATTGCAAAACTTTTTTTATTTGCCGACCCCTTGCGAGACCGCGTCAATGCTTGATCGCAGGCGATACCCCTGTTTCGTTGATGACCACGGGAGTTGTATCAGTGTTGGCGTCCGGCTCTGGAAGCGGCTCCGGCTTGCGTTCCAGCGCCATTTCCAGAACTTGTTCTATCCACTTAACAGGATGAATATCCAGTTTGTTTTTGACGTTATCCGGAATCTCCACCAGGTCCTTGGTATTCTCTTCGGGAATCAGTACTACCTTGATTCCACCACGTTGTGCCGCCAACAGTTTTTCCTTCAGGCCGCCAATAGGCAACACTTCACCGCGCAGAGTGATCTCACCTGTCATCGCCACATCGGCACGCACCGGAATACCGGTGAGCGCAGAGACCATCGCGGTGCAGATACCGATGCCGGCACTCGGGCCATCCTTTGGAGTAGCACCTTCCGGCAAGTGAATATGCAAATCGCTCTTCTCGTAGAAATTTCCGGCAATGCCCAAAGTTCGCGCGCGGCTTCGCACCACACTCAATGCCGCCTGAATGGATTCCTGCATCACCTCGCCCAGCTTGCCTGTGGTTGTAGTCTTGCCTTTACCTGGCAGCACCGCTGTCTCGATGGTCAGCAACTCTCCTCCGACTTCCGTCCACGCCAAGCCGGTCACTTGTCCAACTTGATTGGTCTTTTCTGCTATGCCGTAGCTATAACGGCGCACGCCAAGATATTTATCCAGATTGCGCGCATTGACTGTGACCTTATTCTCGCGACCTTTCAGCAGCAGCGACTTCACCACCTTGCGGCAGATCTTCGACAATTCGCGCTCCAGACTGCGAACACCAGCTTCCCGAGTGTAGTAGCGCAGGATGTCGCGGATCGCGCTTTCAGAAACTGCAATCTCGTCCGGATTCAACCCGTTGTTCTTGATCGCCTTGGGCAACAAATAGCGCGTGGCGATATTGACCTTCTCGTCTTCGGTGTAGCTGGACACATGGATCACTTCCATACGATCCAGCAAGGGTGCCGGGATATTCATGCTATTCGAGGTTGCGACAAACATCACGTCTGACAAGTCGTATTCGACTTCGACATAGTGATCGACGAAAGTATGGTTCTGCTCAGGATCCAATACTTCGAGCAAAGCAGATGACGGGTCTCCACGAAAATCCATGCCCATCTTGTCCACTTCGTCCAGCAGGAACAATGGGTTCTTCACCCCGACCTTGCTCATGTTCTGCAAAATCTTGCCCGGCATGGAACCGATGTAAGTACGGCGGTGACCGCGAATCTCGGACTCGTCGCGCACACCGCCCAGCGACATACGCACGAACTTTCGATTGGTGGCGCGTGCGATGGATTGCCCCAACGAGGTCTTGCCCACGCCGGGAGGTCCAACCAGGCACAGGATGGGCGCTTTCATCTTGGTGACCCGTTGCTGCACCGCGAGGTATTCCACGATGCGCTCTTTCACCTTTTCCAGGCCATAGTGATCCGCTTCCAGCACGTCTTCAGCATGCTTCAGGTCGGTGTCGATCTTGGTTTTCTTTTTCCACGGGAGTGCGACCAGCACATCGATGTAGTTGCGCACCACAGTCGCTTCGGCAGACATCGGCGACATCAGGCGCAGCTTTTTCAATTCAGCCTCGGCCTTGGCGCGTGCATCCTTGGGCATGTGCGCAGCCTTGATCTTCTTCTCGACTTCCTCGATGTCAGCGCCGTCTTCACCTTCACCCAGTTCTTTCTGGATCGCCTTGACCTGTTCGTTCAGGTAATACTCGCGCTGGCTCTTTTCCATCTGGCGCTTTACGCGACCGCGAATACGTTTTTCCACCTGCATGATATCCAATTCGGCTTCGAGCAGGCCCAACAGATGTTCAAGACGCTGGCGTACATCGAATATTTCGAGTACTTCCTGTTTCTGTTCCAGTTTGAGCGGCAAGTGAGCGGCGATGGTATCGGCCAGACGACCCGCATCGTCGATACCCGCCAAAGAAGTCAGTATCTCGGGCGGAATCTTTTTGTTGAGCTTGACGTATTGATCGAATTGATTGATCAACGCACGTCGCATCGCCTCAGCCTCATGACCGATCTCTTCGTCGATCGGAACGGGCTGTATCTCGGCATCCAGATGCGATTTGTCGTCGAATATACGCAATACCTTGGCACGCTGTGTACCCTCCACCAGCACTTTGACCGTGCCGTCAGGCAGCTTCAGCATCTGCAGAATATTGGCAATACTGCCGATGCGATATATGTCTTCTGTCGCGGGTTCGTCCTTGGCGGCGGATTTTTGCGCTACCAGGACGATGCTCTTGCCGGCCTCCATCGCTGCCTCCAACGCTTTGATGGATTTGGCACGCCCGACGAAGAGAGGGATGACCATGTGCGGGAACACCACCACGTCGCGCAAGGGCAACAAAGGAAACAGATCGGCGGTTGTAGTAATAAGTTCGTTTTCGGCCATGATTCGGACTCTGAGTGATTAGGGAATGATGGTGAAATGGGGGCGGGGCTCAGTAATTCAAGTCCCGCCCGTCAAGGCCGCCATCACGCGGCCTTGGGCGTATCCGCATACATCACGATAGGCTTGATCTCGCCTGAACTATTTTCATCCAGCACCACTTTACTCACGTTCTCCGCCGAAGGCAGATCGAACATGGTATCGAGCAGCGCCTGTTCAAGGATAGAACGCAGTCCGCGGGCGCCCGTCTTGCGCGCCAGTGCCTTTTTGGCAATCACATTCAGCACGCCTTCACGGAACTCCAGTTCCACGCCCTCCATCGTGAACAGCTTCTGGTATTGCTTGGTCAGCGCGTTCTTGGGTTCGGTCAGAATCTGGATCAATGCCGCTTCATCCAGTCCTTCCAGCGTCGCAACCACCGGCAAGCGCCCCACGAACTCGGGAATCAGGCCGAACTTGATCAAATCCTCGGGTTCGACACCGCGCAACACTGTGCCGATATCCTTGCCATCCTCGCGCTTGGAAAGGTTGGCCGAAAAGCCGATACCTGCTTTCTCGGAACGATTGCGGATGATCTTTTCCAGACCGTCGAACGCCCCGCCGCAGATGAACAGGATATTGCTGGTATCCACTTGCAGGAATTCGGTATTGGGATGCTTGCGTCCACCTTGCGGGGGAATGGAAGCCTTGGTACCTTCGATCAGTTTGAGCAGGGCTTGCTGTACGCCTTCGCCCGACACATCGCGGGTAATGGACGGATTATCCGACTTGCGCGATATCTTGTCGATCTCGTCGATATAAACGATTCCGCGCTGCGCACGCTCGACATCGTAATCGCAAGCCTGCAACAGTTTCTGAATGATATTCTCGACGTCCTCGCCGACATAACCCGCCTCGGTCAGCGTAGTGGCATCCGCCATGACGAATGGCACATTGAGCAAACGGGCCAGAGTCTGCGCCAGCAAGGTCTTGCCGGAACCTGTGGGACCCACCAGCAGGATGTTGCTCTTGGCCAATTCCACACCGTCGGTATCCGTACTCTTCAATCGCTTGTAGTGGTTATACACCGCAACCGACAATATCTTCTTGGCCTGGCGCTGGCCGATGACATACTCGTCAAGACGCTTGCAGATATCATGCGGGACCGGCAGCTCGTTCTTGTCCGTCTTGTCCCCTCCGATGGAGCTTTGAGTCTCTTCGCGGATAATATCGTTGCACAGCGCGATACACTCGTCGCAAACGAACACCGACGGTCCCGCGATCAGTTTGCGCACCTCGTGCTGGCTCTTTCCGCAGAAAGAGCAGTACAGCAGCTTGTCACCCTTGTTTTTGTCCGTCGTCATTTGCACCTCCGCTCCGACAGTATCGGCAGCTCACCTGATTACTTAAACGCGCTTATCCAGCACCTTGTCCACCAGACCATATTCCACCGCTTCCTGGGCGGTGAGGAAATTGTCACGCTCGCTGTCGCGCGCGATCTCTTCCACGGTACGACCGGTATGCAACGCCATCAAGGTGTACAGGCGTTCGCGCAAACTCAGAATGTACTTGGCATGGATCTCGATATCGGAGGCCTGCCCACGGAACCCTCCCAGCGGCTGGTGGATCATTACCGTGGAATTGGGCAACGCAAAGCGCTTATCCTTGGCGCCGGCTTGCAGCAGGAACGCCCCCATCGAGGCGGCCATGCCGATGCACAGGGTGGAAACCTGCGGCTTGATGAACTGCATGGTGTCGTAGATCGCCATGCCGGCCGAGATGGAGCCGCCCGGCGAGTTGATGTAGAAATGGATATCCTTGTCCGGATTCTCGGACTCCAGGAACAACATCTGTGCAACGATCAGATTGGCCGTGTGGTCGTTCACCTCCCCGACCAAGAACACCACACGCTCCTTCAACAGGCGCGAATAGATGTCGTAGGCGCGCTCGCCGCGCCCACTGGTCTCAACCACCATCGGGATCATGCCGATGTCTTGCGGTTCAATTGTCTGCGCGGCGGTGTTGTGCAGCATGCTCAGTTACTCCCCATCAATTCGTTCAGTGTGACGGTCTGGTCGCTGACTTTGGCTCCCGCCATCACCCACGCGACGACGTTGTCTTCCAGCACCAGGTTTTCTACTTCCCTCATACGGCCCGGCTCAGCGGCATACCAGCGCACCACTTCTTCCGGATGCTCATAGCTCTGGGCATATTCCTGCACCAGCGCCTTCATCTGTTCCGGTTTGGCCTTGAGATCGTGCTTTTTCATCAGTTCCGAAAGGATCAGCCCCAGCTTCACGCGCTTGGTGGCACGCTCGACAAACATATCCGGCGGCAGCTGCATGCCTTTCGGTATCTTCATGCCGCGCGCTTCCATGTCCTGCAAGGTCTGCTGCATCAGGTTGTGCGCCTCGCTTTCGAGCAGCGCCTTGGGCACCTCCAGCTGCGCGATCTTCAGCAATACTTCCATCGCGTTGTCCTTGTTGCGAACCTTCACACGGCGTTCGGCTTCGCGTCCCACATTGTCGCGAATCTCTTCCTTGAGTTTCGCCACATCGCCATCGGCCGCACCGAGCGACTTGGCGAACTCCGCATCCACTTCAGGCAAATGCGCCTCTTCGACAGCATGCACGGTAATCGTAAATGTGACTTGTTTGCCTGCAACTTCCTTGCCGTGATAGTCGGCCGGGAAAGTCATGTCGAACGATTTCGTTTCGCCCGCCTTCATGCCTAGAATAGCCTTCTCGAAGTCCGGAAGCATGCGTCCGGCGCCCAACACCAGCGCCAGATCCTTGCCTTCGCCACCTTCAAATACAACGCCATTCAACTTGCCCGAAAAGTCGATGCGCACCTGATCGTCGTTCTGCGCGGCACGGTCGGTCTTCTTAAATTCGGCACGCTGCTTGCGAAGCGTGTTGATCGTCTCTTCCACATCGGCATCGCTCAACGTGAACACGACGCGATTCACGCTTTCGCCGGAAATATCGCCGAGCACAACTTCCGGATAGACCTCAAAGGTTGCACTGAACTCAATCTGCGGCGCGTTCAAATCCGCCGTCTTGATCTCGAATTGCGGATATCCCGCCACTTGCAGCTTGTTGGTGACTGCCGCATCGGCAAAAGTACGTTGCAGACTCTCGCCCAGCACTTCCTGTTGCACGGAGGGACCGTACTGTTGCTCCAGCACCTTATAAGGCACCTTGCCGGGACGGAAACCGTGCACCTTGGCCGTGCGCCCGATGCGCTTCAACCGCGCTTCCATTTCGCCGCGCAATTGCTGTTGGGGGATGGATGCGTTCAAACGGCGTTGCAATCCACTCAGGGTCTCTACATTTGACATACTGACACTTCCTTTGAATTTAGGCTGGCTACACAAAACGAATACCGAGGGTGGAATAATACATGAAACAGGGCGGGAA
>DAIDAJ010000057.1 GCA_027310665.1 Sideroxydans sp. | reverse complement strand
GCCGGTGATCATGCGGAACAGGGTGGACTTACCCGCGCCGTTGGGGCCGATGATGCCGACGATGGCGCCGGGCGGGATCTTGAAGCTGAGGTTGTCGATCAGCAGGCGGTCGCCATAGGCTTTGCTCACGCCGTCGAATTCGATGACTTCGTTGCCCAGACGTTCGCCGACGGGGATGAAGATCTCCTGCGTTTCGTTGCGGGCCTGGTGTTCCTGCGAATTGAGCTCTTCAAAGCGGGCGATACGCGCCTTGGATTTGGCCTGGCGCGCTTTGGGATTCTGGCGCACCCATTCCAGTTCCTGCTTCATCGCTTTTGAATGCGCGTCGAGTTGCTTCTGTTCCTGTGCCAGTCGCTCGCCCTTCTGTTCCAGCCAGCTTGAGTAGTTGCCCTTCCAGGGGATGCCGTGGCCGCGGTCGAGTTCGAGGATCCATTCGGCGGCGTTGTCGAGGAAGTAGCGATCGTGGGTGACGGCGACCACGGTGCCGGGGAAGCGCACGAGGAATTGTTCCAGCCATTCCACCGATTCGGCATCCAGGTGGTTGGTGGGTTCGTCCAGCAGCAGCATGTCGGGCTTTTCCAGCAGCAGCTTGCACAGCGCCACGCGGCGTTTCTCGCCGCCGGAAAGGTTCTTGACCACGGCATCCCATTCCGGCAGGCGCAGCGCATCGGCGGCGATCTCCATCTGGTGCGAGGCATCGCTACCGCTTGCTGCGATGATGTTTTCCAGGCGGGCCTGCTCGGCGGCGAGCGCGTCGAAGTCGGCGTTCTCGTCGGCATAGGCGGCATACACCGCATCCAGCTTGGCTTGCGCTTCCATCACTTCGCCCAGGGCGGATTCCACTTCCTGCCGCACGGTCTTGGCCGGATCGAGCACGGGCTCTTGCGGCAGGTAACCGATCTTCATGTTGGGCAGCCATTGCACTTCGCCGTCGTATTCCTTGTCCTGCTGCGCCATGATGCGCAGCACGGTGGATTTACCCGAGCCGTTCAGACCCAGCAGGCCGATCTTGGCGCCGGGGAAAAAGCTGAGGGAGATATCCTTGATGATCTGACGCTTGGGGGGAACGATCTTGCTCACGCGGAGCATGGACATTACATATTGGCCTTGTACCATTTTTATTGCGCTTTCTTGGGTGGGGACTGGAAGGGGCGTAGCTTACCGGAAAGCTGCTGCCCAGGCACTAGCCTGCCGGCACAATCGGGCCTGCATGAAAATGCCCGGTGCGACAGTCGGTTACGGGAGCCGCCCGGAAGTCGGCGGAACCAAAGAAAACTGCGGGCGGATTTTTGGTTATCATGCGGGGATAAAGCTATGGCGCAACGGGCTGGCAGACCGTAGCGGATGCGCCGGACGCAGCAGCACGGCCGACACGCGGACGACCAATGGGGAGAAAGATGCAGGATCGTACCGACGCAAATTCGATGGCGAACATGCTCGCCGGCAAGCAGGAGACCTTCGAGAGCGAATACATCCGCTTCGATGCCCTGACCGCGCTGGTCATCGACGACATCGGCGCGATGCGCCATGCGCTGCGCTCGCAGCTGCAATGGATGGGGATAAATTCGATCAAGGTCGCAGCCGATGCCCAGGAGGCGCTGCAGCAGGTCGAGGCCAACCACTACGACCTGGTCCTGTGCGATTACAACCTCAACAAGGCCACTTCTGGCCAGCACTTCCTCGAATACCTGCGGAGCGAACGCCTGCTCAGCGCCAGGACGATCTTCGTGATGGTGACGGCGGAAGCCGAGTACGCCTACGTCGCCAATGCCGTGGAGTTCGCGCCGGACGACTACATCCTGAAGCCCTGCCCCGAGAAAAAGCTGCGCGCGCGGCTGGAACGGCTGTTCGACCGGCGCAACTTCCTGCTGCCCGCGCTCGCGGCGATGGACGACAAGAATTACCTGCAGGTGGTCAGCGAATGCGAGCGGCTGATGACGCTGGTATCGAACGAGCGCTGGCTGCTGGCTGCGCTCAAGCTGAAGGCGGAAGCGCTGCTTGCGCTGAACGACACCACCGACCTGCTCAAGACCTACGAACAGGCCCTGGCCCTTCGCGACAACGTGCCGTGGGTGAAGATCGGCATCGCGCGTGCGCGCATGCTGCTGAACGAACCGGATGCCGCCGAAGAGATGGCCCGGCAGATCGTCGCCGACAATCCGAGCTACGTCGCGGCCTACGAGTTGCTGGCCGAGATCAGGCGCATGCAGAAGGACGAGGAAGGCGCCTACCTGCTGATGGAGCAATCGGCCAAGATACTGCCCACCGCGAAACGTTTCCGCTCCAACGCCGAATCGGCTTTCCTGCTGGGCAAGCTGGACGAGGCGAAGCAGTATGCCGAATCCGCGATCAGGTTGTCGAACGGCTCCATCACCGAGCGCCCCGATGACTACCTGTCGCTCGCGCATATCCAGACCGACCTGGGCGACCCGCAGGGCGCCATCCACACGCTGGAGAAGAGCGCGCGCAGGTTCGAGGAGAAAGGCGCATACGGCATCTCCAGGAACGCGATCCTGGCGCAGGCCTATTTCGACGCGGGCGACAAGGCGGCGGCGAAACGCCTGCCGGAGCGCGCACAGCGGCTGCTGACGCCGGAGAGCGGAAGTTCCGCCCTGAACCTGATCGGCAAGGCCGCCTTCAAGATGGGGGATTCCGTCCTCGGGCTGAAGATGCTGACGCAGGCGGTGCAGTCGAGCGGCCTGGAGCGGGAGCGCATCGCGCGCCATGTCACCAAGTCGATGATCGACACCGGACAGCACGACAAGGTCGAGGAAGTCATCGATGCCGGACAAAGGCGGGTGCTGGCGCTGGTGGACGAAGCGCGGAAATCGATGCATGTGGCGCAGTTCGACGCCGCCTACCGCAAGGTGCTCGATGCGCTGGCCATCCAGAGCGACAACATCGAAGCCCTGTTCGCGGCGGCGCAACTCCACCTGCTGTGGCTGAAGCGGGATGGCATCGACGACGATGTGCAGGAACGTGCCAAGAGCTATCTGGCGGTACTGGACAAGCTGGTGCCGCACAACGAGAAGGTGATGGGCTTTTACCGTTTCTATGACCAGTTGACGGGGGCATGATGCAGCAGACCTTATCCGCCCTGGTGATCCACGACATCAAGAATTCCCTGGCCCTGCTGGAGGCCGACCTGGAGCAGCTCAACCACCGCGCCGATGCGCCGGATGAGGCGCGCAAGGCTTACCAGCGCTGCATCGAACTGAAGAATCGCCTGATCTGTTTCCTTACACTCTATAAGCACGAGCATGCCGGATTGAAGCCCAACATTAGCGAAGTCGAACTGTTCGAATTCCTGGAAGACCTGGTCGCCGGCAGCCAGTCGGCGATGCTGGCCAGCAGGCATGGCCATGCCATCGAGGTGTGTGTCGCCGATCTCGGGATCAGGATCGCGCCCGAGGTCAGGCGCAAGGGCGTGGCATCGCTCGACGAATACCTGGTCGATCTGGCGCTCGAATCGGCGCTGAATAATGCGGTCCGTTATGCCGCGAGCAAGGTGGACATCTGGTTCGAGCAGGATGCGGATCGGCTGACGTTCTTCGTGCTCGACGATGGCCCAAGGCCGACCCGGACCGGGAATGCCGCGCAAGAAGCGTCGCCCGGGAAGCCCGCTTCGACCGGCTTGGGGCTGTCCTTGTGCAAGGCTGTCACCGAAGCGCACGGCGGCGGCAGCGTCGCCTTGGCCGATGCTCCCGGCGGCGGCGCATTGTTCACGATGGCATTCGACATCGCCGGATAAACACATCCGCTCGCACGGAGCATCCGCGGACACGCAGATCAAATCCCCTCGCCCTCCGGTAGAGGAACAAAAGCAGACCTGCTCGGTATTTCCATGGATAAAACAAAAGGCCATGCCTCGCGGCATGGCCCTGGTTGTTTGGAATGTCAGCCTTGCATCAGAGGCGTATGTACATCGAGATACCCAACCCCAGCGACAGCAGGCTCAGCGTGACGCCCGAAACCGTGGGATGCGCCAGCACCCATTTGTCCACTTCGATATAGCTCTCGTGCAAGGGGCGGGTCTGCTTGCGCAGGCTGTACCACTTGTCGGTATAGCTCTCTATGGTCGACAGGACCTTCGGAAAGAACAGCAGCATCACGCCAACGACGATGCAGAGCGCATTGCCGACCAGCAGGAAGGAATGGGTGTAGCCCGACAGGATCTCCGCGGCTTCCGCGGTAAAAGATCCGGAATACATGGGTTCAAACACGATGGCGTCCACCTGCTTGAGCAACACGATGGAAGCGATGGCCCCCAGGACGATGCCGCCGCCCAGCATGCGCGGGTGTTTGAGCAACGTGGGCTCGACGAAGTGCGGCTCGGTCAACGGCTTGATCAAAGGCCGCGTGATTCGTCGCGTGGAGTAGCTCTTGTTCATGAAGTTGAAGAATCGCAGCATCGCGGCGTTGCGCGTCGCCAGGCCTATGCCGACGATGAAGGAAAAGATGCTGGCGAGTATGAAAAATACAAAGACGCCTGAGACAAAGACAGGATACGAAACCTGGCCGATGAGATGGTTCATGATTTGCCCCCCTGGCAGATTGTTACGGATACAGGATAACTCAGTTTGTTACTGTTAAAAACCTGTTGAGATGATTCTAGCACTGCGAAAAATCCAACCATATAAGGAGCAATACTGATATGCCTTGTACACCCCAATTTAGCTGTACCAATTTAATCAAGTAAAACAATCACCTGGTATTTACCTCAGGCAATTCCCCTGTAAAGATCATTTCCGCTTCATCCCGAATACGGTTACTCCGATTACTCATAATCGGCGGATTATTTTGCCGATCGAATGTCAAGTAACTGTTAACCCTACGATTGGTATTGTTGGCATGCTCCTTGTTATGGATAAGGGCAATGAACGTTTCTGATTTCATGTGACGCATCGAAAACAAGGGGTCGAGGTTATGAACGAGAACAGCTTTGAAAACGACGAAAGCATGCTGGCGCTGGAAAAACGCCTGGGCATCTCGCGGCGCAGCTTCCTGCAAATGTGTGCAGCCATGGCAGCGACCATGGGCCTGCCCAAGGGCGCGGAAGCAGCGATGGCGAAGGCCGTGGCCACCAAGAAGCGGCCCTCCGTGATCTGGCTGCACTTCCAGGAGTGCACGGGTTGCACCGAATCGTTGCTGCGCGCAGAACATCCCACGCTGGAAAAACTGATCCTCGACGTGATCTCGCTCGACTACCACGAAACATTGTTCGCTGCGGCCGGGCACCAGGCCGAGGCGGCGCGCAGATCAGCGATGAAAGCCAACAAGGGCAAGTACCTGCTGGTGGTCGAAGGCGCGATCCCCACCCGCGACAACGGCATCTACTGCAAGGTCGGCGGCCAGACCGCGATCGAGATGCTGAAGGAATGCGCCGCCGATGCGGCAGCCGTGATCGCGATCGGCAGTTGTTCATCGTGGGGCGGCATGCCCTCCACGCCGCCCAACCCCACCGGTGCAAAGAGCGCGGGCGAAGTCCTCGGCAAAGTGATCCCCAACATTCCCGGCTGTCCTCCCAATCCCTACAACTTCCTTTCCACCGTCGTCCACTTCCTGACCTTCGGCAAGCTGCCTGATGTGGACGATACCGGCCGTCCCAAATTCGCCTACTCGCGCCTCATCCATGAGAACTGCGAACGCCGCGCCCACTTCGACGCCGGCCGCTTTGCGCTGGAGTTCGGCGACGAGGGACACCGCCGGGGCTACTGCCTGTACAAGCTCGGCTGCAAGGGACCTGAGACGCATGCGAACTGTCCGGCGATCCTGTTCGGCGACGTCGGCAATGCCAGCTGGCCGGTCGGCACGGGTCACCCCTGCATCGGCTGCACCGAGAAGGGCATCGCGTTCGCCAAACCTATTCATGCGCTGGCCGAGCTGAAGTCGGTACGGCCGCCTGCAGGATTCCCGGGCATCATCGAAGACCAGGGCAAGGGCCCGAGCACAGGCGCGCTGATCCTGGCCGCGGCAGTCGCCGGAGCGGCTGCGGGCGCAGGCGCGATGATGGCAAAGAACCTGGGCAAGAACGTCAAGCTCGACGAGGGCGACGCGCACAAGAAGCAAGAGGAAAGGAACCCATCATGACCATCAGCCGGCGCGATTTCCTCAAGGGAGCGCTGGCCGGGGGCACCTTGCTTGCAGCGGGTGCACCCGCCGAGG
>DAIDAJ010000045.1 GCA_027310665.1 Sideroxydans sp. | reverse complement strand
GCGCAACCTGCTCATCGGCGAGAACACGCCGCATGGTGCAGAACTCGAATCGCGCAAGCCGCAGAACCTGCAACTGGTGCGCTACACAAACCCGATCGAAACTTGGCGCGACCAGTTGTTCGACGCTGTCGACGCATCGCTGACATCGGCCAGAAGTGCGATCGCGGAAACGGGCACGCTGATCCTGTGGCCCACCCCTGCCGAGCCGCGCCTGATGTCGCTGGTGCCGCCACTGCATTTCGTCCTGGTCGATGCAACGAACATACATGCCGATTTCCATTCGGCGATGAACGCCGAAGGCTGGAAAGACTCGATGCCGACCAACGCACTGCTGATCTCCGGCCCTTCCAAAACGGCCGATATCCAGCAGACGCTGGCCTACGGCGCACACGGCCCCCGCGAACTGGTCGTCTTGCTGTGCCATCCGGAAGGGGACATCGCATGAGCCAAGTCATACACTTCCACCCGGACGACGACTTCAAGGAGCGCAGTAGCGCGGCAGTGCACGACCCCGCCCAGCGCAAGAACTTCCGCGGCGCGATGGACTTTCTGCAGGAAAAGCGGCGCGTCCAGTTCCCCGATCAGGATGAGCTGGCCGGCCTGCGCGAACTCGGCGCCGCGATCCGCCGCTACAGCCTCGCCAGATTGCCTCAACTGCTGGAGCAGCTTGAGAAGAATCCCACCGCCAACGGCATTCAGGCGCACTGGGCGGAAACGGCCGACGAGGCCAATGGCATCGCGCTCGGCATCGCCCGCAGGCACAACGCGCGCAGCATCGCCAAAGGCAAATCCATGGTCAGCGAAGAGATCGGTTTCAGCCATGCGATGGCGGATGCCGGCATAGACGCGTTCGAGACCGACATGGGCGAATACATCGTCGAGCTGGCCGGCGAAAAGCCTTCCCACATCATCATGCCGGCCATCCACAAGACCAAGCAGGAGATCGCCGCCCTGTTCGCCGAGAAGATCGCTGGTGTCGACTACACCGAAGACGTCGACGCGCTGATCAGGATCGGCCGCCAGGTATTGCGCCGCAAGTTCGCCGAGGCCGACATCGGCCTCTCCGGCGTCAATTTCGCGGTGGCCGAGACCGGCACGATCTGTCTCGTCGAGAACGAGGGCAACGGGCGCATGTGCACCACGGTTCCCAAGGTGCACATCGCCGTCACCGGTATCGAGAAGATCGTCGAAAAACTCGAACATGTGCCGCCGCTCTACAGCCTGCTGACGCGCTCGGCGACCGGCCAGCCGATCACGACCTACTTCAACATGATCAGCCACCCGCGCCAGGCCGGAGAGAAGGACGGGCCGGAAGAAGTGCACCTGATCCTGGTCGATAACGGCCGCAGCCAGGCTTATGCCGACGAGCAGCTGCGCGCCACGCTGCAATGCATCCGTTGCGGCGCCTGCATGAACCACTGCCCGGTGTATGCGCGGATCGGCGGCCATGCCTACGGCACGACCTATCCCGGCCCCATCGGCGCCATCGTCTCGCCGCATATGCTGGGTCTCGACGCAACCTATCCGCTGGCCTTCGCCTCCACGCTGTGCGGAGCCTGTGTCGAAGTCTGCCCGGTGAAGATTCCCATCACTGACATCCTGATCCGTCTGCGCAACGAAGCGCAGGCGCGGCCCGGCAGCGCGGACGCCTCCTTGCGCGGCAGCGGTGCCGGCCGCAAGTCGTTCACCAGTGCGATATGGAAAAGCTGGTCGCTCGTCTACAGCCGGCTCGGGCTCTATCGTGTGACATCGTGGTTCATCAGTCGCGGCCGTGCCTTGTCCCCCACCGACCAGGGCGCATGGACGCGCAGCCGCACCCCGCTCACCCCCGCCCCGAAGCGCCTGCGTGACCTGTTGCGCGAGCGATGGCGATAAGCCGGATCAGTCAGTCAAGTTCATCTACCGATAGAGGCAGTGAAACAGGTCTACACCGATGACCCGGGGCAGTTGCTTGCGCCGGAAACGGTAAGCACCCTCGTGCCGACCCATGCAACGAAGCAGCAATTCGATACAAAACAGAGGAGATTCACCATGCAGCCCTGGCAACAAATATACGATCCCGCAGGCAACCTTTGGCTCTCGTCACTGATCGCCGGCATACCGATCATTTTCTTTTTTGTTGCCCTGGCTGTTTTCCGGATCAAGGGATATATCGCCAGCACCATCACCGTTTTCCTGGCGTTGATGGTGGCCATCCTTTTCTACAAAATGCCCGTTACGATGGCGCTGGCCTCGGCCGGTTATGGTTTTCTCTTCGGCTTGTGGCCGATTGCCTGGATCATTGTCACCGCTGTATTCCTGTACAAGGTCACGGTGAAGACCGGGCAGTTCGATATCATCCGCTCCTCGGTGATATCGGTGACGGAAGACCAGCGCCTGCAAATGCTGCTGGTCGGATTCTCCTTCGGCGCCTTCCTTGAAGGTGCAGCCGGATTCGGCGCTCCGGTCGCAATCACTGCGGCACTGCTGGTCGGCCTGGGATTCAACCCGCTCTATGCCGCCGGCCTGTGCCTGATCACCAACACCGCCCCGGTCGCATTCGGCGCGATGGGCATCCCCATCATCGTTGCGGGACAGGTCACCGGCATCGACGCGTTCAAGATCGGCGCGATGGCGGGCCGCCAGCTGCCTTTGCTGTCGATCATCATCCCGTTCTGGGTCATCATGATCATGGACGGCTGGCGCGGCGTGCGCGAGACATGGCCGGCAATCCTGGTGTGCGGCGCAACCTTCGCGGTCACCCAGTATCTGACGTCCAACTTCATCGGCCCGGAATTGCCTGACATCACTTCCGCCTTGGTGAGCTTGGTCTCGCTCACGGTCTTCCTGAAATTCTGGAAACCCAGAAACATATTCCGCTTCCCCGGACAGGAAGTGACGATAAAGGCCGAGAGCCACACGCTCAACCAGGTACTGAAGGCATGGTCTCCCTTCATCATCCTGACGCTCTTCGTGACCATCTGGTCGCTCAAACCGTTCAAGGCACTGTTTGCCAAGGGAGGAGACCTGATGTGGACGGTCATCAACACGCCGGTGCCGATGCTCGACAAGCTGGTGATAAAAATGCAGCCCATCGTCAACGCGCCCACCCCCTATCCGGCGATCTATTCGTTCAACTGGCTGGCAGCCACCGGGACAGCGATATTGCTTGCCGCCATCGTCACCGTGCTGGTTCTGCGCATGAAGCCCGCGGATGCGATCAAGACGTTCGGCAGCACCCTGTTCGACCTGAAATGGCCGATTTTTTCGATCGGCATGGTGCTGGCCTTCGCTTTCATCGCCAACTACTCCGGCCTGTCTGCAACGCTGGCATTGCTGCTGGCCGGTACAGGTGCTGCCTTCCCGTTCTTCTCGCCCTTCCTGGGATGGATAGGCGTGTTCCTCACCGGATCGGATACCTCGTCGAACGCGCTGTTCTGCAACCTGCAGGCCAACACCGCCCACCAGATCGGCGTCAGCGACACCCTGATGGTGGCGGCGAATTCGACCGGCGGCGTCACCGGGAAAATGATCTCGCCGCAGTCCATCGCGGTAGCCACTGCGGCAGTAGGCCTGGTCGGACATGAAGGCGACCTGTTCCGGTTCACGCTGAAACACAGCCTGATGCTGGCCGGAATCGTGGGTGTGATCACCACAGTGCAGGCTTATCTGTTACCGTGGATGATTCCATGATCTGAACAACAGTGCCGGCCGACGTGCCGGCACCCGCCCGGGAGGCGAACATGAACACATTTCAGGAAATATACGAATGGGCCGAGCGGGAGATATGGAACACGCTGACGAAGAAGCTGCTGAGCTTTCTCTTCCTGTTCATGCTCGACCTCCTTTATCTGCTCACCTATTTCAAGGTGCGCCAGGATATCCAAGGCACGCTGGCAAGCAACGGCGTCCCCGATGCCGCCGCGATTTCCATCATGGCGGACTTGAATTTCGGCCTGAAGGTACTGGCCACGCTGACAGTGGTCTCCCTCGTCTGGAATATCCTCCAGATTCTCTACATGCGGCATTTGATCGTGCGTCCGGTCAAGACCATCACGGGCATTTTCGAGGAAATCAGCAAGGGCGAAGGCAATTTCTCGCGCGACCTTCCGCTCACGACCCACGATGAATTCAGGCAGTTGGCCCGAAGCTATAATCTTTTCGCGCACAAGATGCGCCAGATCATCGGCGAGGTGCGCAATGTGAGTGTGTCCATCGCGCGCGATGCGGTCCTGGTCAACGTGAATCTGGATGAAACGGCGACCAATGTGCGCCAACAGGCAACATTGACGGACAGCGTCTTCATTGCCAGCAACGAGTCGACCAAGGCGATCGATGGCGTATCGCAAAGCACCCAGATCATCGCCAATTCGACCAACGTCAATTTGAAACAGGCGCGAATCTCGCTGGGCGAGATGCAGGACATCACCGAAAGGATCAATTCCGTCGGCGAGAAGGTGCTGCGCTTCAACCACACCGTCGACGATTTGTGGCATCGCTCCGAAAACGTCAATCAGTTCGCGACGCTGCTCCGCCAGGTGGCAGACCAGACCAATCTGCTCGCGCTGAACGCCGCCATCGAGGCAGCCCGCGCCGGCGAGGCGGGGCGCGGTTTCGCGGTCGTCGCCGACGAGGTCAGGAAACTCGCGGAAAGCGTCAACAAGGCGGCATCCGAGATCACCGGAAACGTTGCCGCCATGCTGGCCCAGGTAAAGAACACCCGCACCGAGAACGAGGAGATCAATGCCGACGTCCAGCATACGCGAGAAGTTGTAGGGCGGTCTTCCGGACAATTCCAGGTCATGGTGGGAGACTTCGAGCGCACCGGCGAACAGTTGCTGCAAATCGCGGCAGCGATGGAGCAACTATCCGCGACGAATGCCCAGGTACACGAAAATGTGGTGGCCATACACGAGCTGTCGGCCAACGTCTCCGCCCACATGGTGGATTCAGGCAAGCGCACGGCGGTGCTGTCCCAGTCGACCGAAGGCATACAGGAACTGGTTTCGCGTTTCAATATCGGCACCGGCACTTTCGAAGAAGTCGTCGGGAAGACCCGTTTATTCCGCGACAAACTCAAAAATGCACTTGGTGAGATGGCCAACTCGGGACTGGATATTTTCGACAAAAACTACGTCCCTCTCGGCAAAGGCAAGCCGCAGAAGTATCGTGTGTCCTGGGGTGAAGAATACACGCGGCGTTGCCAGGCGCTGCTGGAAGAGGCATTGCATTACATTCCGGATTGCATATACGCGGTCGGCGTCAATACGGACGGTTACCTGTCGTCACACAATCTGAAATTTTCCAAACCTCTCACCGGGGACGATGCGGTGGATATCGCCGGCAACCGCTGCAACCGGAAATTCGAAAATCCCGGAGAGTTGCGGGCAGCGAAGAACACAAAGCCGGTGCTGTTGCGCACCTATCTGCGTGACACGGGAGAGGTTCTGTGCGACATCGCCATGCCCATCGAGATCGATGGCCGCCTGTGGGGCAACGTCAGGGTCGGAATCACTGCCGAGTCGCTGATCAGCGCGGCTTGACATGCGGCGCTTCTGACCTGGATTAAAAGTATTTCACGTGGCGGAATTCATCCGCGGGAATAGTAATATTGAATGATCATCAGGAGCGCTCCATGCCTGATTCACACATTGATGTAGAGTTGTTTGCCGGGCTGCGCGAACTGGCGGAATCAGCATTTCCGAAGCGCTGCCGGAATTGCGGCCAGGAATATCGGAGTGCGGCCGAATTCCTCGCCGCCACGCGGCCAGTGCGGGCAGATACCAGCGGCTTGAAGCAAAGCGTGGGCGATGACGGCCAATTGATCGTGGACCTGTTCAGAAACTGCGTCTGCGGCTCGACCTTGCTTGAGAGTTTCTCGAATCGGCGTGATCTCAGCGAAGACGGCATCAAGCGTCGCATGAGGTTTCAGGACATGGTCGACAAATTGGCCGCAAAGGGATGTACTGCAGAAGCAGCACGAAGTGAACTCCTGAAACTCATGCGCGGGCAACCGAACGACCTGTTGCGTCTTGCTGCGCAAGAAAAGGCGGGAGGCAAGTAGGGATGTGCAACACGAACTCATTTGAGATACGAGATCGTTGATAATTATCGCTTTTAGGTCGGGAAGGGCTACAATTATGGGACCGCGTGGATTCTTGCCAGCAGGTTCGTCCCGTAAAAGAAACAGACATGCGCCGGAAGCCCATGTCTCGCCGATCGATCACTGCGACCTGCCTGACCAGATAATTGGCCACCCAAATTATTCGCAAGACCCGCCATCATATAAACCAGTCTGTCTTAAGGAAAATAAAATTGACAAACATCGGATCAGTGTTGAAACAGGAAATCTCCCGGCTGACGCGCAAGGAATTGCGTAGCGAGACGCTAAGCCTGAAGAAAGCCTCGACGCAATATCGGGCCGAGATCGCCGCGCTGAAACGCCGCACGGTCGCCCTCGAACAACAGTTGTCGCGACTCACAAAAGCAATCGCGAATAATGCCGCGGCAGAGGCGCATCCCGAAGTGACCCGCAAAGTGCGCTTTACTGCAAAGGGATTCAAATCGCTCAGGCAGCGTCTCGGATTGTCCGCAGCGGAAATTGGAACTTTACTTGAGGTATCGGGACCAACGATCTACAACTGGGAGGCTGGCAACTCCAGTCCGCGTGCCCGGCAGATGGAAAGGATCGTTGCACTGAGGGGCATGGGCAAGCGGGAAATACGTGCCATACTGCAAAACCATTCCAGGTAACACCGAAATGGCGCATGACAGGCAGGTGAATCGAGGGCCATCACCTTGACACTGCCTGTAGCAATCACCATGAGGATGCAGGCAGAACCAGCCCACGCAGCCTTGTATTTGTGGCGAATATATCTGAGGAGTTGATTTTGCCTGACCAAATGGATGAACAGCGATACATTCAGCACAAAGAACGAACCGAAAGAACTTTGAAAAAGGTGGTCATTTTTGCCGCTGCAGTTTTTGCGGTCATCGTTATTGGCGCATTTTTCGTTTGAACCTGTCCGAACTCCTATCGAATTGGCTCTGCGAGAAAATTCGATGTAACCGCCGTCAACCATACATACCCCGCCCCATCCGAATTATTTCGGCTTGAGTTTCGCGTCGTAACTCACAACGATGGTCAGAGGGTAGATGCTATTGTGGCTATCGTCACGGATAAAGCAGCCAACCAGCCGAGCTCGCTGATGTATTTGGTGTCATCCAGTGAAAGCTTTTCATTGTTGTGCACTTTTGAATTCAGCTTTTCCAGTTCGGCGTGCAACTCTTTCAGCTTGCTTTCCTGAGCCTGCAATTCTTCCCGCTTTAATTGTTGTGCTTCCTGCAGTTTGGTTACTTCCGCAATTTGTGTCATGACTATTTCCTTTCGTCTTGATACTGCTGGATTTGTTTGCGTACTTCTGCAAATGGGAGGCATGCAAGGTTTCCTTGGCTTCCGATACGGATAAAATTTCCCGGAGCCATATGCCTCCCTGAACATGAAGCCCTGCATTGATACCGGCCCCGGCATCAATGCAATAAAAGTCTAGCTATTCATTGACGAAGATTCCGTGCGGAATCCAACATAGGAAAACCACCCAAACCGCTGCAGCATGACAAGCAGAGGGCACTGAGGGCAATTGGCACGCACGCAACGCACCAGCGCTTATCCATTCACTTTGCCAATGCAAGCTGCATGTCGCGATCAGGCAAAACGTTGTTGCAGATACTTGATGATATCGTCCGATTCATACATCCACTGAACATTGCCCTGGGCATCGGCAATCCGCAGACAAGGTGTCTGGATTTTTCCGCCCCCCTGAAGCAGATCGGAGCGAATCGCAGGGTCATGCTGCGCGTCGCGCAGTTCTATCGGCAACGAGAGTCTTGCCATCTCCTTGCGCACCTTGATGCAGAACGGGCAGGTCTTGAAGTGGTAAAGCACCAGGTTGGCGCATTCCTTGTCGATCTTTTGTTGCGCTTCGCCCGCACGCACGATCCCTTTGGGCATGGACAGTTTCGCCCATAGCAGCATGAAAGGATTCAACACCAGCCGCAGTGCCCTGAAAAACATTTTTGTCATATCTTTTCCTTGAGAATTCTTATGTGGCACGTACCGGATTAACGCAAATGAACGGAGAGGATTTTACCGAATCGCTGGCCGCGTGCAGCGCGAACATGTCCTCGATTTTCGTATGGTCTATGAAATGCCAGTTGTGGTCGGGTTAGCGTAGCGTAACCCGACATGATGAAATAGGAGCAGTGGCAACGTCGGATTACGCTGTCGCTACCCCGACCTGCGGAATCTCGATTTTTGTATGGTCATGGGGCACTAGGACGCGACCACCAGCTCCGGCTCTTCATATAGCGACTTGATCACGACCTTGCGAATCTCCGGCCGGTCGGGGATCTGGAACAGCACCGGCGTCAGCATCTCCTCGAATATCCCTCTCAGGCTGCGGGCACCCACCTTGTACTCGAACGCCATCTCGGCGATCTGCAGGAAGGCCGCGTGCTCGATCTCCAGTTCGACGCCCTCTTCCCTGAGCGTTTCGCGAAACTGGTTATAGATCGAATTGCGTGGCTCGATCATGATCTTCACCAGCAGATCCTTGGATAGGTTCTGGAGGTTGGCAACGACAGGCAGTCGTCCGGCAAACTCCGGGATCAGCCCGAACTTGAACAGGTCGTTCGGCTTCACGCGGGAATTCAATCGATCGAGGACTTTCTGGTTCTCGCCGCCGTCGACGGAAATGAAACCGAATGCGTGGCTTGTTGCGGTGATGCTCTCCAGGCCGACGAACGCTCCCGCACAAATGAACAGAATATTCGTCGTGTCGAGCGTCTGTGCGCTACCCACTCTGACGGAAGCCCCTTCCATGATCTTCAAGAGTGCATGCTGCACCCGCTCTCCGGACGTGCCGCGCTGCTCTCCCTCGGAAGTCTTCAGCTTGTCGATCTCGTCGATAAAGACGATACCGCGCTGGGCCATGGCGATATTCCCTTCCGCTTTCTCCAGCAGGCGCTGCAGCAGCGCCTCGATCTCCTCGTTGACGTACTTGGATTGCGCCAGCGAAGTGGCATTGGCCGTGACGAAAGGCACTCGCGCGATCCGGGACAGGGTTTCGCAAAGCAAGGTCTTGCCGGTACCGGTCGGCCCGATCAGCAGGATGTTGCTCTTGGCGATCTCAACGCCTCCCAGTTGCCGTTTGCCGAACCTGCGGTTATGTGAATACAAGGCCACTGACAGGACCTTCTTCGCATCTTCCTGCCCGACGACATACTGGTTCAGGTAGCTGGCGATCGCACCGGGGGTGAGTTTCTTTGCTGTCGCCTGCTGCGCGTTCGAATCATCCATACCATTCTTCCTTTTTTATCTGGCGAGTGTTTCGTCAAGACTTCCCGGCACTCTACCCTGATGCCGGACTTGTCAGCAAATCCTGGAGCCTGCCCCAGGCTTCGCTGTTCGCTGCGCTGCCGGGAAGTTCTTCGGTGGTAAAGCTCGCAGCATATGCGAATTCGATCCCGGACAACGGCTCTTGCACCGCTTTCAGTTTTTCCAGCACGGCAACATCCGCTTCTGAAGCATCATTGCGCCGTTGCCGGATGCGTTCACGCAAGGTGTGATCTCGAGCCTGCAACGTGGCAATCGCAAATGGCACCGACAGACGTTTTGCGAGCAGGCGAAACTGTTCGCGTTCCTCCTGTTTGAGAAAAGCCGCATCCACGATCACGGGGAATCCCGCAGCCAAAAGTTCGTTTGCCAGTTCGTGCAGGCGCGCGTAGGTTTTCAGGGTCGCCTCGGCACCGTAGATGCCTCCGGCACGCGGGCCGCTGCTGTCGAGCGCATCCAGACCGAAGAGACGCTTGCGTTCGACATCCGAACGGATGCGTATGGCCCCAATCTGCTGTAGCGCAAACTGGGAGAATGTGGTCTTGCCGGAGCCGGGCAGGCCGTGCGTGACGATCAACACGGGACGATGCCTGCCCAGGAATTGCCGCCCCAGCGCCAGATAACTGCGGCACATCGCCAACTCATCCGATCTCGCATGTTCGGATATTCCGCTTTGACCGGCCCGAATGGCACAGACCTTGGCGCGCACCGTGGCGCGATAGGCAAGATAGAAATGCAGCACGCCTGCGCCCGCGTAATCGCCGCTTGCCTCCAGACAGGCATTCAGGAGGCGCCATGCATATTCGGGATGGCTGCGGTGCAAAAGATCCATCACCGTAAACGAGACCTCATCCATCACATCTATCCAGCGCAATGAAGGATTGAACTCGATACAGTCAAATAGAAAGGGAACATCGCCGTCCAGCACGATGTTACCCAGATGCAGGTCGCCGTGGCATTCGCGCACAAAGCCCAGCTTGCGGCGCTGCTCAAACCTTTCCCAGCATGCTGCAAACTCGGCATCGGTGGCCGCATCCAGTTCGGCGATAACTACCCTGTCCGTATCTTCCGTCAGGTACGCACGCAGCTGCTCAAAGTTCTGCCTCGCCGCCGCGCCGATCGATGCGGCGGTCCCAAACCCCGAACCCGCGTTCGCCGATGGCAGGCTGGCATGAAACCGCGCGATGACGGCTGCAAGATTGTCGATGTGCTGCAGCGTCACCCTGCCGCGCACCAGCAGGGCATCCATCAGCTTTTCGGGGAGGAAGCGGCGCATCCTGACGGCATATTCGATCGCAGGTTGCGCACCGAGCTCCGGGTTGTCCAGGCTGCCCCCGATTGGAACCGTATCCAGGTAGATGTCGGGTGCAGTGCGCCGGTTGAGCCTGATCTCCTCGTCGCAGCAAAACCGCCGCAATTCCAGTGTCGTGTAATCCAGAAAGCCCAGGTCGAGCGCCTTCTTGATCTTGTATGCAAAATCCCCTGCCAGCAACACCCAGGAGATATGCGTCTCGATCAGTTGTACGGATGACGGAATGACTGGATAGCGGTTCGGATCGCGCAGCGCGGCGACGAGCTTTTTCTGATTCGCGTAACTGCGTTGGGGAGCGCTCATGGGCTTTGCATTCCATCGAAACTGCCTTCGACCGATACGGTCATCTTACCAAACGCGAGTCCCCCAAAGCAGGTTTGACGGAGATATTCGAACATTCAACTTCAGCCGCCAGCATATTGCCCTCCCCGTTTTCCCGGACCGGCCCTACCTGTCCAGCTCAAACAGCGCGATGGACTCCACATGCGAAGTCTGAGGGAACATGTTCATCACGCCCGCCGCTTTCAGCGCATAGCCCTTCACATGCACCAGCACCTCGGCATCGCGCGCCAGCGTAGAAGGACTGCAGGAGACATACACAATGCGTCGGGGTGCGATTTCCGGCGTGATGGACTTCATGAGTTCGATGGCCCCGTCGCGCGGCGGATCGACCAGCCATTTGTCGAAGCCGCCCAGCTGGGCCAGCAGGGCTTCATTCATCTCGAACAGGTTCATCGCACGATATTCCGTGTTTCCCGACAAACCGTTGTATTCGGCGTTTTGCCTGGCGCGCCTGACCAGTGCGTCGCTGCCTTCGACACCCAGTACCCGCGCCCCGCTTCTGGCGATGGGCAATGTGAAGTTGCCCAAACCGCAGAAGAAGTCGGCGATACGTTCACCTGCTTGCGGCTTCAACAGACGCATGGCACGGCTGACCATCAAACGATTCATGTCGCTATTCACCTGGGTGAATTCAGTCGGCGCGAACGGCATGGTGATCGCGAATTCAGGCAGGCTGTAACTCAACGCGGGTGCATCCAGCGGATAGAACGGCACGACGGTTTCCGGCCCCTTGGTCTGTGTCCAGAACTGCACATGGTGCGTATCGGCGAATTCCTTGATCAGGGCTTCATCCGACGGCGTGAGCGCGGCGAGGATGCGCAGCACCAGCACGTCCACATGCTCCCCTACCGCCACTTCGATCTGCGGCAGGATATCGCGCACGGTGAATTTCTCGTTCAGCTCACCCAGCAGCGGCAGCAAGGCGGCGATCTTGGGCGTCAATATCTCGCAATGCTGCATGTCCGCCACGTATTTGCCGTTCTGCTCGCGGAAGCCCACCAGCGTCTTGTTCTTCTTCAGCACATGGCGCACCGACAACCGCGCGCGCTGGCGGTAGGCCCAGGCTTGCCCGTAGATCGGAGGCAACACGACTTCGGGTTTGACCTTGCCGATGCGCTGCAGATTGTCCTCCAGCACGCGCTGCTTGACGGCCACCTGCGCACGCGGATCCAGATGCTGCATGGAGCAGCCGCCGCACACGCCGAAGACCGGGCACTTCGGCTGCACGCGCATGAACGACTGCTTCAGGATCTGCTCGACCTTCGCCTGCTCATAGTTGTTCTTCTTTCGGTACGAGGAATAGGTCACGCGCTCGCCGGTCAGCGCTCCCTCGATGAAGATGACCTTGCCGTCGGCATGCGCGATGCCGCGACCTTCGTGGTCGATGGATTCAATGATGACGGGGTTCATGCGGATTTCTTTTCAGGCCACTGCGACAGAAATTCTTTCCAGTGCGCTTCATCGGATTTGCCCAGCGTGGCACGGATCAGTTCGCATTCTTTCTCGTAGCGCGCCCTGGTGAATTGCCCGCGCATCAGCTGGAAGCGCGCGAACACCAGATAGGTGTTCACCACATCGGTCTCGCAGTAGTTGCGTATCTCGGCCAGCTTGCCTTGCTGATACGCCTCCCATACCTTGCTGCCATCCATCCCCAGCTTGCCGGGAAAACCGATCAGCTTCGCCAGTTCGTCCAGCGGCGCATTGGCGCGTCCCGTGTACATCGCCAGCAAGTCCATCAGGTCGAGATGACGGGAGTGATAGCGGCTGATGTAGTTGTTCCATTTGAAATCCTTGTCGTCCTCGCCCTGATCCCAGTAACGCGGAGACTGGATGCCGTGGATCAACCCGCGGTAATGCAGCACCGGCAGGTCGAAACCGCTGCCGTTCCATGAAATGATCTGCGGGGTGTATTTTTCGATGCCGTCGAAGAAACGCTGGATGATGCTGCCTTCGTCCTCGTCCATCTCGCCCAGTGTCCACACCTTGAAGTTGTCGCCTTCGCGCAGGACACAGGAGATCGCCGCGACGCGCTGCAGGTGATGCGGCAGGAAATCGCTGCCCGTCTTCTGGCGGCGCATCTGAAAAGCCATCTCCGCCACTTCGGCATCGTTCACGGCGCTGTCCAGCTCATACAGGGCGCGTAGCCCGGCGATGTCGGGAATGGTTTCGATGTCGAAAACTAAAGTCGGGTTCATGGTGAGATGTCAATTGCGGACGGGCTGCGATTTTAGCAAAACATTGCCGACCCCCGCCTCTTAAATACCGAGAAACAAGACCGAAAGTCCCAACATCAAGCCACAGAGATCACAGAGTACACAGAGAATAAGGTGTTTCACCCGAGCACGCCGCCTTGCCCGCAATTCCTGCTATCTCTTGCTCCAACGACCAACCTGCTCTGTGATCTCTGTGTCCTCTGTGGCTAATTATTGTTTTTCTGTTTTGGACATCCGCCACATCAACGGTATTTTCGGATCAACCCCACCAGCACACCGAATATCTCCAGTGTGCCCTGCGGGCGTATCACCGGAAACGCCGGGTTGGCCGGACGCAGGATATATTGGCCGCGTTCCTTGTCCAGCGTCTTCAGCGTGAATTCGTTGTCCACGATGGCCACCACGATATCGACGACATTGGCGAGGTTGCGCTTTTCCACCACGGCGATGTCACCCTCGCGGATACCCGCGTCGATCATGGAATCGCCTTTCACCGGGATCATCGTGGTGGTGGAAGGCTTGTCGATCAGCATCTCGTCGATGACGAAATAATCGCCCTGGGTCTCGCTAACAGCGACGGGCATGCCGGCCTGCACGGCGGATTCGGCAAAAGGGCGGGCGAAGAACTGGCGGCTGGGTATCCACATCCCGTCCGGCGTGCGTTCCACGAACCCGGCCTTTTCCAGCCTGTCCAGGATGGCCTTCACCCAGGACTTGGAAGCGATGCCGAACACGTCGCACAGCGCGGCATAGGAAGGTATGCTCTTCCAGGAAGCGTAGTAATCCTGCAGCTTGGCCAGATACTCGGCGTCCCTGGCACTGGGGTCGGAATCAGTCATGACATCTCCTCTACAGAACGAACGTTCTTGCATCCTAAAGAACGAGCGTTCTGCTGTCAATACGCAAGGCATAAATAGGTCAGGCACAGAATCGGGCTTGGCCCTTGCTAGAATGCCGCCCCATTCCACGGAATCGCTCTCTTGAAGAAGATCAAACGCCAGTTGCTCGCACCGTTTACGTGGCTCGCCGCGATCGTTTTCCTGATCGAGGAAGCCATCTGGGACTGGACGGCGGCGCTCATGGCCAGACTGGGCGCGATGCGTCTGGTTCGGACCATCGAGAAGTACATCGCCACACTGCACCCGGGTTGGGCGCTGGTCACTTTCCTGCTGCCCAGCCTGATCCTGATACCCGCCAAACTCATCGGCCTGCATGCCATCGCCGCGGGACACTGGCTCGTCGGCAGCGCTGTCTTTGTGCTGGCGAAGCTGATGGGCATGGCACTGTTCTCGCGCATCTTCAACCTCACGCGCCCGGCATTGATGCAACTCGGCTGGTTCGCACGCCTGTATGCTGTCGTGATGTATTACCGCAACCGCATCCACGCCTATCTGGATAACTGGGCTGTCTATCAACGCATCAAGCGGCGCATGAAATCGCTGATTGCCCGGATGATATCAACCTTCAAACACAAGCCATGAAGAAGTAATAGGCCGTTTGGCATATTGACCCTGTATCAGGGGCGGGTTAGTTTGCGTGCATGTTCATTACCGCCCCTACCATGAGCTTCATCGTCGCGCCTCTCTTCAGAGCCAAACTGAACGAACAATTCATGCTGGGTGCACGCAACCAGGCTTTCACCACCGAATACGTATCAGGTCTGGAAACCGTCAAGAGCCTGCAGATGGAGCCCCAGCTCAATGCGCGCTACAGCGACTATCTCGCCGAATACCTGCGTACCGGTTTCAACGTCCGCCAGATCGGCAACACCTATAACGTCATCTCCAACGGCCTCGAACAAATGATGACCTTGCTCATCCTGATTGTGGGTGCCTATACCGTCATGAACAACAACGATTTCTCCATCGGTATGCTCATCGCTTTCCAGATGTATGCCAGCAAAGTATCGCAACCCATGTTGCGGCTGGTGGGGTTGTGGCAGCAGTTCCAGCAAGCCAACATGTCCGTGCAGCGCCTGGGCGACATCATGAACGCCCCGATGGAACCCTATTCAGTGCTGCCCAGCCGCATGCGCGAAGGCAAAGGCCAGATCGACATCGAAGCCCTCAGCTTCCGCTATGCCGAGGATCGCCCGTTCCTCTATCAGAACTTTAACCTCAAGGTCACGCCCGGCAAAGTAGTTGCCATCATGGGGCCATCGGGATCAGGCAAGAGCACGCTCACCAAACTCCTGCAGGGCTTCTACCAGCCCGCCAGCGGCACCATCAAGATCGATGGCAACGACATCCGCTACCTCTCCGCCAACGAACTGCGACACTATTTCGGCGTCGTGCCGCAAGAAACCATCCTCTTCTCCGGCACCATCTACGACAACCTGCTGATGGCCAACCCACACGCCACCTTCGACCAGATCGTGCAGTGCTGCAAGATGGCGGAGATCCACAGCGCCATCGAAGCCTTACCGCAAGGCTACCAGACTGAGATCGGCGAACGCGGCGTCGGGCTCTCCGGCGGCCAAAAGCAACGCATGGCTATTGCGCGCGCACTCATCAAGCAGCCAAAAATACTTGTCTTCGATGAGGCCACCAGCAGCCTCGACGCCAACACCGCCGAACATTTCGCCGCGACCATCAACCAGCTCAAGGGCAAAGTCTCTATGCTGTTCATCACCCATGCCATGCCCAAGAACCTGCTGGTGGATGAGGTGGTGAGGATAGGTCAGGGCACGTTGAGTACGGTGAGTGAGTCAAGCGATCAAACCAGGCAGGAAGCTGAAGGTCGGGGGCATGGATGAATCAAGAACACCATAGATCGTAGCGAACGATAAGAAAGGAAGAATTGCAGCATGAAAAATAAGTTAAGCATAACCCCTAATTTCCATAGCGGAACTTGCCTGCTTGGTTTTTTGATTCTTTGTCTGACTTATCCAATACAAGGTACGACAGGAGAATTTGATACCTACCGCTACAAACTTGAACAAAATAATAACGATAAGGTTTGTTCACACATGGCAGGTGTGTTCAGCAAATATTTCAAGAAACCATTTAACACGATAAACGATGAAGCCGAATATGTGAAAGATGGAGGAATTCAGCCACCTTTGCTACCCGGAGCCAAAAATGATTTGCGTAGCTTTGTCACCATGTCATTTTCTTTCCAACCTACCAGCCCAGAATTTGATGCTATTAAATGGCGGGTCGGAAAACAAATACAACCTGGCAGTGGACAGAACCATGATGTGTATCCAAATATTCCATTTATTGCAGCCGATATTGATATAAACAATGATGGGCAAATCAAGACCTTCATTAAACATGGCTTTATGAGTTGTTATCTTGGCTATGGCGGTGCTTGCAATTCTGGGGATAGTTGGTCCATTTTTCGCAAAGGTGACATTGATTTGATGCAGGGACCCATCGAATGGGATGTACCCATTCAAGGCCAAAATGGCCATCCCCCGCTTGCCGTGATATTGGAGAACCTCGCATGTAACATTGTGCGCCCGTTTATCTACGATGGAGTGACTTACCTGAGTTGTTACAATCGAAAATTAAATAGTGTTCGTGACTATCGTAAGGGCACACCGCATCGGGAATACACGGATGTATTGAAGTATCAGGGTATCGAAAAGCTGCCTGACGGTAGAACACTACTCAAAGCGGAAACAGTTTGCAGGTTTCGCATGATAGTTACCAAATAACGAGGAAATAAAATGACGATCACTTTACATTTCAACTATACCCTGGACAGCACCAACCCAACATATCTCGGCGAACGGGATTTCCTGCTCAAGGTGGCCGAGAATGATTCCTTGCGCTTGTATGGGCTGGGCCTCAAAGGTGGAAGTAATAGCGGCCTGTCAGTCACCCTGGATAATTCGGATCCACAGCGCCCGGTAATTGGCTATGGTTACGATCTGGAGGCACATGCACAGAACGCCTATTCCGACTTGATTCTTGGAATAATAGGGGACAGACCACGGTTTATAGATAACATAACGGCAGCTTCTCATTGAAAGAACCTCATGCCCCGACGCGCGCGCATCTCGATACCCGGTATCCCATGGCACATCATCCAGCGCGGCAACAACCGTTCGGCGTGCTTCCATGCCGAAGAGGATTACCAGTTCTACCTGCATTACCTTGAGGAATTTGCCGCCAAATTCGGCTGCGCTGTCCACACCTACGTATTGATGACCAACCACGTACATTTGCTGCTGACACCCGCTCGCCCGGACAGCGCCGCCTTGCTGATGAAAAATCTCGGTCAGCGCTACGTGCAATACATCAACCGTACCTATAAGCGCAGCGGCACCCTGTGGGAGGGCAGGTTCCGTTCCTGCCTGACACAGACAGAAGACTATGTGCTGGCATGCTATCGCTATATCGAATTGAACCCGGTTCGCGCAGGAATGGTCGTTCGCCCTCAGGACTATCGCTGGACAAGCTATCATGCGAATGCACTGGGCAAGGTAAGCCGCATCATTAAACCGCATGAAGAGTACCAGCGACTCGGTGGCGATGATGAGACCACGCAGATAGCTTACCGGGCTCTGTTCAAGGCGCACCTTGATGAAGAAACGGTTGAGCAGATACGCAATGCAACCAATGGAAATTATGCATTGGGGAGTGAACGGTTTCAGAAAGAGATCGGGGCCATGCTGGGACGAAGAGCTAGCAAAGGACAATCCGGCAGGCCGAGCAAAGATAGGTTGGTTGATACGAGACAGGGAACGCTACTTTGACTGTTGCTGGAAACCGTGGTCCCCTATTTTTCTTTTTCCCTGTTTTCCAATTTCAATTTCATGCCATGCGGATTTTCTGTTGGGTTGAGCACGCTTAACGCCCCGCCTTCAAGGTTTTCAAGTGCCCGGTTGTACCATAATCAAGCAATAACTGGTCGTCTGTAATCAGTATCGCACCAAGATGGCGAGCAGTCGCGGCAATCAAACGATCTGCCGGATCGGGATGGATATTCCCCGGAAGCCGCGTGCTGGCGACTGCAATTTCCGGTGAAATTGGTTCGAGCCGAATACCAGGAATGGATGCGGCCGTGGCCACCCATTCTCCTACGTCGCGATCCAATGTGAGCCTTCCTTTGTTGACCAGCATGGCGACCTCCCAAGGAGAAATCGCCGACAACAATACCGCCTCTTCGGATAATGAGCGTTCAATCGCTTTCACGGCCTTGGGGTTGAGTTTGGGGTCGCCGTTTAGCAACCATACCCAAGCGTGTGTATCCAGCAACACCAGACTCACTTGGCGGATTCCCAGTCGGCGCTGACAGGCGAAACGATATCCTGTTCTTCGACAACACTCCCTTTCAGCGCTCCAAACATTCTTTGCTCGGGCTCCACAGGAACAAGTTTCGCGACGGGCTTGCCATGTTTGGTGATGACTAAAGTCCCACGCTGTTCGGCAACGTCATCGAGAAGTTGCAGGCACTTTGCCTTGAATTCTCCTGCTCCAATGGCTGTTTGCATTGCACCCCCAAATAGTCATATATAGTGGTCACACTATAGCACATCCACCGGAAAATTCGGATACCCCAATTTCCTTGACGCGCCGTGCCGAATAGCAAAGAATCGCCGCGGCACTGCCCTGACTCGATTCCAAACTATCTTGTGGAGAGATCATGAACAGAGACTTCGTCGCAATCCTTGGCATGATGACCGGTTTTCTGACTGTTGCGGCTTACGCTGCGCCCGGCGAGTATTGGGAGGTCACCAGCAAGATGGAAATGCCGGGCATGCCTTTTGCCATGCCTGCAACCACAACCAAGGTGTGCATTCCCAAGGGCGCTGAAAACAATCCCGAAAAAACTTCCGGCGACAAGAGCTGCAAGATGACCGACGTCAAGACCGCCGGCAACAAGACCACCTGGAAAGCGCGCTGCGACCGCGACGGCGAAGTGATGACCGGCACCGGAGAGCAAACCACCACGGCCAACGGCTACGACGGCAAGATGCAATTCTCCGGTAAATCGCACGGCCAGGACATGAACATGAACATGGCGTTCAGCGGCAAGCGTGTCGGCGGCAGCTGTGATTCGGAAGAGATCGTCAAGAAGGCGAAGGCGCAGATCTGCGACTCGTCGCGCTACCACAGCACGGCCGACTGGATCAGCGGTTCCGACCTTATCCTGCAGCCGGGTTCGGCTTGCGGCGACCAGCGCCAGCAGTTGTGCGACAGGGTGCGCAAGGACGCTCCCAAAGACGTTCAGGCCTATAGCGCCCTGCAGATGCACGAGCAGCACATTGCCGGCGGCGTTTCCATCGCCAATGAATGCAAGGTGGACATATCCGCGACCACCAAGGCGATCTGCAAACAACTGAACGGCGAAAACTACAGCCAGCTCTCCGCATACTGTCCTGCGGAAGCCAAAGCCTACCGCGAGGATACGCGCCGCAGGGAATGCGAGGGGCGCAGTTACACCGCAGCAACGCGCGCCGCGGACATTAAAAAGTGCCTGAGTGGCAAGAACGACTCCCCGGATGACAACACATCAAGCGAAGCTGCATCGGCGGCGCAAAAATCCGGTGATTCCACGGGCAGCAATACCGCTTCCGATGTACTGGAGGCCGCCAAGAAGTTGAGAAGCAAATTCGGCTTCTAGGTGCGCAAGGTTCTCTTATTCGGGTTGTGGCTGCTGGCCAATACCGCATTGGCAGCATCGCAACCCGATCCGTTCCCCGAAGTCGCCTCGGCCTACCTGGTCGAACTGAATGGCAAATCAATCTGGGCCAGGCATCCCGACCGTCGTCTTCCGCTTGCCAGCCTGACCAAGCTGATGACCGCGCTGCTCGTGCTGGAGCAGACGCGACCCGATGACGTCGTGACCGTCGCCCCGTCGGCCACCCGCGAGACCGGCTCCCGCATAGGGCTCAAGAGTGGCGAACGTTTTCGCGTACGCGACCTGCTTGAGGCCGCGCTCATCCCGTCGGCTAACGATGCCTGCCATGCGCTGGCCGATCATGTCGACGGCAATGAATCCAGGTTCGTTACGCGCATGAACCATCGCGCCCGCATGCTCGGCATGCGGAACACGCATTTCATGAACGCCTGCGGACACGATAAGCCGGGGCATTATTCCAGCTCGACAGATATTTCCATTCTGGTGCACGCATTGCTCGAACACCCCACCCTGCTCGACGCGACCTCGCAAAGGAAGATGCAGATCGCGACGCTGGACGGACAGCACAGCTACGCGCTCGAGAACAAGAACGCACTGATCGGCCGCTATGAAGGCGCGCTCGGCCTCAAGACCGGATTCACGCCAAACGCCGGAAAGTGCCTGGCCGCCTACGCCAGGCGCGGCGATGACACCGTGCTGTTCATCATGTTGCACGGGCATGACCGCTGGTGGGATGCGGTCGATGTGCTCGATCTGGCCTTCGACCATGCGCGCCATACGCCCTGAATCACACACCGGAGCGCTGATGTGGCTGACGCTGGCCGTGTGCATCGGCTACGCAAATGTACTCGGCGGCGCATTCCAGTTCGACGACTACAACGTCATCGTCGACGAGCCGCAAGTCCATACCTGGGCAGGCTGGCTCGGCGGCCTCGGCAGCGGCATACGCCCGTTGCTAAAATTCAGCTACACCCTGAACTGGGCGATGGGCATGGGCGTTGCCGGTTTCCATCTTGCCAATCTGCTGATCCATGGGGTGAATGCCTTTCTGGTGTACCGACTCGCGCGGGCATACATCCGGCAACAGTGGCAGCGCGACAGCCTGCGGCAGGCTCCGCTGCTCGCCGCGCTGCTGTTCGCAGTACATCCCATCCACACCGAAGCCGTGAGTTACATCAGCGGACGCTCCGCCTCGCTGATGACATTGTTCTATCTGGCCGCATTGCTCAGCTACGTGACCGGGCGCACCCGGGGCAGCAGCATCCATATGTATGTCATCACCCCTCTGCTGTTCATCTTGGCACTCGGCGTCAAGGAGACGGCGATCACTTTTCCGCTTGCGCTGCTGACCTGGGAACTGGCTTGTGGCGGAAGATGGCAGATCGCGATCAGACCGCAATGGCCGGTGTGGGCGGTGTCGGCTTGTGCAGTACTGTTCTTCATAATCAGCGACAGCTACTTCGCCCAGATGCAACGCAGCGCCGCATTCAGCGGCCTGCAAGGCAATATCGCCACGCAGATCTCCAGCTTCGCCTATCTGTTGCGGCAATGGGCGCTGCCGCTGTGGCTGAACATCGATCCCGATCTTCCGCTGCGCACCGGTCTCTCCGGCGCGCTGTTGCCGCTCTTCTGTTTCATCGCTGCTTTTGTGGTGATGCTGATCTTCTGGCGCAGGCGCCCCTGGCTCGGCTTCGCCTTGACGTGGGCGATGTTGCAGCTGATCCCGCTTTATCTGTTCCTGCCGCGCATCGACATCGCCAACGAGCGCCAGATGTATCTGGCGGGGTGGCCGCTGTTTCTCGCCTTGAGCATCGAACTCATGCTGTGGTTGAACATCGCGGCATTGCGTCTGGCTGCCGCCGCTCTCCTGCTTGGCCTCGTCAGCCTTACCATACTGCGCAATCAGGTCTACGCCAACGAGATCAGCTTATGGGAAGACACCGTGGCAAAGTCACCCGACAAGGCGCGCGTGCACAACAACCTGGGCCACGCGTACCGGCTCTCCAACAGAAATGACGACGCCCGGCGCGAATTCACCACCGCCTTGGAACTGGACCCGCGACTCTACCAGGCGCGCTACAACCTGCTTCGTCTGGATGATGAAAATGAAGAGGGAGGAGGAACACTCCGGCCCTGAGTCTTGAAAAGATGTCCATCAAGATATAACGGCTAACACCTGTCAGTGTTCTCGTTAACGCGGCATTGCCGAAGTGTCTTCCAAATCATCATTTCTTGGCGACTTCTTTGCACTGGTACTCCCCATGCAATCCTTGCGCGCCAACAAGCTCCAGAAGCCCGGAGGTCGTGTCTAATGATCCTCTTGAAGCTCTTGATGCGATTGGACTCGCCGTTCCCGCATGACATATTTCCTGCTGCGTGGCAAAGGTCACAAGCGAGCCACTTGGGTCGCAGATCTCATAGTTGTATGCCGAAAATATATCGGATCCAGAAACTTTCAGCCGGCGCCCCTCAAAATGAAGGGATGGAAATTCCCGGTAAGGCACCATTCCATTGTCGCTTTTGCCTGCACACTCGTAATTCTTGTCGTGCGAAATAGTGCCAAATCCGGAAAGCAGGCAGACGGCAGCAAGAGTAACAGTTAAAAAAATTCCCGATGAGCGTAAGGAGTTCGTATTCACGGCAGGTCTTTCATGATGGATTTTTTTGCAGCTTACACCAATGCTGTCATCCGGATTTTACATTCGGGAGTTATGCTGGCCACTTGCTCTCCGATGCTGGTTATGTGAACAGCCCCGTGGAACTATTTGCTGCAGTCACAATCTCATCGGCGTGGATGAGATGCTGGCTACATTTCATCTGACCCGATAAACAGGCAATTGATACTTAAGAAAAGGAATGTGATGAAGTATTTCAAGATATTTCCTGCCGCAGCAGGCATCATCGCCTTGACTGCCACAGTCAGTTTTGCGCGCGACCTGAGAGAGTGCGAAGAGGGTGATTTCTGCAGAACCATCATTGTGAATCGCGATTCGGGCGGCAACCCCGGCGATGCTTCCGGCGAATCGACCCCTTGGGCAGCCGGCAAGAACGGCGGGAATGTTTACCACGTCGAGATTTCTCGAGGTCTCAAAACATGGCTGGTATCCATTGACGCTTATACCGGAAAGATTCTGGACATGCGCGAAAGCGGCGCGATACAGGTTTGAAGTGCGGTTGCCCCCGCCCGTGATTGGCGGCCGAGACGAGCACAGGCCAGGCGTCAGACGTCGATATTGCGTGGCCTGCAAGTAGCTGCACCCATGAACTTGATCCGCGAAATGCGGTACGATTCGCCACTCCCGAGCCATCCGGGACATCACTGGTGAATACTGTTTCAACATCCAGGACCATGCCTGCTTTAATTATTTACGCTGCATTTCTAATCGGATTGACGTTGGGTGCCCTGAGCGGCTGCACGACCACCACCGCAAGTGGGGCAGTTGGCGCCGACCGTCCGCAACTGATGCTTATTTCCTCTGCGAAGCTTGATCAAATGGCCGCACAAAGCTACAACAAGCTGACCTCGGAGGCGGCGGGCAAAGGCAAGTTGAATGAGGACCGTGCAATGCTCCAGCGCGTTCGCGCGGTTGCCGCCCGCATCGAGCCTCAGACCGCCGTGTTTCGCCGGGACGCGCCTGGCTGGAAATGGGAAGTGAACGTCATCAGCAGCAACGAGCTCAACGCATTCTGCATGCCGGGAGGAAAGATCATGTTCTATTCCGGGTTGATCAACACGCTCCACCTCAGCGACAACGAGATCGCCATCGTGATGGGACATGAGATCTCGCATGCCCTGCGTGAACACTCGCGTGAACAGGTATCGCAGGCGATCGCGGCCCAAACTGCAATTGGAATCGGCACCGCTTTGCTTGGTTTCGGCGGAGGGTCTGCAGACCTGGCATCTGCCGGATACGATAAATTCATCGCAACCAAGTTCAGCCGCACCGACGAGAGCGAGGCCGACAGGATCGGTCTCGAACTTGCCGCGCGCGCCGGGTACGATCCGCGCGCCGGGATCAGTCTATGGCAGAAGATGATACAGGCCAGCATGGGAGGCGGGCGGCCTCCCGAATTCCTTAGCACACACCCCGCTGAAGAGAACCGCATCCAGCAGATACAGGCATTGCTGCCAACAGTGATGCCTCTATATGAAGACGCACATCATGCAAATTGATGCCACGGCCAGGAAGATCGGCAACCTCAATCCAGGTGCGTCAGAACCAGATTTCCGGATAGCGTCTTGACTCTGGAATATTGTTAACCAGCACCGCCACCAGCAGCATGATCAGTGGGCCCAGAGTCGCGGGTATCAGTACATACCAGTATCCCAGTTTATGAAGCGCCGGAGAGCCCATCACCGCGATCAGGCTTGTGGCGGCACCGGGCGGATGCAGCGTTCTGGTGGCATGCATGATCGCGATGGCAGTGGCCACCGCCATCGCTTCCGCGAGCCAGGGGTAATGCTGGAACAGCTTCCAGCAGGTGACGCCGACGATGGCGGAGATGATGTGGCCCCCAACCAGATTGCGCGGCTGGGCCAGGGGACTGCGGATGGCGCCATAGATAAGGACGGCCGAGGCGCCAAAAGAACCGATCATCAAAGTCAGATCGGTTCCTTCGAAAAACAGGTGATCCACCCAGGCCACCGCGGATATTCCCAGGAATGCACCGATCCATGACCAGATGATTTCGGAATTGCTGACACGCGGCGGGCTGCCTCGTGTAGAACCGCTCATCTTTTTAAAGTATTCAGGGATTTTCAACGGTGACTTCCCTGATGAAACGCGGCAATGAAATCCTTGCGCAGCAGCACGCCAATCAGCCGGCCATTGCCGTCCACGATGGGAGTGCTTCGACCGTCATGCTTCTGGAACGCGCTGACGACCTCCGCGAAACTGGCATCCCGGGTCACGGTAATGGCCGGGATTGTCATGGCCGCGCTCACATGCGTCTCATGACAACGATGCTTGAGTTCGAAGGACTCATCCAGCATGGCCAGCAGCAGCCCCAGGAAAGTATCCACCTTCAGCCGTCGCAGGAAATCAGTTTCGGTGAGCATTCCTGTCACGCAACCGTTTTCATCCACGACAGGCAAGCTCTTGAGGCCGGACCGAACGAGGGCTTTGGCTGCCTCGTCGAGATACATGCCGGGCAGCAAAGGCTCGATACCCGTACGCATGAGATTTTCAGCCCTGAAATTATCGAACAGGCGCTCCATCGCATGGCGATGAGCCAGGTGATAGATCGTCCTGAAGTCTTCAGTTGAGATGTCCAGATAGCCTGGAATATGCCGCATCGCATCCAGAATATCTTCGTCGGCCAATTCCACCTCTGACATTTCGTCTGCAGCGGAGTCTGACTTTGGAGGTTCGCTCGAAGTGCTTGTCATGCGCAATAATCAACCAGGTATTTTACGAGGACTTATTCTATCAGTTCGGTTATCCAACTCGAAATTCGATAAGCTGCATAACCCTATTTTATCTCGCAGGCATATTTCAAGAGATGTCCGGCCATTGAATCTGGAGGCGCGGGATCCCAACTACTGCTGGGGGCGGAAGATTTCGAAACAACGGTGCCATGTCCCCGATTATCGGAATACAACAACACGGCAAGGTTCCTTGATTGCCCTGTCTCACAGTCATATTCATCCTGCCCCATGGAGGAGAGATAGGTGGAATCCTCGAATTTCCTGGGCGTCTTGGCATCATACAAAATCCACATCGTCACTCTCTTGCCATGCCTTTGAATGGTAGATTGATTGACATAAGCCATCACGACACCATCCCGAACAACGGCCGTGCCAAAATAAGCCCACTCTGCATTCGCGCTGCCGCACACGATCGCCAGTAGCAACATCGCAATAGCATTTCGCATTCCCGATAATCTTGTCATTAGCCTGTCCCCATGATGGACACCCCAACACGGGTTTCCTGTCGGCCGAATTTTGCCAGTTCATCAGCGAATAAGCGAACAACATGTCAGGATGAAGCGTTCGGCTTCGATCAATCCAATTCTTCGCATGGGTCTCCCCTGCCTGATGAAAGCATCCCCCATACTTGCCGGCATTGTTTACTTGCGAATATCCTGACCAATGCAGATTCGTTACGGCGCCTTGATATCGGCGTATACGGTCGTCCTGTTCCTGCCTTGCTTTTTGGAAACATAAAGAGCCTTATCGGCATGGCCCAGCAAATCAAGCAGACTGTCACCGCTGGTGCATTCTGCCACCCCGATCGAGATGGTAATCCCCCCTATCTTCTCCTGGGCATCGACGCGATGAATCTGGCATCCCTCGACGGTCTTCCTCATATTTTCCGCAACAGTGAGGGCGCCCGATATATCCGTTTCTGCCAGCAATAGCGCAAACTCTTCCCCGCCCATGCGGCCGACGGAATCCTGTCCGCGAACTTTGGATTTAAGTGTGTTGGCGACAGCGCGAATGACCTTGTCACCAAACAGGTGCCCATAGGTATCATTGATCGTCTTGAAATGATCGATATCCACCATCAACAGACATATGCCGCTGCCGAGAGCAGCCTGATTGGAAAGTGCTATTTTTGCGCTGTTCTCGAATCCGCGCCGGTTGAGGATACCGGTCAATGGGTCGATCAATGCTTCGCCGCGGGCTGATTGGAGCTCCAGATGCAGCTTATCCACTTTCTGCTTGCTGGCCGCCAGTTCGGACTGCAGATCCTGCATGGAGCCGATCATCCTGCTCGTATCGTCGGCCATGTTCTTGATCAAGTCGACCAGTCTGGCCGGGTCCGGATTCTGTTTCAGCGTGTCGCCGTATGCATGCAGACTGGTGTCGAATCGATGTGCCTGGTCATCCGTCTCTTTGGTCGATTCGGCCAGCTTTCTCAGCAATTGCCGGATATCTTCCCGCAGCGCCCATTCCACATCCATGTTGCACTCGGATACATATTTGAGATAAAGCCCTTCAATGGTCGCGTCGTCGAGTCGTTCGCCGTTGTCGAGTTGCCTGGTGATCGTCTCGCTCAAAGCCGGGTTGATGCCCGTCACGTACTCGTACCATACTGCATAGTTCTGCGGCGTGAACGCTGCCGGATGTTCGGCCATTTTCTGAATCAGCAAACGCAGGATTTCCTCGCTCGCGTGACGGTCATGTTCGTATTTCATTCTTTTGCTTTCGGAACGCTACCTTGATAGTTTTGCACCTGCGCGCAGTCTACCCGCAGTCATCGCCTTATCCAATGTTATCCGGTTCGGTGCCGGTTTCTGCATTAACCTTAATATGTCAGTTTTCGCGACAATTCCCGCATGACCGCATATCGGTCTTCCTGCCCTTGAGCTCTAATCGTTGCCCATAGAGACGAGGCGCAATTCCAAAGAGGTATCAGTAAACGACGGTTCGTTACCAAGAAGCGCGATGATTTAATTCTAAATAATAATTACGCTACAAAACCCAACTCAAAACCGGTTCTAGACTATTGGGTTGTATCAAATCTCAAGAAATGTAAATGGACTCTTGTGCTTCGACAGGCTCAGCACGAACGGCAAAGAGATTTACGAACCTTCAAAATTTACAGCTCAATGCTCCGATAGACGACCTCGACCACCACCAGTTCCTCGACGCCGTCAGGCAGCTGCAACATCACAGCATCATCCGCGCGCGCCTTGAGCAGCGTTCGGGCCAGCGGTGACACCCAGCTGATGCGTCCGCTGCCCACATCCGCCTCGTCGATACCGACGATGCTATAGGTGCGTTCCGTGCCGTCGCCGTGGCATACCGTGACCGTCGCACCGAAGAACACCTGCTCGCAGCCTTGGCGCTGCGCCGGGTCGATCACCTCGGAATTCTCCAGCCGCTTGGCAAGGAAGTGTAGACGCCGGTCAATCTCGCGCAACCGCTTCTTGCCGTAGATATAGTCCCCGTTCTCCGATCGGTCGCCGTTGGAAGCCGCCCAGGCCACGGTCTGTACCAGCGCCGGGCGCTCCACATCCAGTAGCTGCATGTATTCCTCTTTCAGGCGGCGATAGCCCGCCGGCGTGATGTAGTTCTTCGTGCCGGCGGGAATGGCCGGCAACGCCGACAACTCATCGTCGTCTTCGTCGTCGGTTTCACGGGTAAATGCTTTGCTCATTGTCATTACATAACACACTTGGAAAAACGGCTCAAATGGTAACTGAAAAGCACCCTCAATATTGGTACGGATATTGCTGAATGCAAGGCTCCAACATTCATTTACGACAAGGTGTCCCACATGCTATTCGACACATACGAACAAAAGGGTTTGCTGTTCAACATGAACTTCAAGGAAGCCGAAGCCGGCTACGCGGCTTATCGCGGCGATCTGGTGCTGGCACTGGGCGAGGTCGGCGATGCGCTCGGCCACCGCAAGCCCCCTACGGCCACTATCAAGAACACCATCGTGCTGGCGGAAGAGGACAGGATCAAGCTCTACGTCGGCAGCCTGGACGAGCTCGCGTTGCTGCCCAAGGTACTGGCCTATTACCAGGCCGATTTCGCGCCGGACGTGCGCGTCATCCTGTTCGTGGTAAACATCAACAAGCCGCTGGTGATCGAGGCTGGCGGCCTGAGCATCGCCACCATCGGAATGCAGGAAGGCCTGATCTGGAACGAGCTGATCGACATCGCGGCGCTGGACAAGGGTGATTTCAAGGGCCAGTCCGCGGCCGGGAAGATCGTCACGGTTTACAGGGCGCTGGCCGACTACAAGCCCAAGGGCGACAAGGTGTCGTTCGAGGAAGCGTTGACGCGGACGGTTGAATTGAAGCGCGCGGGACGCGGTCCGGTCTGATTCTTCTGTCGCATCACCTGCCGATTGTTGGATTCATGACAATCGGCAGCCCCAACAAGGAGTATCCATGTCACGCATCGGACTGTTCTTCTCCAGCAGCACCGGCAACACCAGGCGCATCGCGAAGCTGATCCAGAAACGCTATGACGGTGACACGATGGCCGAGGCACTCAACGTCAACAAGGCCAGTCCGGCGCTGGTGGCCGGTTATACCCATCTTGTCTTCGGGACTTCCACGCTGGGCGGCGGACAATTGCCCGGTCTTTCCACCGATTGCATGGGCGGCGGCTGGGAGGAGTTCCTGCCGCAACTTGAAGGACTGGATTTCAGTGGTAAGACCATTGCACTTTACGGGCTTGGCGATCAGGACAAATACCCTGAAGAATTTGTGGATGCAATGGGCATACTGTATGAGTTTTTTACTGCCCGCGGCGCCAGGGTGGTCGGCGCATGGCCTGCCGACGACTATGATTTCATTGCATCCAGGGCGCTGATCGACGGCCAGTTCGTCGGTCTGGCTCTGGATCAGGAGAACCAGAAGGCACTCAGCGATGCACGGCTGGATGCATGGTTGAAACAGATCTCACCGGATTTCGGGTTGCCGCTTTAAACCCGAATAGTTCATTAGGCCGTCATTCCGGCGAAGGCCGGAATCCAGTCATAAAGACATGCCGCAAATGCGTGTGTTGTTGGGGCTTCAGCCCCTTACAACCACGGCCTGCCACTTGCGGGTGCGCGGACAATACCTTGATGTTGTCCCACTTGACCGAAGGTCAACCTGTCCTGACCCTGTCGAAGGGTGGGAATATCTTGATCATCTGGATTCCGGCCTTCGCCGGAATGACGCAGTTTTTGCCATATAGTCCATTTGGGTTGGACGCTTCCAAGCCAGTACTTTCACTTTTTTCAAGTCCCCCCTTTAATTATTGACCCTGATATGCGTCAATGCACTCCCGTGCGAGCTGTCACAATATGCCAGCAAAAAACTCGGCTTCCACGACCGCTATAGTCCACTCGAAATACTTTGGTTTCTTTTACGCATGCACTGTGAGGGAGATTCACCATGACCGGCAGCAATCAATACATTTACGATTTTGAAAAGGGTGATGGCAAGAACAAGATGCTGCTCGGCGGCAAGGGCGCGAACCTGTGCGAGATGAC